>NZ_JAAVJB010000145.1 GCF_012034385.1 Streptomyces spiramenti
CCGCCGGGCCGCGCCGCCCGGCCGCCAGCCGCCCTCGGGCGGACCCGGCCAGCTGCCGCGTCGCGGCGGGGGTGCGGCCGACGGTGCGGGCCACCTCGGTGAACGGGACGGCGAAGACGTCGTGCAGCACGAAGACCACCCGTTCGGCGGGGGTCATGGTCTCCATGACGAGCAGCAGCGCCGTGCTCACCTCCTCGTTCGCCACCACCCGGTCGGAGGGCTGCTCGGCGGGCGGGGCCATCGCGACGGCGCGGGCCGAGCCGTCTCCGACGCCGGGGAACGTCCCCTCGGGCACGGGTTCGGGCAGCCAGGGGCCGACGTACCGTTCACGGCGGGCCCGTGCGCTGCCGAGCAGGTCCAGGCAGACGCGGCCGGTGACACGGGTCAGCCAAGCCGGGGGGTTGGCGACGGCGTCGCGTTCGACGCAGTCGAGGCGGTACCAGCGCAGGAGCGCCTCCTGCACCGCCTCCTCGGCGTCCGCGACCGTGCCGAGCATGCGGTGGGCGAGGCCGAGCAGCCGGGGCCGCTCCCGCTCCACCCGGCTCTCCGCCGTCCCGCACTCCCCGGTCGGCCGCCCGCCGGTGGCGGCCGTCGGTTCTGTCGCCATGTCGGGCTCCCTCCGGTCGGCGTCCGGACGGGTGGATGCGTTCCGGCCGACGCCTCACATTCTGGCGCGCTGTCTCGTCAGGAGTACGGCGGGGCACCGCCGGTCGTGCCGACCGTTCGCCCCGCCCCCTGTCGGAACCACGGAAGGACCACCATGATCCACGTCGATCTCCCCGAAGGACAGCCGGCCGCCTACAGCCGGCTCCTGGAACTCAGCAAGCAGGCAGACGCGGGCGTCGCGGCGGCCGGGGTGGACCCGCTGCTGTCGGAGCTGGTGAAGATCCGGGTCTCGCAGCTCAACGGCTGCGCGTTCTGCCTGCGGATGCACACGCGGGACGCCCTCGCGCTCGGTGAGACCGCCGACCGGCTGGCAGTGCTCCCCGCGTGGCGGGAGTCGCGGTACTTCAGCGGGACGGAACGCGCTGCTCTGCGGCTGGCCGAAGCGGTCACCTCCCCGGCGGTGGCCACGTTGCCGGCCGGTGACGAGGACGAGCTCGGCGAGGCGCAGGCCGCGGCGATCGCCTGGCTGGCGGTCGTGATGAACGCCTGGAACCGGGTCGCGCTGACCAGCGGTTACCCCGTCGGCCCGTAGCGGGCCGCACCCGTTCGGTGACACGGCGCGCGCGGTGCCCGCCCCGCATGAGCGGGGCGGGCACCGCGTCATCCGGCGAACCGGTCGGCGAGACCCGGATCGGGCCGGGGCACCGGACCGAAGTCCTGGTCCGTGGCGACGTCGAGCCGCCTGATGGCCGCCGCCAGCGCCGGCGGGGTCGCGGACGCGGAGGCCCCGGCGGTGTCGCCCAGGGCGGCGTGCGCACGGAGCATGTCGTGGAGGAACCACGGGGTCTCCTGCCCGAGCGCCGCCACCTGCGCCGCCCAGTACCCGGCGTCGCGGTGCTCGCCCCGTTGCAGGTGGAGCAGGTGCAGGCAGACCGCCGAGGTCCCCCTGCCGGCTCCCGCGCTGAACTGCCACCAGAACTGCGCGCCGTCCGTGCGGTCCGCGAGATGGAGGAGGCAGGCGAAGACCAGCGCGCCGTCCGGCTCGATGCGGACGGAGTTGACCAGTCCGGCGATGCTGGCCGCCGCCTTGGCGTCGCGGACCACCAGCGTGCAGAGCTGCCGGAGGTCGTCCCCCGCGCGGCGGTGGGCCGGCAGCGGACGGTGGCCGGGACGATTCGACCGTGGAGCCGCGGCGGGCCGGGCGCGGGCGCCGGGTGCCTCCCGGCGGAGCGTGGCGGCCAGCCGCTCCTCGATGCGGCGACGCGACTCCTCCAGCTCGCCGCGGGAGGTGGCGTGGGGGATGGCCGCATTGGCCAGGAAGGCGTCGAAGTCCTGCTCCGCGGTCCTCACAGGCTCCTCCGTTCGTCGGGGTCGCCGCAGCCGAGGTCGCGGGAGAGTTTGCCGCGCGCGTGGTGGATGTGGCTGCGGACGGTGCCCTCCTCCAGCCCCATGATGGCCGCCACCCGGCCGGTGGGGTAGCCGAGAACGAACCGGAGGACGACGACGTCGAACAGCCGCTCGGGGAGGCGGGCGATGGCGGGGTAGAGCCCTATGACGCTCTCCATCACGGCGAACTGACCGCGCGTCTGCCGCAGCACTTCGGCGGCGACCCGGCGGAAGACGGCGGTCTCCGGCATGGCGGGCTGCCGTCCGCCCTCGTCGAGGTGGCTGACGACGACGGTCTTGACGACCGCCCAGGCCTCGGCCGCGGGGACCTCGGTCCGCATCAGCGCCCGCCAGTTGACGGCGAGGTAGACGAAGACGTCCTCGACCACCCGCCGGGCCTCGTCCAGGTCGCCGAGTTGCAGCTCGACGTAGGAGAGGTAGGCGGGGTAGTGGAGCTCGTGGAACGCCTGGAAGGCGGGTGGCAGCGGCACCAGGTCGGGGACGGTCCGTCCGGAACGGCGCGGGAGGTCGTTCACGCGCCCTCCCCGGGGGAGACGGGGCGGGCGCAGCGCCCGGCGGGTCTCCCCGGCGGGTGGCACGGGGTCGTGGTGAGCGCCGGAGCGGCCGTACCGGGCCGGACGCTGCGGCTGTTCTCGTGGGTCACGGGGTCTCCAACTCACGTCTTCGGGAGCATGGTTGTGCTCATGCGCGGTCGCGGGACAGGCGGTTCGGTCCCGCCTTGCGATCAGCTAACCGCGTTCCGTGGCCGTTCGTTGAAACGGGTACGGAGATTCTCGCCGACCCGCGGTACCGCGCCGACCGCCCCCCGCGCGCCCCGCCCGCGGGAGTCACGTCGGTGGCGGTCGCCGCTCCCCCGGACGGCGGTGCGGTGAGGCCCGGCGGCCCGCGGTCCTCGGGGCCCCCGGCGTGGTGCTGCTCGCAGCGGCGGGTTCCCCGGTATCCAGGACGCCGGCGGAAGCTCCGACACCCGCCGCGGGACGCCGGGGCGGCGCCCCGATCACGGCTGAGAGCGAGCAGCACGCATGACCGGTGACGGATCGTCCGGCACACACTCCTCCGACCCGCACGTCCTGGTGATCTTCGGTGCCACCGGGGACCTGGCACGGCGCAAGCTCTTCCCCGGACTCCTGCGACTCCACCGCTCCGGGATGCTGCCCGAGCGGCTCTGCGTGATCGGGTCGGGCCGCCAC
The DNA here is from genome assembly GCF_012034385.1 of Streptomyces spiramenti. Classification (GTDB taxonomy): domain Bacteria; phylum Actinomycetota; class Actinomycetes; order Streptomycetales; family Streptomycetaceae; genus Streptomyces; species Streptomyces spiramenti. The sequence continues at coordinate 3,204 of NZ_JAAVJB010000145.1, forward strand.
TCCCCCGGCACCGACGAGGAGTTCCGTCGAGCGCTGGGCGAGGCGGTGGCCGACCACCTGCCCCGGGAGGCGTTCGACGCCACGGCCTGGCACGAACTGGCCGAGAACATCACCTTCTGCACCTCCTCCGCGGACGACGGCACGGAGCTGGCGGCGCGAGTACGGCGCGAGCGGGAACGCCTCGGAAACGACACACGGACGCTGGTCTACCTCTCCGTTCCCCCGGGCTCCGCCGAGCCCATGATCGCGATGCTGGGCGAGACCGGCATCGCGGAGGGCGCCTCGCTCGTCATGGAGAAGCCGTTCGGCGAGGACCTCGCCTCGGCACGCTCGCTGAACGCGGCGGTCCACCGGGTCGTAGCGGAGGACCGGGTATTCCGCATCGACCACTTCCTGGGCAAGGAGGCGGTGCAGAACATCCTGGCGCTCCGCTTCGCCAACGGGCTGTTCGAACCGGCCTGGCACCGGCACCACGTGGCGTACGTCCAGATCGACGTCCCCGAGAGCATCGGGATCGAGGGCCGCGCGGGGTTCATGGAGTCGACCGGGACCTTCCGCGACATGTTGACCACGCACCTCTCCCAACTGCTGGGGTTCGTCGCGCTCGAACAGCCGGTGGCGTTCTCCGCCACCGCCCTGCGGGCGGAGAAGCTCCGGGTCTACACGGCGATGCGCCCGCTGGACCCGGCCGAGGTGGTGTTCGGACAGTACGAGGGCTACCGCGACGAGGAGGGCGTGGACGACGCCTCGGAGGTCGAGACGTTCGTCGCGCTGCGCGCGTGGGTGGACAGTCCGCGCTGGTCGGGTGTGCCCTTCCTCCTGCGCACCGGCAAGGCCCTGGGCGCTTCGCGCCGCGTGGTGACCATCGGCTTCCACGAACCGCCGGCGGGGCTCTTCGCGGAGCGCCTGGCGGGGACCTGCCCGGACGAGCTGGTCTTCGAACTGACCGACGAACCGGAGATCACCCTGCAGGTGCGGGCGAAGCGGCCGGGGCCGGACTTCGCCCTGGCCTCGGCGTCGCTGGCTCTGCGGTTCGAGGAGGCGTTCACCCGGGCTCGTCCGCTGGAGGCGTACGAGAAGCTGCTGCTCGACGCGTTGCGGGGCGACCAGACCCTCTTCACCGGCGCGGCCGAGATCGAACGGCTCTGGGAGGTCTGCGCCCCGGTCTTGGAGAACCCGCCCCCCGTGGTGCGGTACGAACGCGGCGGCTGGGGCCCGCAGGCCGCACTGGACCTCCCCGGCGGGCGCGGCTGGCGGGTGTCGCGCGCATGAGCGCCGCACCGCGGTCGGACGACCGTAACCGGCTGTCCCCGCCCTACCTGCCGATCGGTGAGCACGGGCTGATCGGCGACCTCCGCACGGCCGCGCTGGTCGGCACCGACGGGCGGATCGACTGGTTCTGCGCACCGCGGTTCGACTCCCCGAGCGTGTTCGGCGCACTGCTGGACGCCGAGCGGGGCGGGTTCTGGGCGATCGAGCCGGACTGCGAGGTCGCGACACGGCAGCAGTTCTACTTCCCCGAGACCAACATCCTCATCACGAGGATGCTGACCGAGGACGGCATGGTCGAGGTGCAGGACTTCATGCCGCTGCTGCGGGAACACGACCCCGACCACCGGCAGCGGCTGGTCAGGCGGGTGGTCAGCGTCCGCGGGCACATGCGGATGCGGGTCGAGGTGGCGCCCCGACCGGACTACGGGCGCGCGCGCTACCGGACCGAGCGGACCCCCACCGGGTTGCGGTTCGTCGGTGCCGCTCCCCCGCTGACACTGCACAGCGATGTCGCCCTGGAGGAGCACGACGGCGACGCGCACGGTGTGTTCCGGGTCGCGCAGGGCGAGTCCGTGCTCTTCGTGCTGGAGCCCGACGCCTCTGCGCCGAGCGCGGCCGGGAGCGGCTCCCCGGGGGACGGCGGCGCCGTGACCGAGGCACCGGCGCCCTCGGGCGACGGGCGGCGGCCGGGCGGTGCGCCCAGCGCCGGCGGGCCGGAAGCGGGCGGCGAGAGCGACCGGCGGCGCGCGGCCGGCGGCGAGGAGCGGGACCCGCTGGACGCGGAGCAGGCACAGCGGCTGTTCGACTCGACGGTGGCCTTCTGGCGGGGATGGCTCGCGCGGTCGGCCTACACCGGTCGGTGGCGCGAGATGGTGCACCGGTCGGCGCTGGCGTTGAAGCTGCTGACGCACGAGCCGACCGGAGCGGTGGTGGCCGCCCCCACCGCCGCGCTGCCCGAGCACCTGGGCGGCGAACGCAACTGGGACTACCGGTACGTGTGGATCCGCGACGCGGCGTTCTCCCTGTACGCGTTGCTGCGGCTGGGTTTCACCGCCGAGGCGCAGGCCTTCATCGCCTGGCTCTCACGCTGCCTGGACCGGTCCGAGGACGGGGGGCTGGGACCGCTGCGGGTGATGTACACGATCGACGGCGACCCGCACATCCCCGAGGAGGAGCTGCACCACCTCGCGGGGTACCGGGGCTCCCGCCCGGTGCGGGCGGGGAACTGCGCCGCCGGCCAGCTCCAGCTCGACATCTACGGCGAACTCATCGACTCCGTCTACCTGTTCAACAAGTACGGCGGCGGCATCTCCCACGACACCTGGTCCAACCTCGGCCGCATCCTGGACTGGCTGCTCGACCACTGGGACACCCCCGACCAGGGGATCTGGGAGACCCGGGCGGGACAGCAGCACCACACCTACTCCCGCGTCATGTGCTGGGTGGCGGTGGAGCGGATGATCCGCATCGCCAACCAGCGCGGGCTCCCGGCCGACCTGGCGCGGTGGCGACGGGAGCGCGACGCGATCTACCGGCAGGTCATGGAGCGGGGCTGGAACCACGACCGGGGGACGTTCACGCAGCGGCTCGCCGACGCTCCGGGCGAGACGCCACCCGCGGAGCTGGACGCCTCACTGCTGCTGATGCCGATGGTCAAGTTCGTTTCCCCGAACGACCCCCGGTTCCACTCGACCGTGGAGGCGATCGCCGAGGAACTCGTCACGGACGGGCTGGTGTTCCGGTACGACCCGAGGCTGACCCCGGACGGGTTGAGCGGCGAGGAGGGCACGTTCTCGATCTGCTCCTTCTGGTGGGTGGAGGCGCTGACCAGGACCGGGCAGGTGGAGCGGGCGAGACTGGCGTTGGAGAAGATCTTCACCTACGCCAACCACACCGGCCTGTACGCCGAGCAGATCGGGCTGACCGGCGAGCACCTCGGCAACTTCCCGCAGGCCTTCACCCACCTCGCGCTCATCAGCGCCACCACCAACCTGGACCGGGCACTGGGCTGACCGCGCCGGGTCCGGCCGGGTCCGGTGCCCGGTGGTTCCCGCCAGGCGGGGCGCGCGTCGCCGGACAGCCGCTACGGCCTCCCGGCGCCGGCCGGGCCCGGGAGGCCGCCCCCGGTGACCAGCACCTTGACGTGGGCGGGGTCCGAGGCGGCGGCGAAGGCAGCTGCCGCCTCCGCCAGCGGGAACGTCGCGGTGACGATCTCCGCGGCGTCCACCGCGCCCGAGCCGATGATCTCCATCGCTCGGCGGTAGTCGTCGGCGGTGTACATCAGCGTGCCCTCGATCCGGAGTTCGCGGTCCTGTACCAGGTCCAGCCGCACCGGGGTGGGGCCCGGCGCGCCGACCCCGACGACGACGACGTGTCCACCCTTGGCGACGGAGTCGACGGCCTGCCCGATCGAGGAGGCACGGGCGACGCAGTCGAAGACGACGTCGGCGGGGCCGCCGAGGGCGTCGGCGACCCGCGCGGGGAGGTCCTCGCCGTCGGCGGGGAGCACGGCGTCGGCGCCGAGCCGCCGGGCCCGGTCCCGCTTTGCGGCCAGCAGGTCGGTGACGACGACGCGCCGGGCGCCGGCGAGCCGTGCCGCGATCACGAGCAGCAGACCGATCGGACCGGCGCCGAGCACCAGGACCGTGCGGCCGGTGAGGTCCCCTGCCTTGGCCACGGCGTGGACGGGGGTGGCCAGGGGCTCCACCAGCGCCGCCTGGAGGTCGGTCAGCGCGTCCGGCACCGGGTGGACGCGGCCCGCCGCGATGGTGAAGAGGTCGGCCATCCCGCCGGGGGTCTGGCAGCCGAACACCGCCAGTTCCGTGCAGATGTTGTACCGGCCTGAGCGGCACTGCGGGCAGGCGCCGCAGACCAGGCCCGGTTCGACGACGACACGTCCGCCGGGGACGTGGCCGGTCACACCGGGGCCGACCTCCACGACCTCACCGACCACCTCGTGCCCCGGACGGTAGGGCAGCTCGATGAAGGGGTGGTGCCCCCGTGCGGCGTGGGTGTCCGAACCACAGATCCCCACGAGGACGCTGCGGATCAGGAGTTCGCCCTCGGCAGGCCGTGGCGCGGGCACCTCCTCCAGGGTGATGTCGTCGTGGGCGCGGACGAGGACGCGGCGGATCGGCTCGGGCATCGCGGACGGGCTCCGTTCTCGGCGGACGGCGACCGCCGGGCACCGGGACCGGCGCCCGGCGGTCCGGGTCGATGCCATCCTCCGGGTTCGACGGCGCGCGGCGGAGGGCGGGGCACGCACGGCGGGGAGCAGTGCGCCCAAGGCGTGCCCGCTGCGCCGCCACCCCTCCCACCGGGTCCGCCGCGGGGTGTCACCCGTCGAAAACCCGTTGCTCCGCGACCACGTGCCGAGAACACAATGTGCACCTCATCGGCTACGTCTCGGGGGCGGCACATCATGGGGTACACCGAACTGGCGGGCGCGCGGATACCGATCCGGAGCTGGGCGGACCCGGCCGGCATCGAGGAGGGCGCCGCCCGGCAGCTGCACAACGTCACCACTCTGCCCTGGGTGCGCGGGCTGGCGGTGATGCCCGACGTGCACTACGGCAAGGGCGCCACGGTCGGGTCCGTCATCGCCATGGAGGGCGCCGTCTGCCCCGCGGCGGTCGGCGTGGACATCGGGTGCGGCATGTCCGCGGTGCGGACCTCCCTCACCGCCGACGACCTCCCCGAGGACCTCTCCCGGCTGCGTTCCCGGATCGAGGCGGCGATCCCCGTCGGCCGCGGCATGCACGACACCGCGGTCGACACCACCCGGCTGCACGGTGTGGCCGCCACGGGGCCGGACCGGCTGTGGCGCCGCTTCGACGACGTGGCGTCGACGGTCTCCTTCCGGCGGGGCCGGGCCGAGAAGCAGCTCGGCAGCCTCGGCGGCGGCAACCACTTCGTCGAGGTGTGCACGGACACCGAGGGTGCCGTCTGGCTGATGCTGCACTCGGGCTCGCGGAACATCGGCAAGGAGCTGGCGGAGCACCACATCGGGGTGGCGCGGGGACTGCCGCACAACCAGGGTCTGGTCGACCGCGACCTCGCCGTGTTCGTGGCGGACACCCCGCAGATGACGGCGTACCGGCACGACCTCTTCTGGGCCCAGGAATACGCCCGCCTCAACCGGGCGATCATGATGGCGCTGCTGCAGAACGTGGTGCGCGCCGAGTTCCGGGGCGCGGCGCCGCGGTTCGGCGAGGTGATCTCCTGCCACCACAACTACGTCGCCGAGGAGGAGTACGACGGGACGGAGCTGCTGGTGACGCGGAAGGGCGCCATCCGGGCGGGCAGCGGGGACCGTGGGATCATCCCCGGTTCGATGGGCACCGGGTCCTACATCGTGCGCGGGCTCGGCAACGCGGCCTCGTTCAACTCCGCCTCCCACGGTGCGGGCCGCCGGATGAGCCGCTCGGCCGCCAAGCGGGCCTTCACCGCGGCCGATCTCGCGGAGCAGACGCGCGGGGTCGAGTGCCGGAAGGACGCGGGTGTCGTCGACGAGATCCCCGGCGCGTACAAGTCGATCGAGGAGGTCGTCTCGCGCCAGCGCGACCTGGTGACCGTCGAGGCGGAGCTCAAGCAGGTCGTCTGCGTCAAGGGGTGAGGCGCGCGCCGCACGGTCCGGGTCGCGAGGGCGGCGCGCACGGTGGCGCGGGGGCGCCGTCGCACACCGGAGCCGGGGGCGGCGCGACCACCGCGCGCGCCCCGCCCCACGGCCACCGTCAACACGAGGGCGTGAAGTAACCGCCCGGCAAGTCACTCGTTCAGCTCAATGTGACTCCCTCCCAGCCCTCGCCCACCGAGCCCGCCCCGAGCACCGGCGCCGAGCCCCGCCCGGGCAGCGCCGTCGTGCGCCTGGACGTCGCAGAGGCCGCGATCGTCGAGCACTACGCGCGGCTGGTGCGCCTGGGGTACCTCGTCCTGCCGCCCGACCTGGCCCGGCACAAGCGGGTGGTCGCCGCGCACGCCCTCGCCCAGCGGGCGCTGCCGCGGTCGCGGACCACGCGTCTCGCCCGCCCGGAGCTGCTCGGCCACCGTTCCCCCGCGGGCCCGTCCGCCGCTGAGGATCCCGCCGGTGAGGACGGCACCGACCGCGCCAACGCCGACCCCGGGTACGCATGTCTCCGGGAGCGCCTGGTGGCCTCCGTCCTCGCGGTGGCCGACCGGTCCGCCGCGCCGTCGCGCGGTCCGGCGGGGGCGCTGCGGCGGATCGGCCGCGGCCCCCGGTTCCTTCCCCAGGTGCTGGGACTGCGGCTCTCACCGCTGCCCGCCGGCGCCGAGGCGCTCGCCATGGAGCAGGCGCTGCTCGGCGCGGCTCCCGCAGTGCGGGTGGCCTTCGCCCTCGCCCGGCTGGAGCGCCTCGGCCCCCGCGAGGCGGAGAGCCTGCTGACCGCGGCCCGGGTGCGACCGGAGGAGGCGCGCGCGGCCGTCGAGGCGGCGGCTGCCCTCCCGGGCGGGGACCGACCGCCGCTGGAGGACCCCTGCGCGCTCCGGGCCCGCCCCGGTGACCTGCTGCGCCGCCGCCAGTACCGCCGCTCGGGCGTGGCCGCGGCGGGGGCGCTGATGCTGGGAGCCGGTCTGCTGGCGGCCTTCGGCACGGACGGGGCGCCCGGTGGCTCACCGGCCCCCTCCGACGACGCGGGTTCCGGCGAGGCGGCCCCCCGCAACCCGGCGCTGGTCGCGAGCGCCGATCCCGAGCAGTTGGAACGGGTCCCCGAGGGCGCGTGGCGGGACGCGAGCAGGGTCGACTTCGCCTCCTGGGAGCCGCGCGGGACGGCCGTGGACGACGAGGAGCTGCTCGGCCGGGCGCTGGCGGCGTGGGCCGCCGCCGGTCCGGAGGTGACGGTCACGGCCACGCCCGGCACCGCCACCGGCCCCCCGCCCGCCGCGCCCCGGCTGCTCTACGCAGGGCAGGTCGCCGACAGGTCGCTGGTGCTGCTGCACGACGGTCTCCGCCTCGCCCGCTACGCCGAGCCCGCGGACGGCCGGAGCGGGGACGAGCAGGGCGGGACCGGTGCGGCGGACGAGGACCGCGGGGAGCGGGCCGACCGCTCCGGCGGTGACCGCGCGCCGGCCGCGGCGGGCGCCACGTTGGAGCTCGCCCGGGTGGACGGCGCGAGCGGCGGGCACCCCGCCGTCGTCCTCCACCGGGAGGCCGACGGGGTCCGCTACCTGACGGCGCCGTGGGTCGAGAGCGCCGACGTCCACGACCTGCTCGCCCCGGGGGCGGCGCCGACCGAGGTGGCCCTGGGGCAGGACGGGGTGACGGCGCCGGTCCCGACCGCGGTCGGCGCGGCGGAGTGCACCAACTCGCCCCTGCTGGAGCTGACGACACCGTCGGGGCTGCCGACCGGCGTGCTGGTCGACATGGGGGAGCTGGTACCGGTGGCGGTCACCGACGCGGCTCCCGGCGTCGGCCACGGACACCCGCTGCGCGGCGAGGCCGCCGACCGTCTCGCCCGCACCGCCTGCCACCTGCCGGAACTGGCCGGCAGCGGCGTCCGGCTCGTCAACAGCTGGGAGTTCGCCTCGCAGGAGCTGCCGGACGACGGCGGCCGGGCCAGCTGGGTGTGCACCCGGGCCGAGACCTGGCGCGGCGAGGGCGTGCGGACCATGACGCAGCTCCATCTGCCGCCGGACGGCGGGTCCGGAGCGGCGGACGACGAGGACCGCACCGGGGAACGGGGCGGCGCCGCGCGGGCGTTCGGTGAGCCCGGCGAGGTCACGGCCCGGGCCGAGGGCGGCGCGGACTGCACGTTGCGGGAGCACCACTTCGTGGCGTCGGCGCTCTGGCGCTCGCCCGACGACCGCTGGTACCTCATCGCCGCCGCGAGTCCGGGCGTGGGCGACCTGGTCGCCCACGGTGACGTCGACGGCTCGGCCGCGGGGCGGACGCTCTCGGTCCCGGCGGCGGAGGACGCCGACGCCGAGGTCGTGGGCGTCGTCACCGAGACCGGCGCGGACGCCACCGAGTTGCGCTGATCCCCCGCCGGCCCCCGGGCGTCACGTCCGGGGGCCGTGCGGCGCGGTCGGCCCCGCGGGGTCGGCCGGGCGGCGCGGTGCGGCCGAACCGGCGGATCCGCCGAGGCTGAGGGTGCGTTTGGGAAGCCGTTCGATGAACGGCCCCAGCAGCATCGCGACGGCCACCACCGCGGCCAGGACCACGAACAGGGTGCGGGGCGTGGTGTCCAGCAGGCGCGGTGTCCACAGCGCTGCCGCCGCGGCGGCCCCCCGTGCCACCGCCATGACGGCGCCCTGCGCGGTGGACCGCAGCAGGGTCGGGAACGCCTCCTGCGACCAGACCTTGAAGACGGCCTCGAAGGCGAGCGCGGTACCGAAGGTGCCGACGACCTTGGCGAGCGCCAGGCTCCACACGTGGACACCGAGAACGGCGGGCAGAGCGAAGTAGAGGACGAACCCGACGGCGCCGAGGGCGTACCAGCGCATCCGGTGGCGGCCGTCCACCACGCGCATGAAGAGCGCGGCCAGGACGATGCTGAGGAACAGGACGGCCAGGTTGATGCCGGAGGCGACCTGGACGGTGGTTCCGGCGACCTCGACGTACAGGTAGGTGGTGAACTGGCCCATGGTGTTGGCCGCGACGAGGGTCAGCACGTAGAAGGCGGCCAGCAGGAGCATCGGCCGCCGGTGCGGCGCGCGCAGCAGCCGGCGGCCGGCCGTCACCCGGCCCGCCGCCGCTCCGTCCAGTTCCCGCGCGAGCCGTCGTTGCGCCAGCCACTGGCGCGACTCCGGCACCCGGAGCCGCAGCGCCAGTACCAGCAGTGCCACCACGGTGACGTGCGCGTAGAGCAGGCGCGCTCCTGTGGCGCCGAGCCCGCCGACCAGCAGCCCGGTCAGCTGGGTCGCGCACATGCCGAGGTACCAGAGCAGTTGGGAGAGGGCGATGAGCTTGCCTCTGGCCTCCTCGGGTGCCTCCTCACCGATGAGCGAGATGGAGACGGGGAGGTCGGCGCCGGCCGCGAACCCCAGCAGCAGCACGCCCGGCAGCAGCCAGTCGCTGTTCGGCGCGGCGGCGAGGACCGCGGCGCCGGTCGCGAGCATCGTCACGGTGGCGACGAACACCCGGCGACGGCCGAAGCGGTCGCCGAGCCGGCCCCCGAGCAATGAGCCGACGGCGATGGCCAGGGTGAGCGCGGCCGACAGCAGGCCGATGGTTCCCGCCGTGAGCCCCAGCGGGTCCTTGTACAGGACCAGCGCGGCCCCCGTCGAGACGATCGCCGCCGCGTCGAGGTAGGAGGCCATGCCCGCGACGCCGGAGCGGAACCACACCTGCCGGGTGGGACCGCCTCGCCCGTTGTCCACGTCGCCTCGTCCTCCCCGGGCGGGTCCCACAGCGGCGCCGAACGGGACCGGCCGAACGACGCGGCGGAGTCGGCGCCCGCCGCGTCGACCGCAGATTGACATGTCCTCAACCGTCCGTACAGGGCGGGCGCGTCGGATCCGGCCACCGGGTGCCGCGCGGTTCGCGCCGCCGGGTACCCGCCGGGGCGCTGCCGCCCGCCGCGCCGCGGGCCCGCCCGGGGC
>NZ_JAAVJB010000146.1 GCF_012034385.1 Streptomyces spiramenti
CTGCGGGCCTGTCGCGCGACCGGCGGAACCGTCGCGGGCGGGTGGGACGCGGCCGTAGGGTGGGCCGGGAAATCGGCGGCCCCCGCGCGCTCGGGTGTGTCCGCCCCGCTCCGCCGGCCCGCCCCGCTCCCCCGCCCCGCGCGGTGGGCGGCCCGGCCGGAACCGACGGAAGGACGGTGCCGTGGCCCGAGGAAGACTGCTGGCCGTCAGCGACCTGCACATCGCCTACGAGGAGAACCGCGCGGTGCTCCAGGCGCTCCACCCCACTTCCGCGGACGACTGGCTGATCGTCGCGGGCGATGTCGCCGAGAAGGTCGAGGACGTCGTCTCGGCGCTGAGCCTGCTCGCCGGACGCTTCGCCAAGGTGGTCTGGGCGCCGGGCAACCACGAGCTGTGGACGCACCCGCAGGACCCGTGCACGCTCCGCGGTGCGGCGCGGTACGAGGAGCTGGTGGCGCGTTGTCGTGAGCTCGGCGTCGTCACCCCCGAGGACCCCTACCCCGTGTGGCAGGGGCCGGACGGTCCGGTCGCCGTGGCGCCGCTGTTCGCGCTCTACGACTACACCTTCCGCGCACCCGGGGCGAGCACCGCGGAGGAGTCGCTGCGGATCGCCCACGAGGCCGGGATCGTCTGCTCCGACGAGTACTTCCTCCACCCCGACCCGTATCCGAGCCGCGCGGCGTGGTGCCGGGAGCGGGTGGCGTACAGCGAGCGGCGGCTGTCGGAGATCGACCCGGCGCTGTCGACGGTGCTGGTGAACCACTGGCCGCTGGTGCGGCAGCCGACCGACGTGCTGCACTACCCGGAGTTCGCCCAGTGGTGCGGCACCGTGCTGACCGCGGACTGGCACGTCCGGTTCCGTGCCGCAGCGGTCGTCTACGGGCATCTGCACATCCCGCGCGTGACGTACTACGACGGTGTCCGGTTCGAGGAGGTCTCCGTCGGCTACCCCCGTGAATGGAAGCCCAGACCGCCCCGGGAACCGCTGCGCGAGGTCCGGTTCTCCACGGCCCCGACGGGGTCGCGGTGATCGAGCGACTGCTGCCGGCCCCGGTCGTGACCGAGGCGGCGTACGACGACGCGGTACAGCCCGGGGAAGGGCTCTTCCCCGAGGAGGCGGAGCGGATCGCCCGGGCGGTCGACAAGCGGCGGCGGGAGTTCACCACCGTCCGGCACCTGGCACGGCGAGCACTGACCCGGCTCGGCCGGCCGCCGGCGCCGATCCTGCCGAACCAGCGGGGCGCGCCGCAGTGGCCGGAGGGGGTGATCGGCAGCATGACCCACTGCGTCGGCTACCGGGGTGTGGCGCTGGCGTCGCCCGGGACGACGGCTGGGCTGGGGATCGACGCGGAACCGGACGGCCCGCTGCCGGACGGTGTCCTGGAGGTGGTGACCCTCGACTCCGAGCGCGCCCAGCTGGCCGGGCTGTCGGCCGTCCGTCCCGAACTGCACTGGGAACGGCTGTTCTTCAGCGCCAAGGAGAGTGTCTTCAAGGTCTGGTACCCGCTGACGGAGCGCGAGTTGGACTTCTCCGAGGCGGAGATCGTCGTCGATCCGCACCACGGGACGTTCACCGCGCGGCTGCTGGTGCCGGGGCCGGTCGTGGGCGGCGAGGAGGTGCCGGTGTTCCCTGGGCGTTGGGGGGCGGGGAACGGGCTGGTGGTGACGGCGATCCACCTGCCGGCGCCGGTGGTGCCCACGGCCGGGGCGGGCGAGGTGCGGGCAGCCGGGGTCCCCTTCGGTGGCGACACGGACGCGGGCGCCGTACCCGGCTGACCGCCCCGCCGTTCCCCGGGGGTATGCCCGGGGAACGGCGGGGTCGCGGGGCGCCGGTGCGGCGGGAAGTGGCGCGGACGTTCCGGGAACCTGGTCTAGACCTTGACGTGGCCCCTCGGGAGCGCTTCAGTGTGCGCGTCACCCCCACATCGACGCGCCCCGGCCGGAGTCGGAGGGCGCGTCGTCGCACTCCAGAGGAGTGGACCGTGTTCAGACAACGCATCGTCACCCTGCTGACGGCAGCCCTGCTCGCCACCGGCCTGACCGCGGCCCTGGTGCCCGCGGCGACCGCCGCCGCGCCGGCGGAGACCGAGGCGGCGGCCGTCGCTCCGAGCGTGGCCGCCAGCTGCGCCGGGGCGACCGACTGGCGGGCGGGTACCTGGTACCCGGCGGGCAGCATCGTGCGCTACAACGGTTCCTACTACCGCGCGGAACACGCCAATCCCGGGTACGACCCGGTGATCAGCCACTGGTACTGGCACCCGCACAGCTGTGACGGCGGCGGGCAGAACCCCTCGCCCGGCGGGTTCGTCGTCAGCGAGGCGCAGTTCAACCAGATGTTCCCGAACCGGAACTCCTTCTACACCTACAGCGGCCTGGTCGCCGCCCTCAGCTCCTACCCGGGCTTCACCAAGACCGGCAGCACCGAGGTGCAGCGTCGCGAGGCCGCCGCGTTCCTCGCCAACGTGAGCCACGAGACCGGCGGGCTGGTCCACATCGTGGAGCAGAACACGGGCAACTACTCGCACTACTGCGACTGGGGCCAGCCCTTCGGCTGCCCCGCAGGCCAGTCCGCCTACTACGGCAAGGGCCCGATCCAGCTGAGCTGGAACTACAATTACAAGGCCGCGGGCGACGCCCTCGGCATCGACCTGCTCAACAACCCGTGGCTGGTGCAGAACGACGCCGCCGTGTCCTGGCGCACGGCGCTCTGGTTCTGGAACACCCAGTCCGGTGCGGGCAACATGAGCGGTCACCAGGCGATCGTCGGCGGCGCCGGGTTCGGCGAGTCCATCCGGAGCATCAACGGCAGCATCGAGTGCAACGGGGGCAACCCGGGGCAGGTGCAGAGCCGCATCAACACCTTCCAGCGCTTCTCGCAGATCCTCGGCACCACGACCGGGGGCAACCTCTACTGCTGAGGTTTCCGGCCCGGAACCACTACTGCTGAGGTCCCCGGTCTGCTGAGGCCGCCGGCCGAGACGACGGGCCGGAGGCGTCGGCCTGCCGGGACCCGGTGGTCAGCCCTGGTGGACGGTGACCGTCCCGACGGTGTTGACCTTGCTGCCGTCGACGACGTACCGGCCCACCGCCTCGCTCCAGCGGGCGAAGTGCGCCGTGGCCCGGTGGGCGGTCAACGCGGCCTCGTCGGTGTAGCGCTCGTACAGGACGAAGCGGTGGTCGTCGGCGTCGGTCGCCACCACGTCGAACTGGAGGCAACCGGCCTCCGTCCACACGGATGTCTCGGCGTTCTCGGCGATGGCGGCGGTGAAGCCGGCGAGCTCGCCCGGACGGACGTGGAGGGTGACGATCTGCGCGATCACGGTGCCTGCCTTCGACGCTTGCGGGGGAGGGTGGGACGACGGGTCAGGGGTCGCGGGTCATGCGCCCCGCTCCGGCCGCCGCGGCCAGCACACCGCAGGCGAACCAGATCGAGCCGGCCGCCCCCAGCGAGGCAGCCGCCACCCCCGCGCCCGTGGGGAGGGCCACCTGCCCCAGGCGGTTGGCCCAGAGGCGCAGCGCAAGCGCGGTGCCACGCGCCCGCTCCGGCACCGCCAGCACGACCGCCGTCATCGTCAGCGGCTGCCCGATTCCCAGCAGAAAGCCGCCGACCGCCAACGCGGGGGCCATGAGCCACCAGCGGTCGGCCCACGGCAGCGCCACCACGACGAGCGCCACGGCCGAGCCCAGCGAGCTGGCGATCACCAGCGCACGGCGTGTCCACCGTCGCAGCATCCGCGCCAGCAGCAGCCGTGAGGCGATGGAGAACGCCGCACGGAGCGCCAGCAGGGCGCCGGTGACCGCCGGTGAGATACCGCGCTCCTCCGCGATGAGCGGCAGGTAGGCGGTGAGGACGTCGACGGAGGCCAGCAGCGCGAGGCTGACGAACAGCCCCGGCGCCACACCGGGGCGCCGCAGCAGCGAGAAGACCGGCGGGCTACCGGTCTCCCCGCTGGAGGTGGCCGCCGGAACGACGGGGGCGGGGACGGTGCGCACCAGGCCGGCCAGGGCGAGCAGGGCGGCGGCGGCCGTCGCCGAGGCGATGAGCAGGGCGTGGAGGATGGGTACGGCGAGTTCCACGGCGCGCCCTTCCCCCAGGACCAGCCCCGCCACCAGGGGGCCGACCATCTGTCCCACCGCGACGGCCGCAGTGAACCAGCCGAAGTTGCGGTCGAGGTCGGCGTCACCGGAGCAGCGCGCGACCATGCCCTGCCCGGCGATCACGAAGACGATGTGACCGAAGCCCAGGACGGTGCCGGCGACCGCGATCAGGGGGAGGGAGGACGAGACCGCCATCAGCAGCGGTGCCAGGACGAGCAGCAGCGTCCCGACCAGCAGGATGCGGTGGGTCCGGGCCGTCCGGTCGGAGAGCCTGCCGAGCGGCACGGCCGCGAGCAGTGAGAGCAGTGCGTAGGCGGAAGTGATCAGCCCGATCGCGAGGGCGTCGCCGCCCAGCGCTATCGCCTTGTAGGAGAGCAGCGGTCGGGCCAGGTTGAGCGCGGTCTGGGTGCAGACGACACACGCGAGCAGCCACCACAGCCAGCGGGTGCCGCGTCCTCCGGTCGTCCGGTCAGCCGTGGGCACGGGGCACCGCCGGTTGTCGCGTCGTCATGGCTGGCGGGCCTTTCGTGGTGGTGCGATGGGCGCGGGTGTTGTCGGCGGTGTGTCACATCCGGACGTCGACGGATGCCGGGAGGTCTCCCCGGGTGAGGCCGTCCAGGACGGTTCGCAGCGTCCGGTCCAGGTGGGCGGCGACCTCGGCCGCCGCGCGCTCGGAGTCGCCGGCGACGACGGCACCGGTCATGGCGAGGTGTTCGGCGAGCGAGAGCGCCGGGCGGCCGGGGGCGGCGTGGGCGATGGCGCGGAGTCGGGCGGTCTGCCCGCGGGTGTCCGCGATGGTCTTCGCCAGTGGCGGGTTCCGCACCGCTGCGATCAGCGCCTGGTCGAACCGTTCGGTCAGGGCGTGGAAGGCCCGCACCGCTTGCTCGTCGACCGGCACAGGGCGGAGCACATCCGACGGCTCGGCGTCCTCGGCGCCGGGGGCGCCGAACCGGTCCCGGACCGCCTCCAACTCGGGGAGCAGCGCGCGGAACGCCGCGATCCTCACGGGTTCGGCGCACCCGTCGCGCGTCACCAGCCGCGCCGCCGCGGGTTCGAGGATCTGCCGGAACTCGAAGAGTGCGCGCACCCCGGCGAGCGAGATGGGGGCCACCTCGGCGACCTCGCCGGGTGCGAAGCGCACGAGCCCTTCGCGCGCGAGCCGGCGGATCGCCTCGCGCACCGGGGTCCGGGAGGCCCCGAGCCGCTCGGCGAGGCCCACCTCGCCGAGCTTCGCGCCCGGCGGCAGGGTCAGGTCCTCGATCTGGCCCTTCAGTGACCGGTAGGCGCTCTCCGTCTTGCTGAGGGACACGGCTCCTCCTCACGCACCGAACCGCTCGGCGCCGTCGGCACCGAACTGTACTCCGCAAGATGTCCAGCTCGACATGCAGCGCTGTATACCGGTCTTCACGCAGGCCGACCGCCCACCCCCGGAGGCGTGGGCGGTCGGCGACCCCTCACTCCGACCGCAACCCGTCGGGTCGCATCATCCGCCACAACGGCGGCAGGCCGGCCGACGTCACGACGGCGACCATCCCAAGACCGACACCGAGGTACGGCGGGAGCGCCCACCAGTCGACCACCTCGGTGCCGAAGAGCCGCACGAGCAGCAGCCCGAGAGAAACACCTCCCACGGCAGCGATCACCAGCCCCAGCCCCACGGGAACCGCGGTCTGCCAAAGCACCGAGGCGGCGAGCGTGCGGCGGCGCGTGCCGAAGGCGACCAGCACGGCGAGTTGGCGGCGCCTCTCCCGCAGCTGCTCGACGGTGGAGACGATCAGGCTTGCCGCGATCATCAGCATGACGGCGGTGGAGCCCGCCGCCAGCCACTGACTGACGGCGGCCAGGTCCGCGTCCCCGACCTGTCCGAGGCGCTCGTGGGACCGCGTGCCGTCATACAGGCTCCCGAGACTGCGGACGTGCTCGAGGGCGGCAGGAACGGTCGGGTCCAGCGCCACGAACACCTCGGCGTCCACCCGGTCGGGCAGCTCGCCCAGCACCGCTCCCGGCGTCAGGAACAAGCCGTTGCGGTGGTTGCCGTCGGCGCCCACCCGCATGGTGGCGGCGACGGTCTCCGGCACGACCAGCGTGCCGCCGGCCGACGGGTCCGGCGGTAACGGCTCGCCTGTCGACGGATCCTCCGCGTAGGGCACGAGTTCGGTACCCGGCTGCGGCCCCACCTCCCCGGCGACCCAGAACGCGTCGCCGTCCGCGCACGAGCCCGTCCTCACCAGCTGCGCCAGGGCCGCACAGTCCCCGACACGAACGGGGACGAACTCGGCCCCCGGACCTCCGGGCGCCGCCACCATCCTCGCCGAGTAGTGCCCCGCAGAGGCGGCCACGCCCGTGCCGCCCTCGTAGCGTGTCAGGAAGGCGGCCGCGGCGTGGGTGTCGGTGTCCCGGCTGGAGGCGACGAACTGGACCTCCTCGGCGTCCTGGTCGCTCCCGACACGGGTGTCGCGGTCCACTCCGGCGAAAACCATCTGGAGGGCGACCGCCCCGGCCACGGCGACCGTGACGCCGCTGACGGCGCGGGCCGCCGACCCACCGGTCAGCTGCAGCCGCCGGACCGCCAGCTGCCACGAGAGCGGGCCGCCGCGCAGCCGCCGGAGCAGACGCTCCATCAGCCACGGCACCATCAGGGCTGTACCGATGAGGAAGGCCAGCATGCCGAGAACGACCAGAGTCTCCCCGCCGCCGTCCGTCGCTGAGGCGCCGAACGCCAGCAGCAGCGCACCGCCCAGCAGCAACACCGATCGCCACCACATCCGCCTCGGGCGCTCGGCGCCGTCGCGGGCGACCCCCAGGGGGGTGACCGCGACAGACCTCAGGGCGAACAGGCTGACCGCCACCGACGACACCGGGACGGCGGCCAGCACCGGCAGGGCCAGGGCTGGCACCGGCGTGATGTCCGTGGCGAAGGCACCGTTGCCGAACAACGTGATCCCTGCGGCCACCGAGCGCAGGGCGTAGAAGATTCCGACGCCCGACACCAGCCCGAGGAGAGCGCCCGCCAAAGTCTCGCCGGCCGTGATGCGGGCTGTCATGGCACGGTCGGCGCCGACCAGCCGGAGCGCCGCGAGTCGGCGGTCCCGGCTCTCCCCGCCGAAGCGCACGGCGGTGGCGACGAAGACGGCGACCGGCAACAGCAGCACGACCAGGATGACGACGATCAGCATCACGAAGAGCGGGGGGAGCGAATTGGCCGCGCGGTCGTCCCCGAAGGAGGTGACGACCCGCGACTCCCCCGCATCCGCGACGGCCCCCTGGTAGAAGCGGTGTTCGCCAGGACCGGCGAGGCCTTCGTTCCCGATGGTGCCCGCGACCCGGGCGCCGCCGAACCGAGCGGCGAGCAACTCGCCGTGTTCACCGTCGAGAAGACGCGCCAACGCCGGCGAGACGTACAGATCACCGGGTTTCGGGAGCCGGTCGATCCCGGGTGGGAGCGCCGGGGCGGCGCCGACGTCGATCCGCTCCAGGACGGCACCGGAGACCCGTTGACCGAGGAACTCCGTCTCGGCGTACCGCAGGCCGACCGAACCCGTCGGCGGATCGTCCTCGGTCCCCGCCCCGGCGAACACCGGTGCGCGGCCGTCGACCCGGTCGTCGGAAGCCGCACGGATCGCGGGGACGGAGGCCGCGAGCAGCAGCACCGCCACACCGAGACCGATGCCGATCGCCGTGAGCACGGTGCGGGTCACGCCGCCGCGACCGCCCCCGAAGGCCATGCGGGCGCCCATGCCGAGTTCGCGCAGCAGCCGGCCGCTCACCGGTGGCCCGCCGCGCCGGCACCGAGATCGCGGACACGCCCGTCACGGACGACGACCTCCCGGTCGGAGTAGGCGGCCACCCGCGACTCGTGGGTGACGAGCACCACCGCGGCACCGGTGTCGCGCGCCGCGGCGGTGAGGAGCTCCATCACGCGTTCGCCGTTGAGGGTGTCGAGCGCCCCGGTGGGCTCGTCGGCGAACACCACTCGTGGCCGGGCGGCCAGCGCGCGAGCCACCGCGACCCGCTGCCCCTGCCCCCCGGAGATCTGGCCGGGGCGCTTGGCGTGCGTATCGGACACCTCCAGCCTCGCCAGCCATTCCCCGGCGGTCCCCTCGGCCGCTCGACGCGGCGTCCCGGCCAGGCGCATCGGGAGCGCGACGTTCTCCAGACAGGTCAGTTCGGGGACGAGTCGGCCGAACTGGAAGACGAAGCCGAAGTCGCCGCGGCGCAGCCGGCTCCGCTCGGAGTCGGACAGGGCGGAGAGTTCGGCGCCCTGGAAGTGCACGGTTCCCTCGTCGGGCGTGATGATTCCGGCGAGGCAGTGCAGCAGTGTGGACTTCCCCGAGCCCGAGGGGCCCATGACGGCCACCACTTCGCCCGCGTCGATGCTGAACGAGGCACCGGCGAGAGCGGGGGTGGCCCCGTAGGACTTGTGCAGCCCCGCGGCCCGCAGCAGCGGGCGGTCGGCTGCCGGTGAGTCGGGCTCCGCGGCGGTGCCGGGAGGAGCAGCAGGCGGCGTCATCGGCGCAGCTCCTCGGCGAGTCGGTCCAGCCGGGCCGCGGCCAGCTCCAGCCAGCGCAGGTCCGCCTCCAGGTGGAAGAGGGCGTGGTCGCAGACGAGCTGGTCGACGAGGTCGCCATCGCGTTTGCGTCGTGTCAGCTCACGCATCAGCCGGAGGTGCTCCGCGGTCTGGACGTCCAGGAGTTCCGCGGCGTTCCGACCGCTGAGGAGCGCGAGCACCACCTTGGCGTAGAGGGTGTTCCGGAGGTACGGCTCCGGCTTCTCGGGGGTCGTGAGCCAGCGCCCGACGTCGGTGACCCCGGCGTCGGTGATGGCGTAGCGCTTGCGTTCCGGACCGTCTCCGGCCTCGAAGCCCTCGACCTCGACGAATCCGTTCTTCAGCAGGCGCGACATGGTCGCGTAGACCTGGCCGTAGTGGAGCGCCCGGTCGTGGCCGAACCGTTCGTCGAAGGTCCGCTTGAGGTCGTAGCCGTGGCGGGGGCCTGCTTCCAGCAGGCCGAGCAGGGTGTGGCTGATGGACATGCGACGCGACTATACACTTCGCGTATACACGACGTGCATAGCCGACAGGCGACCACCGGATCCATCTCCGGCGAGGCCGATCGACGGGTACCGGCCCAGCCCGGCAGGCCAACACGAAGCTAAGTTAGGCTTACCTAAGTCGCGCCGGGGTGGGTCGTCCACACCCGGGCTGCGCCGTCCCTGCCGGCCGGCGCAGCCCGGGTGCGCGCCCCGCGCGACTCCCCTCCCCCGCAGGCCCTAGTACTCCAGCAGGACTTCGGTGTCTGGCCTGGGGGCTTTCGTCGGGTGGCGGGAGTGTAGCGGGGCTTCGGTCGTGTGGGGGCGGTCTCACGGGGACCGCCCCTCGATCGGGCGACAACGCCGCAGGTAGTGACAGCGGCGGGCGACTGCCTGGCGTCGGCGGCGCCAGTTCGACCAGCTCAGCGCGTGCTGTAGGCCG
Source organism: Streptomyces spiramenti (assembly GCF_012034385.1). GTDB lineage: Bacteria > Actinomycetota > Actinomycetes > Streptomycetales > Streptomycetaceae > Streptomyces > Streptomyces spiramenti. Next base: position 9,569 of record NZ_JAAVJB010000146.1, read on the forward strand.
CGGTGTCCGTTCAGGTGCGGGGGCCGGGGAAGACAAGCTGCCAGGAGTCGCCGAACCTCCGCCACTGTGATCCCGATGGCCCCGGGCGTCTCATCTGTTCCGCCCCCTTTCCCTGGCTTGGTGTGCAGTGGCGGCCAGGAAAGCGTGCGCGAGCATGGCCAGAGTGATGTGCCGATACCAGCCCGTGTAGCGGCGGACCTCGTACTGGTCCAGGCCGCATTCGTTCTTCGCGGCCTGGAAGCACTCCTCGACCGCCCAGCGTGCCCCGGCGACCCGCACCAGCTCCTGGACGGTGACGTGAAGGGGCGCGTAGGCGAGGTAGTAGGCAATCTCGTCGGGCTTGCTGATGCCGCGGCGGGCCGGTGCCCACCGCATGCGGTAGGGGACCTCGCCTTGGTAGTCGAACTCGGCGACGGCCGGCAGGCGCACCGCTGCCCAGTGGTAGACACGGGGCCCTTCGCGCCGTCGCCGCAGGAGATCCTCTCCCACGCTTCGTCGGGGGCCTCCGCAAACAGGCCCCGATCCGTGAACAGCCCACAGTGGACTGGGACTTGGATACAGCCAGCACGTAGCCGGCGCCCGACTGCTCCAGCATCCGGCGCAAACGGCTGTCCTGGCCGTAGGCCGAATCCGCAGTGACCCAGGCGATGGGCAGCGGCGAGGCGAGGGCCCGCAGCACCATGTGCCGGGCCAGTTCGCCCTTGGTGGCGAACGCCCGCTCGTCAGGGACTTTCGCGGTGCGGCAGCGTTCACGGTCCTCGGCCCAGGACTTGGGGAGGTAGAGCTCCCGGTCGACCAGGGCCCGGCCGTTGGCGGAGGCGTAGGCGTAGGCGGCGAAGACGCCGATCTGGCAGTTCTCGGTCCGGCCAGCGGTTCCGGAGTACTGGCGCTGGACTCCGGCTGAGGTGGTGCCCTTCTTGATGAAACCGGTGTCGTCGATGATCAGGACGCCGTCGGCCTCGCCGAGCTTGTGCGCGATGTACTCCTGCAGTTCGTCGCGGACATCGTCGGGCTGCCACTTCGATCCGGCGAGGAGGTGCTGCAGGCCGTTGGGTGTGTGGTGGCCTGCCTGTTCCGCCAACTGCCAGCTGTTCTTGCGGGCCACCGGGGCAAGCAGCCCGCGGACGTAGTCACGCATGCGGCGGCGGAGCTCGACCCGGCCGAAACGGTGCCCGATAGTCACGAAGAGATCTTCCAGTTCGAAGTCCCACTGCGCTGCGGCATACTCGGTGATCACCCTCGAAGGCTGCCCCACCCCTGTCACTACCTGCGGCGTTGTCGCCCGATCGAGGGGCGGTCCCCGTGAGACCGCCCCCACACGACCGAAGCCCCGCTACACTCCCGCCACCCAACGAAAGCCCCCAGGCCAGACACCGAAGTCCTGCTGGAGTACTAGTGGAGGTCCTATCGGGGTCGCGATGATCGGTACCCACAGGTCACTCACCCCTGATGGGATCACCTCATGGCGCATCATGTACACCCGTACGACCTATCGTCAGACGCCATCGACGGGCGGACATGCTGGCGCTGCGGCAGCACAAGCGGGCTCCAGGCCGTCACCGTCGCCTGCACGGACGGCCTGAGCCGTGACCTGGCCGCGTGTGGCCAACACGCTGCCATCCGGCCGGAGCGGGGCCGCTGCGGACCGGCGGTGCCCTCCGAGGCCGAGCGTCTCCGGTGACCCGCCTTCTCCGGCTGCGCAAGTACACGCTGTCGCCCGCCGCCCTGGACGGCTCCCTGCCGCAAGTCCACCGCGCCCACTGCACCACGTGCGGCACGACCGGCCGGGACGCCGCCGACTCCGACGCGGCCACGACGTGGCCGCATGAGCACGTCCGCGACCGCCCGGCCCACCTGGAGTACACGGAGGACATCACCCGCCCGTACCAGCTCATCCCGGGGCAGTGGCGGTGATCTGCCCGCCCTGCGTAGACGCCGGCCGACAGCCGGAGGGCGACCTGGTGGTGGTCGGCGCCGTGGACCAGGCGTCCGGGCCCGGCTACACCCTGTGGGCGTGCCAGGACCACGCGGCGCAGTACCGCGCTGAGGCCCGGGGGATGGCGCCGCCGAAGATGTAGCGCACTGCCTTCCGCACGGGGCTCCGGGTGGCTTCCGGACCGGCGCGGGCGTGGACCGCACCACATGGGGATGTGTCAGCGGTCCACAAGCGGAGCCCCACACTCACTGTCGAGCGTGAGGCCCTCGTTTCTGTCTCTGTACACGGGTTGATGTGATGAACGCCGTTGCCGTGGGGCGTGATGTCCTGGGTGGTGACCGGGAGGACGCGCGCGGGCGCCCCGCTCCGACCGACCACCCGATCCGCCGTCAGGCCCGGCCGAACGGGCCTGCCACACCGAAGGGAACGCCTCACGTGCGTCTACTGCTGCTCTCGAACTCCACCGCTCCCGGGCACGGCTACCTGGAGCACGCCCGGGAGGAGATCGCGGACTTCCTCGACGGAACGCGCCGCCTCGCCTTCGTGCCCTACGCGGGCGCCGACCACGACGGCTACACCGCGCAGGTGACCCGCGCCCTCGCGCCGCTCGGGGTGGAGGTGACGGGCGTGCACACCGGCTCCCGGCCCGCCGAGGTGGTGGCCGACGCCGACGCCGTGTTCGTCGGGGGCGGCAACTCGTTCCGACTGCTGTCGGCGCTGCACCACCACGGGCTGGTGGACGCGATCCGTGCCAGGGTCGGCGCGGGCGCCGGCTACATGGGGTCGAGCGCGGGCACCAACATGGCCTGCCCGACCCTGCGGACGACCAACGACATGCCCATCGTGCAGCCACCGACATTCGACGCGCTCCACCTCGTGCCCTTCCAGATCAACCCGCACTACCTCGACCCCGCGCCCGACAGCTCCCACATGGGCGAGACGCGCGCGCAACGCATCGCCGAGTTCCACCAGGAGAACGACGTCGCGGTACTGGGGCTGCGCGAGGGGACCTGGCTGCGCGCGACCGACGACGGGCTCACGCTCGGCGGCATCGAGGCGGGCGCGGTCCTCTTCGAGCGCGGCCGGGAGCCGGTCGAACACCGCCCCGGTGCTGACCTGACGCGGCTGCTGCGGACCCCGGCCGTGTTCGACTCGGCCGACCGGTGAGACCGCGGGGAGCTCGCTGACCGCGCGTCCGGGCCCCTGCCGCGGCACGGTCGGTGGCGGGTGTCGCCGGACGGCCCCACCCGCCATCGACCGCCGACCGCCGAGCTCCCGGGTGACGCACCTCACCATCCGCCTCCCCGCCCCGCGGGCCTCGGTAGGGTGCCCGACACAGCGGCCCGCCCCGCCTGCGGTGTCGGACGCCGAGTCACCGGGCGGCGTCGAGCTCCGCCAGCAGCTCCGACACCGGCCCCATCGTGAGCATGCCGCTGGCGGCGCCCGCCGTCTCGTCCGCGGCGGGCAGGAGCGCCCGCCGCGCC
>NZ_JAAVJB010000147.1 GCF_012034385.1 Streptomyces spiramenti
GGGACGGGGAGGCGGGTCGCGGCTGTAGGCCGCGACCGCCGAACCATGCCGCGGGACGCGGGTGGTGGCAGGGGAGCCGCCACCCAGGGAAGCGCGGTGCGAACGGGGGAGAGCGGTCCGGCCGGACGGGGGGTTCGGCCGGACCGCTCGTGCGTCCGTGGCCCTGCCGGCCCGGCGCGTACCCGTGCTCCGCAGGACGCCGACGGCTCGGGCGGTTCTTGGGCGACTTGGGCGGTTCGGCTGGTTCGGCTGGTTCGGGCGGTCGGGCGTTCAGGCGGCGAGGCGCTCGCCGTCGGCCGAGCCCGCGGTGTTCACGGCGCGGACGTCGTCCCCGGTGGCGAGCGACCCGATGCGCCGCAGCGCAGCGCGCTGGCCGCAGCAGTGCGCCCCCAGCGCGGCGTTGCGCGCCAGGATGGAGCGCTCCGCGCGCAGCAGTGCCCAGCCACGACGCAGCAGGAACGGCAGCGGCTTGCGGCTCTCCCGCACGTCCCGCGCCAGTCGGCGCCGGAAGTGGGTGGTGGGCCGGTCGGCGAGGCAGATCGAGTCGGCGAGCAGACCGAGTTCGGCGCAGGCCGCGCCGATCTCGGCGGCGAAGATCCCCTCGGCGACCACCAGTGGCGCGCCGTTCAGTGCGAGGGTGTGGCTCCCGGTGCGCGCGCTGCGGGCGATCGAGTACTCGGGGAGTTCCGCCTCGCCTCGCTCGCACAGCTCCCGCAGCGCCTGTACGGCGCGATCGCCGTTCCAGGACCCGGGCGAGTCCCAGTCGGTGCCGGTGCCGGAGGGCAGCGCCGGTAGCGAGGGGTCGTCGCCGTCCTTGTAGAAGTCGTCCAACCGGACGACGGGCAGGTCGGTGCGGGCGGCGAGCCGGGACTTGCCCGATCCGGACGGGCCGGTCAGCAGGATCACGCGGGCGGGGGCGCTGGAAGTCACGGGCACCCATTGTCCCGTATCAACCGAACGGGTGAAGCCACGCGGTGAGAGCGTCGCGGTATCGCCACATTCGACTACCCTGCGAGACGGCCTTTTCACCCGATGCGTCCGGCAGGTGCCTACATGCCCTCTCACGCCCGTCATGCCCGTCACGCCCGCCATGCGCGGCCGAAGGCGATGGGCGCGCGCCGCCTCGCTGTGGCCCTCGGCGTCGCCGGGAGCGCCGCCGTCGCGTCGGCGGGGACCGCGCAGGCGGCCCCGCAACTCCTCGGAGGCTACGACCCGGTGCAGACCGTGGAGTACGTGGTCGCCCCCGTCGCGGACGTGAAGCTCTACCCGATGGCCGACACCGGGGTCGATCCGCTCAGCAACACCGTGCGGACCCAGGTCGCCGACTTCCAGCCGGTGGGCACCGACCTTGTCACCGGGCCGCTCGCCGGAGGCGCCTCCCTCTCGGAGGTCGCCGGAGCGCTCGGCGGACTGCTGGGGCGCTGACCCGGCCCACGCGCGACGGCGCCCCCGCTCGGGCGATGAGATCCGAGCGGGGGCGCCGTGGTGCGCGGGCCGGGGGTGGCGGGGGTTCCGAAGTCTCCGCGCCGCCGTGCCGTCGTCAGTAGGACGAGCCCGCGGCGCCGAGGCCGCCGGTGGGGTGCCACACCGTCTTGGTCTCCAGGAAGGCCAGCATTCTGCCGGTGCCCGGGTCCGCCGTCCAGTCGCCCGCGGGGGCCGGGCGCAGCACGCGCTTGAGGTTGTCGGCCGCCGCAACCTCCAGTTCGGTGGCCAGCCCGGTATCGCTCGCCGTTGCGGCAAGGTCGACGGCGTTGACGTCCTGGTGGGCGGCGAGGGGCGCCCCCAGCTCCGCCGCCGAGCCCGCGAGTACGTTGACGACGCCGCCCGGCACGTCCGAGGTGGCGAGCACCTCCGCCAGCGAGAGCGCGGGCAGCGGGGCGGCCTCGTCCGCGACGACCACGGCGGTGTTGCCGGTGACGATCACGGGCGCCACCACCGAGACCAGCCCCAGCAGCGAGGAGCCGGCGGGGGCGAGCACGGCGACGACGCCGGTCGGTTCGGGCGTGGAGAGGTTGAAGTACGGACCGGCGACGGGATTCGCCCCACCGGCGATCTGCGCGACCTTGTCGGACCACCCCGCGTACCAGACCCACCGGTCGATCGCCGCGTCGACCTGGGCGGCGGCCTTGGCGCGGGAGAGTCCCTCGGCGGCGGCGACCTCGGCGGCGAACTGCTCCCGCCTGCCCTCCAGCATCTCCGCCACGCGGTAGAGGACCTGGCCCCGGTTGTAGGCGGTGGCACCGGACCAGCCGGGGAACGCCTTGCGGGCGGCCACCACCGCGTCCCGGGCGTCCTTGCGGGAGGAACGCGGCGCGTTGGCGAGCCAGTTGCCCTTGCTGTCGGTCACCTCGTACACCCGTCCGCTCTCCGATCGCGGGAACTTGCCGCCCACGTAGAGCTTGTACGTCTTCAGCACGTTCACCCGGTCAGTGCTCAAGGTAGGCCTCCAGCCCGTGACGGCCGCCCTCGCGACCGAAGCCCGACTCCCGGTAGCCGCCGAAGGGCGAGGTCGGGTCGAACTTGTTGAACGTATTGGCCCAGACGACGCCCGCCCGCAGCCGTTCGGCCACGGCCAGGATGCGCGAGCCCTTCTCCGTCCACACGCCGGCGGAGAGGCCGTAGGGCGTGTTGTTGGCCTTGGCCACCGCCTCCTCCGGGGTCCGGAAGGTCAGGACGGAGAGCACCGGGCCGAAGATCTCCTCACGCGCCACCCGGTGCGCCTGGCTGACGCCGAGGAAGAGCGTCGGGGCGAACCAGTAGCCTCGGGAGGGCAGTTCGCAGGGTGCGGACCAGCGCTCCGCACCCTCCGCCTCGCCGGACTCGGCGAGTTCGGTGATGCGGGCCAGCTGCTCGGCGGAGTTGATGGCGCCGACGTCGGTGTTCTTGTCCAGCGGGTCGCCGACCCGGAGGGTACGCAGCCGCCGCTGCAACGCGGTCAGCAGCTCGTCGTGCACCGACTCCTGGACCAGCAGCCGCGAACCGGCGCAGCACACCTGCCCCTGGTTGAAGAAGACGCCGTTGACGATGCCCTCGACGGCCTGGTCCAGGGGCGCGTCGTCGAAGACGATGTTGGCGCCCTTGCCGCCGAGTTCCAGGGTGAGCCGCTTCGAGGTGCCGGCGACCGTGCGGGCGATCTCCTTGCCCACGGCGGTCGAGCCGGTGAAGGCGACCTTGTCGACGCCGTCGTGCGCCACCAGCGCGGCGCCGGTCGCGCCGTCACCGGTCAGGATGTTCACCACACCGCGCGGCAGGCCGGCCTGGCGGCAGATGTCGGCGAAGAACAGCGCGGACAGCGGGGTGGTCTCGGCCGGCTTGAGGACGACGGTGTTGCCGCAGGCGAGCGCGGGGGCGATCTTCCACGCCAGCATCAGCAGCGGGAAGTTCCACGGGATGACCTGCGCCGCGACACCCACCGGGCGGGGGGACGGTCCGAACCCGGCGTGGTCGAGCTTGTCGGCCCAGCCCGCGTAGTAGAAGAAGTGCGCGGCGACCAGGGGGAGGTCCGCGTCGCGGCTCTCCTTGATCGGCTTGCCGTTGTCCAGGGTCTCCAGCACCGCCAGCTCGCGCGAGCGCTCCTGGACGATCCGCGCGATGCGGAAGAGGTACTTGGCCCGCTCGGCGCCCGGCAGCGCCGACCAACCGGTGAAGGCCGTCCGTGCGGCCCGTACGGCGGCGTCCACGTCGGCCGCGCCGGCGTGGGCGACCTCCGACAGCTTCTCCTCGGTGGCCGGGGAGAGCGTGGGCATGACGCCGCCGTCGGCCGCCTCGCGGAACTCGCCGTCGACGAAGAGCCCGTAGGAGGGCGCGATGTCGACGACGGCGCGGGACTCGGGCGCGGGCGCGTAGGTGAACAGTCCGGAGGGCGCGGCGGGGGAGCCGGTGGCGGGGGTGGATTCGTTGGTCATGGCAGGGTCAGTCCACCGTCACGTAGTCGGGGCCGGAGTAGCGTCCGGAGGAGAGCTTCTGGCGCTGCATCAGCAGGTCGTTGAGCAGGCCGGAGGCGCCGAACCGGAACCAGTGGGGGCTCAGCCAGTCGTCGCCCAGCGTCTCGTTCACCATCACCAGGTACGTGATCGCGTCCTTGGTGGTGCGGATGCCGCCCGCGGGCTTGACGCCGACCTGGTGGCCGGTGGCGTCGCGGAAGTCGCGGACCGCCTCCAGCATCACCAGGGTGTTCGGCGGGGTGGCGTTGACGGCGACCTTGCCGGTGGAGGTCTTGATGAAGTCCGCGCCCGCGAGCATCGCCAACCAGGAGGCGCGACGCACGTTGTCGTAGGTGGCCAGCTCGCCGTTCTCGAAGATCACCTTCAGCCGGGCGGCGCCGCCGCCCGCGCGGGCGCAGTTCTCCCGGACGGCGGTGATCTCCTCGAAGACCTTCAGGTACCGGCCGGAGAGGAACGCCCCCCGGTCGATCACCATGTCGATCTCGTCGGCGCCTGCGGCCACGGCCGCCCGCACGTCGGCGAGCTTGACCTCGATCGGGGCCCGGCCCGCGGGGAAGGCGGTCGCCACCGAGGCGACCAGCACGCCCGTCCCGGCCAGCGCCTCGCGGGCGACCGGGACCATGTCCGGGTACACGCAGACGGCGGCGGGGCTGGGCGCGGTGCGGTCGGAGGGGTCCGGGGCGCGTCCCTTGGCGCACAGCGAACGGACCTTCCCCGGGGTGTCGGCGCCCTCCAGGGTGGTCAGGTCGATCATCGAGATCGCCAGATCGATCGCGTACGCCTTGGCCGTGGTCTTGATCGAGCGGGTGCCGAGCGCGGCGGCCCGCGCGTCGAGCCCCACCGCGTCGACCCCGGGCAGCCCGTGCAGGAAGCGGCGCAGCGCCGCGTCGGAGGCGGTCACGTCCGCCAGAGCGGGAGCAACAGAGGGTGGCATGGTCACCAGGGGAGCATATCTACGCGCGTAGCCGACTGTCATCCCCCGGGGTGCTTCGGCCGGCCGCCCCCGCGGCGCGCCCCGGCGCCGGGACCGGCAGGCCGCGGTGCGGGGGCGTCGGGCACAATCGTGCGCATGACCAGTGAGCCGGACAACTACTCCGACCGCGTCTACCGATCGAGCGGCGCGATCGTGGGAGGGGCACTGCTCCTCGCCCTGATCGCCTGGCTCGGCGGGGACGCGCTGGTGCGCGGCTCGGGTCGGTCGCCGTTCATCGCGCTGGCCGTGGTGTGTGCGATGGCCCCGCTGATCGTCGCCTTCTCGCTGCGGCCCGCGGTCTTCGCCAACCAGGCGGGCGTCCGGATCCGCAACCCGTTCCGTACCGTCGTGGCGCCCTGGTCCCGGGTGGAGTCCGTGCGCGCAGGCTACTCCTGCGAACTGGTCGCGGACGGCGTGCGGTACCAGCTGTGGTCGATCCCCGTCTCGCTGCGCGCGCGCTCCCGCGCCAACCGGCACAACCAGCGGCTCGCCGCCGGTGAGCAGCCCAAGGGCGCCTTCGGTATCGGCACCGCCAACACCACGGACACCGGGCCGCGGTCGGCGCCCTCCGACGCCGCTGTCAGCGAGCTCAAGGAGATGGCCGAGCAGAACCGGGAGCGCCCGGACGCCGAGGGGCAGGTGACGGTCACCTGGGCGTACGAGCTGATCGTCCCGGCCGCCGTGGGTGTCGTGGGCGTCCTCGTCCTCTGGCTCTCCGCCTGACCCCGGCGGCGGTCGCGCCGTGCCGGTCCGCGCTGCCCCGTGCTCGACCGCCCGACCCCGATCGTCCGAACCCGTCCCCGCCGCCCCGCGCCATGATCGCCGCGGGGCGGCGCCCGCCTGTCGTTCCCGCTGACGGCTGCGACTCCGCTTACAGCCGTAGTTTCCGCAAACTTCCCTGTTGTGCTCCCTTGATGGCTGCGGTTAGGGTAATCCTGTGAGTGAGCACCTGTTCTCGGTGCAGGCGGTGGCCGACCACCTCGGTCTGCACGTTCGCACCGTGCGGAACTACGTCCGCGACGGTCGGCTGCCGGCCGTCCGCATCGGCAAGCAGTACCGCGTCACCCAGGGCGACCTGGAGCGGTTCACCGGGCGGCCCGTCCCGGACATCGCCGCGTCGGCGGGCCCCGAGGGGGAACGTCGGGCGCATGCCGACGTCTCCAGCATCGTCGAACTCGACGGTGTGGAGCGGGAGCTGGCCGACCGGCTCTCCACCCTGCTCACGGCGGCGGCGCGCAGCAGACTCCCCGGTGAGGAGCAGGTGCGGGTCGAGACCGTGCACGACCCGGCGCGCGGCCGGATGAAGGTCATCGTGGTGGGCGGGCTCGCCGACACCGCGCGGATGCTGGAGTACATCGAGGGGGTAGTGGGGTCGTGAGCGAGATCTACCGCACGCAGTTCGGTGGGGAGGAGGTCCGCCGCCGGTACCGCGCGGCGCTGGACGCCTGGCCGGTACCGGCGGAGCGGATCACCATCCCGACGAGCCAGGGCGAGACCTTCGTGCTCGCCGCCGGGCCGGAGGCGGCGCCACCGGTCGTCCTGCTGCACGGTGCCTGCTCCAACGCCCTGACCTGGCAGGACGCCGCACCGGGGTGGAGCCGCGCGCTGCGCACCTACGCCGTGGACCTGCCGGGGGAGCCGGGGCTGAGCACCGCGAACCGCCCCGCGCTGGACTCCGACGCCCCCTCGCGCTGGCTCGCCGAGGTCATCGCCGGCCTCGGCCTGGAAGCCCCGGCGCTGGTCGGAGCCTCCCTCGGCGGCTGGACCGCGCTGGACTTCGCGGTGCGGCACCCCGACCGCGTCTCCCGGCTCGCGCTGCTCGCCCCCGGCGGGGTGGGCCCCGCCCGGTTCGCCTGGCTGCTGCGCTGGGCGATGCTGCGGCCGTTCGGCGAGTGGGGGAGGCGTCGCTCGGCCGCGGACGTCGCCGGCCTCGACCCGGTCCACGACCGCGAGGTCCTCGACGAACTCTCCTTCGTGATGTCCGAGTTCAAGCCACGCACCGAGAAGCTGCCGATCTTCGCGGACGAACTGCTGGCGCGGTTGGAGATGCCGACCCTGGTCCTGTGCGGCGCCCGCGACGCGATGTTCGACTCCCTGGAGACCGCCCGCCGGTTCCGCAGGCGGGTGCCCGGAGCCGAGGTCGTGGTGCTGCCGCTCGCCGGGCACGCCGTCCTGGACCAGGCGGAGACCGTCCGCGCCTTCCTGACGAGGCCGGCACGCGCCTGACCGGGACGGGACACCGCCTGGCCGGACACCGCCGGGCCGGACCGCGAGCTGCGCGGGCCGGCCCGGCGCCCGTGCGTCAGATGCCCAGCGCCGCCGCGAGGTCCCGCTTGAGCGCCGCGAGCGTGCCCGCCGCCTCGATCCGGGCCGCCGGAACCGCGTCGGCGTCCGGGACCTCCACCACGGCCTCCAGGTAGCACTTCAGCTTGGGCTCGGTACCGCTGGGCCGGACCACGACGCGGGCGCCGCGGAGCGTGTAGCGCAGCCCGTCCGTCGGCGGCAGCTCGGGACTTCCCGTCGACAGGTCGTCCACCCGCAGGACGGGCAGCCCCGCCAGCTCCCGAGGCGGCGTAGCCCGGAGCCGGGCCATGGCGTCGGTGATCAGCGAGACCTCCGCGACCCGCACCGCGAGCTGATCGGTCAGGTGCAGTCCGTGGGCGACGGCCAGCTCGTCGAGCAGTTCGGGCAGGGTGCGCCCCTCGGCCTTCAGCTCGCTCGCCACTTCCGTGACCAGCAGCGCCGCCGTGATGCCGTCCTTGTCCCGGACGGCTTCGGGGTCGACGCAGTAGCCGAGCGCCTCCTCGTACGCGAACCGCAGCCCGGGGACCCGGCCCAGCCACTTGAACCCGGTGAGGGTCTCCCTGTAGGGCAGCCCCGCTGCCGACGCCATCCTCCCCACCAGGGAGGAGGAGACGATGGTCGCGGCGAAGGTGCCGGTGGCGCCACGGCGGATCAGGTGTGCCGCCAGCAGCGCCCCCACCTCGTCGCCGTGCAGCATCCGCCAGCCGCTCGCCGCGCTCGCGTCCGGCACCGCGACCGCGCAGCGGTCGGCGTCCGGGTCGTTGGCGACGACCAGGTCCGGCGGGGTCGCGGCGGCGCGGGCAGCCGCGAACGCGAGGTCCATCGCGCCGGGCTCCTCCGGGTTGGGGAACGCGACGGTCGGGAAGTCCGGGTCGGGCAGCGCCTGCTCGGGGACCGGCAGCGGCGGGGGGAACCCGGCCTGGGTGAAGGCGGACTCCAGGACTCGCTGCCCGACGCCGTGGAGCGGCGTGTACAGCACCGACGCGGTCCGGGGCGAGCCCTCGGTGAGCACCGCGGGGGCCCGGTCCAGGTAGGCGTCGACGATCTCCTCGCCCAGCGTCTCCCAACCCGACTCCGGTCGGGCGACCCCGGCGAGCGGGCCGACGGCCGCGATCCGGGCGGCGATGGAGGCGTCGGCGGGCGGCACGATCTGGCTGCCGTCCCCGAGGTAGACCTTGTACCCGTTGTCCCGGGGCGGGTTGTGGCTCGCGGTGACCGCGATCCCGGCGACCGCGCCGAGGTGGCGGATGGCGAACGCCAGCACGGGTGTCGGCAGGGGCCGGGGCAGCACCGCCGCCCGGAGCCCCGCGCCGGTCATCACGGCGGCGGTGTCGCGGGCGAAGTCCGCGCTGCGGTGCCGGGCGTCGTAGCCGACGACCACCAGCGGCCGGTCGATCTCCGGGTGCCGGTCCCGCAGCTCGGCAGCGATGCCGGCCGCGGTGCGGATCACCACGGAGCGGTTCATCCGCATCGGGCCGGCGCCCAGTTCGGCGCGGAGTCCGGCGGTGCCGAACTCCAGGTCGCCGGCGAACCGCGCGGCGAGCTCCTCGTGGGCCGCCGGTCCCTCGGCGGCGAGCAGCGCCGCCAGCTCCTCACGGGTCTCCGTGTCGGGGTCCTCCGCCAGCCACGCGGCGGCGCGTGCCCTGAGCTGCTCCTCCGACTCGGCGACGTGGTCGTCGGCCGCCATCAGATGCGCTCCAGTACCTGGGAGAGCAGGGCGCCCATGCGGACAGCCGAGTCGCGGCCCGCCTGGAGCACCTCCGCGTGGTCCAGCGGCTCGCCGGTGATGCCCGCGGCAAGGTTGGTGACCAGGGAGACGCCCAGCACCTCGGCCCCCGCCTCACGGGCGGCGATGGCCTCCAGCACGGTCGACATGCCCACGAGGTCGCCTCCGATGGCGCGGACCATGTTGATCTCGGCCGGGGTCTCGTAGTGCGGCCCGGTGAACTGGACGTAGACGCCCTCCTCCAGGTCGGGCTCGACCTCTTTGCACAGCGCGCGCAGCCGGGGGGAGTAGAGGTCGGTGAGATCCACGAAGTTCGCGCCCTCGATGGGGGAGGACGCGGTGAGGTTGATGTGATCGCTGATCAGCACCGGCTGGCCGGGCCGCATGCCCGGTCGCAGCCCGCCGCAGCCGTTGGTCAGCACGACGACCTTGCATCCCGCGGCGACCGCGGTCCGCACCCCGTGGGCTACGGCGGCGACACCGTGGCCCTCGTAGTAGTGGGTGCGGCCGAGGAAGACCAGGGCGCGCTTGCCACCGGCGGTGCGGTAGGAGCGGATCTTGCCGGAGTGGCCGAGGACGGCGGGCGGCGGGAAGCCCGGCAGCTCGGTGACGGGGAACTCCGCTTCGGGTTCCCCGAGCGCGTCGGCGGCCGGGACCCAGCCCGAGCCCATCACCAGAGCCACGTCGTGACTGTCCGCACCGGTCAGCTCGCGCAGACGTGCGGCAGCCGCCTCGGCCCTCTCCACATTCTCTGAAGCGTTCACGGGAGGGAGCCTAACCGCTTTTCGCCTACGCGCGTAGATCCGTGTCGGCCACTGTGGGCGACACCGGTTCCGGAACTTCCCCCGGAACCTCACGCCCCCGGGTCCTACCCGTCGCGCGCGTCGACCGAGCGTCGCCGGCCGGTCGCCCGGGGGCGCGCCGAAGCGCGGCGACCGGTTCCGTGCACGCCCGGGGCGGGGCGTCGCACGCCCGTCGGGGGGCGCCCCCTCGGCGCCGGCGCGCGCAGCCGCACCGGTCGTCAGCAGGGGCGCTTGCGCAGCTCCATCACGTAGTCGTGCGGGGCGTCCGCCGACTCGGCCGCGTCGGCGATCTCGCCGAGGTAGCGGGCGCTGGGCAGCCCGCCCTCGTACCCGTTGAGCACGTAGACCCAGGCGGGGAGGTCGCCCTCCAGCGTCGCCACCCGCACCCGCATCCGGCGGTAGATGTCGAGGCCGACACCCACCCAGCGGTCCATGCTTTCCTCGTCCATGGGGGCGATGTCGTACAGCGCGACGAACACCTGCGAGCGGGGCGCCTCGGCGATCGTGGCCAGCGCTCCCTCCCACCCCATGTGCTCGCCACCGAAGGTGAGGCGCCAGTCGGTCAGCCAGCCGGTACCCCGCAGCGGGGAGTGCGGCGCGCGACGCGACATCAGCCGGGCATCGAGGTTTCCCGCGTAGGCGGCGTAGAGCGACATGGTTTGAGAGTACGGGAGCGGTCGCCCGGGAGGAGGAGGCACGCGCCCCGGCGGACGGCACTCGGAGGGGCCAGCGGGTGATCGCCGGAGCGGTGCGAGAGACTGTCGTACGTGACTCGGATCGTGATCATCGGTGGTGGACCTGGCGGCTACGAGGCTGCGCTCGCTGCGACGCAGTTCGGGGCGGAGGTGACGATCGTCGACCGCGACGGGCTCGGCGGTGCCTCCGTGCTGACGGACTGCGTGCCCTCGAAGACGCTCATCGCCACCGCCGAGGTCATGACGACCTTCGACTCCTCCTACGAGGAGCTGGGCATCGTCATGGACCGCGAGGACGACCCCGACGCCCCCGGGCCGGTGGTGGGCGTGGACCTCGGCAAGGTGAACCGGCGGGTCAAGCGCCTCGCGCTCGCCCAGTCCCACGACATCACCGCGTCGGTGACGAGGTCCGGCGTGACGGTCCTCGCCGGTCGCGGCCGGCTGGAGCCGGACCGCGCCCCCGACGGCGCCCGCCGGGTGACGGTGACCGAGCCGGACGGCGCGGAGCACGAGCTGGTCGCCGACGCGGTACTCATCGCCACCGGCGGCACCCCCCGCGAGCTGGCGGACGCCAAGCCCGACGGCGAGCGCATCCTCAACTGGACGCAGGTCTACGACCTCGCGGAGCTGCCCTCGGAGCTGATCGTCGTCGGCTCCGGTGTGACCGGCGCCGAGTTCGCCGGCGCCTACCAGGCCCTGGGCTCGCGCGTGACGCTGGTCTCCTCCCGCGACCGGGTGCTCCCCGGCGAGGACTCCGACGCCGCCGTTGTGCTGGAGGACGTCTTCCGCCGCCGCGGCATGAACGTCATGGCCCGCTCGCGCGCCGCCTCCGTCGAAAGGGTGAAGGGCGAGGACGGCGAGGACCAGGTGCGGGTGACACTCTCGGACGGTCGCGTCATCCACGGCTCGCACTGCCTGATGGCGGTCGGCGCCGTGCCGAACACCTCCGACATGGGGCTGGAGGAGGCCGGGGTCCGGCTCAAGGACTCCGGGCACATCTGGACCGACCGGGTCTCGCGCACGACCGCGCCCGGCGTCTACGCGGCCGGTGACTGCACCGGTGTCTTCGCCCTCGCCTCGGTCGCGGCGATGCAGGGCCGGATCGCGATGTACCACGTCCTCGGCGGCGCGGTGGCCCCGCTGGACCTGAAGACCGTCTCGGCCAACATCTTCACCGACCCGGAGATCGCGACCGTCGGCTACACCCAGGCCGACGTGGACGCGGGGCGGATCGACGCGGAGGTCGTGAAACTGCCGCTGCTGCGCAACGCACGCGCCAAGATGCAGGGCATCCGCGACGGCTTCGTGAAGCTGATCTGCCGGCCGGGCACCGGGATCGTGGTGGGCGGCGTCGTCGTCGCGCCCCGCGCCAGCGAGCTGATCCACCCCATCTCGGTCGCGGTCGACAACAGCCTGACCGTCGACCAGATCGCAAAGGCGTTCACGGTGTACCCGTCCCTGTCGGGATCGATCGCCGAGGTGGCCCGTCAGCTCCAGGTCCGCAAGGCGGCCGGAGAGGGCTGACGCGGTCCACCGGCGAACCCCTGCGGCCTGTCGTGGCAGGCCGCAGGGGTTCGCGGTTTCCGGAACCGGGTACTCCGTTTCTGTGGCGGCGCCAGCCCTATACCACGCGCGACGGTCCGGTAATGACATCTTCGGAGATTTGCCGCAAGCTGCTGAAACCAGGCGGACTTTGGCGTTACGGTCGGTTCCGTGTTCGCTGCAGAACGTCGCCAAATGATCCTGGAGATGGTGCGCGCCAACGGCGCCGTCTCCCTCCGAGAGCTAGCCCGCGTCGTACAGACCTCAGAGGTCACCGTGCGACGCGACGTCCGCATCCTTGAGGCCGAGGGCCTCCTCGACCGGCGCCACGGCGGCGCCGTCCTGCCCGGCGGGTTCACCCGGGAGGCCGGTTTCCCGCAGAGATCCCTCGCCGCGTCCGCGGAGAAGGCCGCCATCGCGGAGGCCGCCGCCGGTCTCGTCGGCGAGGGCGAGGCCGTGGTCGTCGGCGCCGGCACCACCACCCAGGAGCTGGCGCGCCGGCTCGCCCGGGTGGCCGGGCTCACCGTCGTCACCAACTCGCTGCTGGTCGCCCAGGCCTTGGCGCACGCCAACCGGGTCGAGGTCGTCATGACCGGCGGCACCCTCCGCGGCTCCAACTACGCCCTGGTGGGCAGCGGCGCGGAGCAGTCCCTCCAGGGGCTGCGGGTGTCGCGCGCCTTCATCTCCGGTGCGGGGCTGACCGCCGAGCGCGGTCTGTCCACGTCGAACATGCTCTCCGCCTCGGTGGACCGCGCGCTGGTCCACGCCGCGGCGGAGGTGGTGGTCCTCGCCGACCAGTCCAAGCTGGGCGCGGACACCATGTTCCAGACCGTGCCGACCGAGATGATCTCCCACCTCGTCACCGACCAGCCCGCGCCGGACAGCGAGGCCGCCGCGCAGTTGGAGGCGCTGGCCGACCAGGGCGTCCGTATCTCCGTCGCTCCCGGCGAGGCCGCCCGCGGGGGGCGGGCCCGCCGGGACTTCCCGGTGCCG
>NZ_JAAVJB010000148.1 GCF_012034385.1 Streptomyces spiramenti
GGCGGCGGGGCCGCGGCCCCGCCGCCCTCGGATCACGCCGCCCTCGGGGTTGCGCCGCCCTCGACCCGCCCCGCCACCGGCCGACAGCCGGGGCCACCGGCGCCGACAGCGGACCGGCGGGCACGGAGACGCACATAATGCCAGGTCACGGCAGTAACGCCGCTCCTGCTCCCCCACCGCGGTCCGCCGACTCCCGGGCCACGCGGGACCGGCGGAGCACCGCCCGGTACCGACACCCCGTGAGCCGTTCGCGGTACGCCGTCCCCCGTCCGGACCACCCCGGAATGCAGACCACGCTGCGTGGCCGCATGGTGACGATATGACCATGAGCCTTGACCAGATCCGCCGCTGTGCCGTGGCCGTCGATCTCGGCGCCTCGCGCACCCGCGTCTACCTCAAGCAGACCGGCCTGATCGTCGACGAGCCCTCCGTGGTGGCCGTCAACACCCGGACCGGCGCCCTCATCGCCGTAGGTGCCCCCGCCGAACGGATGGACGGCCGCACCCCCCACAACATCCGGGTCGTCCGCCCCATCAACAACGGCACCGTCGTCGACATCGACATGGCCCAGCGGATGCTGCGCGCCATGGTCGGCACCAAGCTCCGTCGCGCACTGCGCCGCCGCCCGCTGCTGCGCATCGGGATCTGCGTGCAGCACGACGCCGACCCGCTGGCCCGCCGCGCCGCCTACGAGACGCTGCTCGGCCTCGGCGCGCGCCGGGTCGAGCTCGTCAACAGCCTCATCGCCTCCGGCATCGGCGCCGGCCTCCCCGTCGAGCAGCCCGAAGCCGCGATGATCGTGCAGTGCGGCGCCACCACCACCCAGGTCGCCGTGCTCTCCCTCGGCTCGATCGTCGCCGCCGACAAGGTGCCGATGGGCGGCGAGACCGTCGACCGCGCCCTCGTCCAGTACCTGCGCAACCAGCACGAGCTGCTGCTCCCCAGCCAGGCGGTGCGCCCGCTGCACCTGGCGCTCGCCGGGAGCGAGTACGGGAACGCCCAGGTCCACGGCCGGGACGTCGCCACCGGGCTGGGCCGCACCGTCCACATCGACCAGGGCAGCCTCCGCAACGCGGTCCGCACCCCGCTGACCTCGCTGCTGGACGGCATCCGGTCGGTGCTCCACCGCTGCCCGCCGGATCTGGTGGCGGACCTCGCCGACCGGGGCATCACCCTCACCGGCGGCGCAGCGGAGCTGCCCGGCCTGGCCGACACCCTCCGCGAGAACACCGGGATGCCCGTCGCGATCGCCGACGAGCCGGGGCTGTGCGCGGTCCGCGGACTCGGCGCGATGATCGAGGGCAAGGTCCGCCCGGTGACGATGAGCCAGCGCGCCGAGGAGGCGGAGCCGGTCGCCTGACGCCCGGCTCCGCCGCCACCGCGGCACGGCACGGGACGGGGCCCGGGCGACGGCATCCGCCGGACGCCCGGGCCGCCCCGTCGCCGCACGGCCCGACTGCCGCAGGACAGCTCGTCAGGCGGCACGCGCCGCGCCGGCCGTGGCGGGCGGCCTCCGCCATGGCGGAGGCCTCCGGGTCAGAGCTCCACGCCGTGGTCCCGCAGCCACGGCACCGGGTTGACCGCCGAACCGATCCACGGCGTCAGCCGGATCTCGAAGTGCAGGTGCGGGCCCGAGGAGTTGCCGGTGTTGCCCGACCGGCCGAGGCGCTGCCCGGCGCCGATCTCTTGGCCGGCCTCGACCTCGATCACCGACAGGTGCGCGTACTGGCTGTAGTAGCCGTTCTCGTGTTCCACCACCACGGCGTGGCCGTAGGCGTCGTTGCAGCTGGTGGCTGCGATCCGCCCCGCGCCGATCGTCAGCACCGGGGTGCCGCTCGGGATCGCGAAGTCCTGGCCGGAGTGGGTGGAGGACCAGCGGTTGCCGTTCTGCCCGTAGGAAGCCGTCAGCGTGTAGGCCTCGTGGACCGGGGAGGTCCACTCCTCCTCCACCGCGTCCTCGGCGAGCCGCTCGTCGTCGCGCACCGAGACCGCGCAGGCCCCCGGGTCGGTGGCGTCACGCAGCACCTCGTCCTCGTCGACCGCCGCGCCCGACTCGGCACGGCGCTCGGCCGCGCGCTCGGCGCGGATGCGCTCCACGGCCGCCGCCTTGGCCTCCTCCAGCTCCGTGAGCCGCTCCTCGGCCAGTTCGAGCTTCTCCTCGACGCCCTCCCGAATCTTCTGCTGCTCCGCGGTGGTCTCGGCGGTGTCGGCGCGGAGGTCCCGCATCTCCTTCTCCGCCTCCTTCAGCCGCTCCTCGCTCTGCTGGGTGCGCTCCAGCAGCGTCACCGCGGTCATCTCGCCGCGCCCGATGAGCGAGCTGCTGATGAAGAACGCCTCGGGCGACTCGGAGAACATGAGGTGCGCCAGCGCCGCGCCGCCACCCGCGCGGTAGCGCGAACCGGCCTGCTGGCCGACCATCGCCCGCAGCGTGTCCAGCCGCGTCTGCTCGTTCTTCAGCTCCTCCGCGAGAACCACCAGGTCGGCCTGTTCCTGCGCGGACTTGCGCCGCAGGCGCTCGTGCCGCGCGGTGGCGCGGGCGGCCTCCTCGCGCAGTTCCTCGATCTCCTCGGCGGCCTCGGCCAACTCCTCGTCGAACTCGGCGAGCTCCGGCGAGACCAGCTCCTGCGGGTCGTGCTCGTGGCCGTCCTCGTCGTGGGCGTCGTCCTCGGTGGTGCCGGAGATCCCGTCCTGGGCGGGCAGCGCCGTGTTCACCCCCCGGGCCACGCCGCTCTGCGCCGTGCCGGGGGCCGCGACCGCGGGCAGGGTGCCGACGAGGACCGCCCCCGAGGTGACCGCCACGATGCCGCACGCGCGCGCCAGAGTGCGCACGGAGATCCCTTTCGCCACAGCTGTCCCCCGAGGTAAGCGAGTTCCGGACCGTCCCCGTTTCTACCAGACGCCCCGGGGTGTCGGGCAGTTCCCGCACGAGCTGTTCATCACGGCACCACCCTGGTGTCCGGGACTACCCTCGAAGGGAGGAGGCCGACATGCAGGACGACCACCGCACACCGGACGACCGCGCACCGGACCGACGCACACCGGACGGCCGTGCGCCCCACGGCGACGAGCCCCCCGCCGACCCGCCGCACGGGGGCCGACCGCGCGCGGACACGGCGGACCCCGACCACCACCCCTACCGCTGGCGCAACCCCCGCACCGGTACCGAGCCGATCACCGCGCGCAGCGACCTCACGTTGCGGCTGGTGCTGTCCTGGGTCTTCGCCCCGCTCTTCCTCGCGCTGACCGTGGGATTCGCCGTGTGGTGGGGCGTGACCGGTCCGGGCGACTCCCCGGACCGCGGCGAGCTGGGGCTGCTGGTGGTCGCCGGAGCAGTCCTGACGCTGCTGGCGGTGATCGACCTGGTCGTGGTCACCCGCCGCCTGCGGCAGGCGCGGGCCCGCGGCGAACGCGCCACCGGCACCGCCTCGGAGCCGATGCCCCCGCAGGACGGCAGCGGGCCGCGACCGGGCGGGCCGCAGCAGCGCGCCGCGCGCGGGCCCGGCCCCTCACGGGGCGAGGGGCGCTCGCGGGCGGAAGGCGGGGCCGGCGGGCGTCGACGCCACGGCTACGGCCACTGACAGACGCGGTACGGACCACCACCGCACCCCGAGCGTCCGAAGCGAACCCGCGCGGGTCTGAGGTGGGCGCCGGCGGCGGTCAGACGTTGACGCCGTAGACCTGGGCGATCTGCACCAGACCGGAGGGGTGGGCCGCGCAGTCCGCGTGGAACCCCCACCCCTGCGGAGTGCGGTACAACTCGCCGAGGGAGAGCCCGTAGCCGTCGCCGACGGCGTCGTTCTCCAGCCGGAAGCCGCAGAGTTCGGCGCCGGTGTCGGCGTCGAGCACCCGCACGGTCATGTCGGCCAGGGCGGACATGTTCTGTCCACGCTCCTCGGCCTCGTGGAGCGACAGCGCAAAGACGATGCGGTCGGTGTCCGCGTCGAGTCGGCCCGGTTCCACCAGGAACCGCTGCTCGCCGTCGCCCTCGCCGTGGAGCGGTGTGGCGTCGGGGGCAGCGTCCTCGCCGTCGTCCCCCTCCTCGACGCTCGGGTTCTGCAACCGGATGGAGTCGCCCTGCTCGTCGTGGTCGCTGGGGAGCGCGACGTTGTTGTAGAAGACGAAGTGGAGGTCGCTCAGGACCTGCCCGTCGGCGTCGACCGCGAAGGCGCTGCCGTCCACCTCGGGCGCCTCCTCCGTGTCGGGGGCGAGGCTCCAGCCGAGAGCGACCGTCAGCCGCTCGGTGTCCGGGTACGGTCCGCAGCGCTGCCCCGGGAGGAGCCACGGCGGGCCCGCGGGCATCGGCGGTTCGGCCGGCATCGGCGGCTCGAAGGGCGGCGGCGGCATCTCCGGGACGGTCGGGGCGACCATCGCCATCCGGGGGTCGACCCGGGTCGGGACGTAGCCGGGAGGCTCCTCGCCGAGGGCGGCGGGCACGTAGTCCGGGGTGTCCTCGACCTCGGGGCGCGGCAGCTGACGCAGCGTCCGGGCGACCTCGGCCGCGTCCAGCGGACGGTCGTCCGCGCTCTTCGCGAGCAGGTGCAGGATGAGTTCGTCCCACTCCTCCGGCACTCCAGGGCGCAGCGCGCTGGGGAGCTCGGGGGTGGCCGTCACGTGGTCGCGCATCAGCGCGTAGAGCGCGCTGCTGTTGAACGGCGGCCGTCCGACGACGAGTTCGTACAGCATGCAGCCGAGCGAGTAGAGGTCGCTGCGGGCGTCGTAGGAGCCGCTCTCGATCTGCTCGGGCGCCATGTAGGCGGGCGTGCCGACGACGACGCCGGTGCTGGTGAGCCGCGCGTGGTCGGCCGACTCGCTGAGCACGGCGGCGATGCCGAAGTCGAGGACGCGGACGAGGCCGTCCGCGCAGACCATGACGTTGGCGGGTTTGAGGTCGCGGTGGACGACGTCGGCGGCGTGCGCCACGGAGAGCGCGCGGCAGATCTGCTCCGCCCAGCGGGCGACCTCGTCGAGAGTGGGGAGGGCGTGCTCGATGACGTCGGCCAGGGAGCGTCCGTGCAGCCGCTCCATGACGAGGTAGAGGAGGTTGCTGTCCTCCACGGTCGCCTCACCGGCGTCGTGGACGGTGACCACGTAGGGGCTGGCGAGTCCGGCGAGCAGCTTGGCCTCGCGGTCGAACCGCTCCTTGGCCCGGGGGTCGCGGCGTACGGAGACACCGCTCATCACCTTCACCGCGACATGTCGCTCCAGTCGCAGGTCAACGGCTTCCCAGACGGCGCCCATGCCGCCCTCGCCGAGCCGCTCCCCGATCCGGTACCGGCCGTCCAGCACCAGCGCGTCCATCGTTTCCCCTGCCGCTCACGCCACTCGCTGAGACCTGCCGATCTCTCCCCGCCGTCTGTCAGGCCAGGCCAGGGTAACCCTTCGCAGGGACCCCGGGACCCTCGCCCCGGGAAATGGTCGGACGACTGTGACACCCGGCGCAACCCGCCGCGACGGCTCACCTCGGACGTCGACCGGCCGGGTGCCCACCGGTATCGGGACGGTACGGGGCGAGACGGGAGCGCCCGGGACACGGCGGGGCATGACCGGGCATGTCGGCGTGGCGGCGGGGCCACCCGACGCGCTCGCGACCCGGGAGACCGCTCACGCCCCAACCGCGTACCGCCCGCGCCCTTTCGGAGCGTGCACCCCCTTCCGCCACCTTTGGCCGATCCGCG
Source organism: Streptomyces spiramenti (assembly GCF_012034385.1). Lineage (GTDB taxonomy): Bacteria > Actinomycetota > Actinomycetes > Streptomycetales > Streptomycetaceae > Streptomyces > Streptomyces spiramenti. Next base: position 5,676 of record NZ_JAAVJB010000148.1, read on the forward strand.
CCCCCGAAGGGCGGCTTCCGGGACGCCTCGACCGGCCGGGGCCACGAGCCGGACAGTCGGCGACCGGCCGTCGCCACGCGGGTGCGCCGTGCCGCCGGGCACGCCGCCGCTCTGCGGTGGCGGCAGACCGCGCCTACCGTGAACGGAAGGGGGCAAGCCGTCACCGCACGTGACAGGAGTGCAGCATGGACGTCCTGATCCTCATCGGACGCATCTTCTTCGTCGTCCTCTTCCTCAGCTCCGCGGTCGGGCATCTCACCCAGACGAAGGCCATGGCGCAGTACGCCGGCGCCAAGGGCGTCCCGTCACCCGTCATGGCCACCCGGGCGAGCGGCGTGGTGATGCTGGTCGGGGCGCTGATGGTGCTCCTCGGCATCTGGCCCGACATCGGCGCGCTGCTGCTGTTCCTGTTCCTGCTCCCGACGGCGGTGCTGATGCACGCCTTCTGGCAGCAGGGCGACGCCGGGGCGCGGCAGCAGGAGATGATCCAGTTCAACAAGGACCTGGCGCTCGCAGGCGCGGCGCTGGCGTTGTTCGCCTTCTTCGTCAAGACGGGCGACGACCTCGGGCTCACGCTCACCGGTCCGCTGTTCTGAGGCGGTCCGCTGCTCCGAGGCGGTCCGCTGTTCCGAGGCGGCACGCGGCGGTCCGCTGTTCCGAGCGGGGCCGCCGTTCCGAACGGGCCGGCCGTTCCGCCGCGCCCCCTGGCGGGTGAGGGGGAACGGCAGGTCGTCACCCGAACAGACGCACCGGGCCGAACCACCCGATCCGGCAGTTTGCGACGCCACCCTCCGGTACCGCGCTGCCCGCCGCCCCCGGGGCTGCTTCGCTCCGTTCCGGCAGGCCGTGCGGCCCGCCGGACGGGAGCGCGGGTGGTGCGTGTCGAGGTGACGGAGAGCGGGAGCGCGGGCGCCGGGGCGCGGGACGGCGGCCGTACCGGTGACAACGAGCGGGTCACCGGGAACGGGACCCCCGAGGCCGAGCCCGTCACGACGCCGGCGGGGATCGACGCCGACGTGGGGTCGGGGCTGCTCGCCTCCCTGATCGATCGGGCCACCTGGCTCGACCGGTCCGGGTTCCTCCTCGCCTCCTTCGGCCCCCGGCCGGAGTGGCCGCACGCGGCCACCGTCCCACCGCTGCTGTGCGACGCGGTCCCGCCCGAACGGACGCGTTCGGCCGGCGCCCCGGCCGTCGGTGCGCCCGCCTTCCCGCCCCGCACCTTCGCCGTGGCGTTCGCGCCGGAGCCCGGGGACCACGCCGCCCGATGGGCGGCGCTGCACGGCCACCGACTGCTGGCGCCACCGGCCGCGGTGACCGCCCTCGCCGCGGACAAGATCGCCGCACTCGACCTCTTCCGCGAGGCGGGTGTCCCCGTCGCCGAGCACACCGTCGTCCCCGCCCGGTCACGCGGACCGGCCAGCGACTACTGGCCCTTCCACTGGGAACGCGCCGTGCCCCAGCGGCGGGAGGACAACCTCCTCGGCCAGGGCACGTTCGTCCTGGACTCCCCTGCCGGCCTCGCGACGGCGCTGCGTCGGCTGCCCGGCAGGACCCTGCGGATCAGCCGGTTCATGCCCGGGCTCCCCCTCACCGCCGTCGCCCGGCGCGCCCGGCGCGCCCGGCGGCGGGGTCGGCGGGGCCGTATGACGGCCGCCGACGCACACGGGGCGAGGCACGCCGGGACGGCGCCAGCGACGGCGACGTCTCGCGGGAGGCACGGCACGCCGGTGCCGAGCCACTCCGAGAAGGTGAACCGGCGCTCGGGGAGGCGGAGATGAGGGCGGCCGGCCGGCACCTGGTCGAAGCCGTGCTCACCCGGCTCACCACGGTGGCCGACGGGCCGCCCCACGCGACCGCCACCCCGGGCGAGCTGCGGTCGCTGCTCGCCGGCCCACTGCCGGAGCGACCCGGATCGCTCGTCGAGGCGGTCGACCGGGCAGTCCGCGACGGGCTCCCGCTCGGCATCCGGTTCGACCACCCCCGGTGCTTCGCCTTCGTGCCCACCACCGGCAACTACCCGGCGGTGCCGGCGGACGCGCCGGCGGCGGCGTTCCACAGCATGCCCGGCGCCTGGCTGGTCGGCTCCGGCCCGACCCAGCTCGAACTCACCACCGTGCGCTGGTCGTGCGAGCTGCTGGGACTGCCGGGCAGCCACGGCGGGCTCTTCCTCAGCGGCGGGTCGCTCGCCAACCTCACCGCACTCGCCACGGCCCGCGACGACCGGCTGGACGGTGAGGGGGTGCCGGCCGAGGCCCGGCTCTACTGCTCCACCCAGGCACACCCGTCCGTCGCCCGTGCCGCCCACCTGGTCGGATTGCGGCGTTCGCAGCTGGTCGCGCTGGAACCCGACGAGCAACTACGCCTGTCGGCAGCAGGGTTGCGAAAGCGGGTGCGCGGGGATCGGCCGCCGGGCTGCGCCCGTTCGCGGTCGTCGCCACCGTGGGGACGACCGGGACCGGAGCGGTCGACCCGCTGCCGGAACTGGTCGAGGTGTGCGAGGAGTTCGGACTCTGGCTGCACGTGGACGGCGCTCACGGCGTCGCCGCCGCCGTCACCCCGGCGGGCCGTGAACTCTGCCGCGGCCCGGCACGCGCCGACTCGATCACCGTGGACCCGCACACGTGGCTGTTCCAGCCGTACGAGGGCCGGCTGCCCGCTGCTGCGTCGACCCGAACTGCTCCGCGCCACCTGTGCGATGGACCGCCACCGGCTCGACACGGGCTACCTGCGCCCGGCCCGCGCCGACATCGACGAGACCCTCGCGCCGCTGGTCGCCGGACGGCGGGTCCACTCCCCACCGGGTTCCCGCCCCGGCATCCGCCGCCTCCGCCGCCTCCTCCTCCGAACAGCCGGCGTCGCCGAGGCGGTGGGCAGCGAACGGCAACCCGACGGTGCCACCGCCGGTGGCACCCGCACCGAACCGAAGGACACCATGGACCTCAGCGCCTGGCTGGACCGAGCCGTCGAACGCCATCGGACATGGGAGGAGGGCTTCGGCCCCCACGAGGTCCACCCGTCGCTGCACGTCGAACCCGACCGGTTCGCCGCGGCCTTCGAGGAGCTCGGCAGCCGACTGTCGGGCAGCTACCCGTTCTTCCACCCGCGCTACGCGGGCCAGATGCTGAAGCCGCCGCACCCCGCGGCCGTCGCCGGGCACGTCGCCGCGATGCTGATCAACCCCAACAACCACGCGCTCGACGGCGGCCCGGCCACCTCCGCCCTGGAGGTCGAGGTGATGGAGCAACTGGCCGCCATGGTCGGCTACGACGACCACCTCGGCCATCTCACCTCCAGCGGGACCCTCGGCAACCTGGAGGCGCTCTTCGTCGCCCGAGAGCTGCACCCGGACCGCGGGGTCGCGTACAGCGCCGAGAGCCACTACACCCACGAGCGGATGTGCCATCTGCTCGGAGTACCCGGCCACCCGGTCCCCGTCGACGGGGACGGACGCATGGACCCCGGTGCGCTGGAGGAGCTGCTGCGTACCGGCGTGGTGGGCACGGTCGTCGCCACCACCGGCACCACCGGACTCGGCGCGGTCGACCCGCTGCACGTGCTGCTGCCGCTCGCCCGCGCCCACGGCGCGCGGGTCCATGTCGACGCCGCGTACGGCGGGTTCCACAAGCTGCTGGCCGTGGACCGCGCCACGCCCCCGGCGGCGCCCGCACCGGAGTTCGTGCGGGAGTTCGTGCCGGAGCCGGCGCCGGGGTCGTCCGACCCGGGGCCGCCCACACGGGAGTCCGCGCCGGGGCGGGCGGGCGTCGGCCCGCTGGTCGATCCGGCACCGTGGGCGGTGCTGGGCGAGTGCGACTCGGTGGTGATCGACCCGCACAAGCACGGCCTCCAGCCCTACGGCTGCGGCGCGGTGCTCTTCCGAGACCGGTCCACCGCGCGCTTCTTCCGGCACGACTCGCCGTACACCTACTTCACCTCGCGGCAGCCGCACCTCGGCGAAATCAGCCTGGAGTGCTCCCGCGCGGGCGCGACCGCCGCGGCGCTCTGGCTCACGCTGCGGCTCTTCCCGCTCACCCCGGAGGGGCTGGGCGCCGTGCTGGCGCCGGGCCGCAGGGCGGCGCTGCGCTGGGCGGACGCGCTCGCCGACGACCCGGACCTGGAGCTCTACCAGCGGCCCGAGTTGGACATCGTCTGCTACTACCCCCGGACAGAACCCACCACGGCGCCCCGGGTCAGCGCGGCGGCCGAGGCGGTGCTGCGGGCGGGGATGCGGCAGGGGGCGGCCGACCCCGTCTTCCTGAGTACCGCGCGGGTTACAGCGGCGGCGTTCGCCGCCCGTCACCCCGCCGTCCCGCTCGAAGGAGCCCGGGACGTCGCGGTGCTGCGCAGCGTGCTGATGAAGCCGGAGTCCGAACCGTGGCTGGAGCGGTTGCACCGCCGGGTCGGCGGGTTGGCGCGCGAGGCGCGCTGAACCGGACGGAATCCCGCGAACGACCTCCGCGCCGGGGTCGCCGGGCGGGCCCCGCCCGGGAAATGCGGGCCACCGGGGAACCGAGCGGGCGGGGCGCTGCGTGGGATACTTGACAGCACAGTCACGTTCACAGCCACGGGGGGCCAACTATGGCTTATGTACTGTCATTTGTTGTCATCGCTCTCATGGCGGCACTGATCGTCCTGCTGCTGCGCCGACAGCGCGCCGCCCAGGAGGCACGACCGGCACTGCCACGCGATCCGTTCGACAGCTCCGACGCCGCCTCCGGCGACCCGCGCACGCTGCGCGCCGGCGACATGGTCGAGTACCTCGGCGAGCGGATGTTCGTCCGGGGGTCGATCCGCCTCAAGGAGGGCGGCTTCACCTGGGACGAGCACTTCCTGGACGCCCTCAACGAGGACGGCTCCGGCCGCCGTTGGATCTCCGTCGAGGAGGACCCGGACCTGGAGGTGATGATGTGGACGCCGTACGAGGGCCCCGACCTCTCACCCTCGGCGCGCACCCTCACCGTGGACGGCGTCACCTACCGCCGCAGTGAGCACGGCATCGCCGACTACACCTCCGAGGGCACCACCGGCGTCGGCGCCACCGGCCGCGTCGAGTACGCGGACTTCGAGGGCCCCGGCAACCGCGGGCTCGCCTTCGAGCGCTACCTCGGCGACGACGGCTCCGGCAGCTGGGAGGCCTCGCTGGGTGAGCGCATCCCCAACGGCACGCTCACCGTGTACCCGGGGAGCGACGCATGACGGCCGCGACCCTGGAGACGCCCTATCTCGACTCCTCCCCCGAGGACCTCTCCCTCGCGCTGGGCCTGCCCGACCAGGAGGCCCTGCTCACCACCGAGGTACCGGTCGACGGTGTGACCGTCCGGCTGCGGCTGCTCGGCGCCTCGCACCAGGTGTTCGCCGGGCCGATCCGGGAGACCGTCGCCTGCCTGGGCAAGGGCGTGGGCGAAGGGCTTCCGGCCGTGCTGGAGCGCGACATGGACGGCTGGTCGTACCGCTTCGCGTCGCACACCCGGCGGTGCTCCCCCGCGGCGTTCACCTCCCGGGTGCAGCGGTTGCGCGAGACCCTCGCCGACCGCGACGACGCGCTGTTCGGCGTCTTCCCCGGCGCGCCGGACGCGGTGACCGCACTCTCGGTGCGGCCCGCCGAGGACGCCGACCACGGCGGGGACGGCGCCGGCCCCCGAGTGGAGTGGCGGACGTGGCACACGTACCCGCGGTCGCTGGAGATAGTGGAGACCCGCACCGTGGCGGTGTCGCGGTGAGGGCGCGCAGAGCGGCGGCGGCCGTGGCCGTGACGCTGACGATGATGCTGCTGACGGCCTGCGGCGGCGGTTCGGGCGGGGGCTCCTACAACGAGGTGCCGCGGAGCTACATCGGCGAGACGTACAGCCGCAGCGGCAGTCACTGGACCGCGGCGAACATGTCCCCGTCCCAGGTCGCCACGGACATCGACCGCAACACCACGGCGGGCAGCCGGGTCAACAAGCCCAACCGGGTCTACCTCCGCTACCACAACCACGTGGTACGGGTGAACTCGGCGACGGGCGGCGGCAGTCGGATCGAGGTGTCGCCGTACCGCACTGCGCACCGCACCTGGAACAGTGACATCGGAACCGTGTGGCCGGTGCCCGGCCCCAGCGGGAACGGCGGCGGCGGCGCGGGCGGGGGCGGGGGCTTCCGCGGCGGCGGGCCCGGCAGCGGCAAGTAGGCGGAACAACGGCGGCCACCGGATTCGGTGACCGCACCGCTGCCGCGAACGGCCGGAACAGGGTTGAATACCGGTGGCGGTCGCGTTCACCGCGCGCCCGCCACCAGCACGCGCAACCTCACGCGCGAGCAGCAGGTACCGGCGGCACCACCGCGCGGCACCGGTCGTGAGGGGCTGCGCGGCGACAGACACCGGAACCCGTCCGGGCCCGGCGATCGACCGGCACCGGCGGACAACAGCAGGGCACCGCAGGCGCGGTGTGCGAGAGAGGCGACCGTGGCGGAGATATTCGAGTCGGCCGGCATCACCATCGCGTACGGGTTGGTCGGGTTCATCGTGATGGCGGCCGGCTTCGCCGCGCTCGATCTGGTGACCCCGCGCAAGCTGATCGAGGTGGTCTGGAAGGAACGCAACAAGGGCGCCTCCATCGTCCTCAGCGGGCAGATGCTGGGCGTCGGCCTGGTGATCTCGCAGGCGATCCGCTCCAGCGAGTTCCAGGACGGCCTGATGTGGGGTCTCACCAGCACCCTGGTCTACGGCCTCGCGGGCGTGCTGGTGATGACGCTGGTCTTCGCCGTCGTCGGCATCATCACCCCGGGCCGCATGGGCGCGACGGTGATGGAGGACGTGGAGAACCGGCCGCACCCGGCAGCGTGGGTCCAGGGCACGATGTACATCGGCACCGCGCTGATGGTCTCCGCAGCGCTGTCTTGACCACGCACCACCACCCCGCGACCGCGCCGGCCCCCGACACCGACCGGGCGACCGGTGCCCGTGCCGCGACGGCCTCCGGGACCGCGACAGCCTCCGGGACCGCGTTGGCCGAGGCACCGCCCGCCGGTACCGCCGACAGCCCGGCCCCGGACGCCGCGCCCGACCCTGCGCCCGCGCCGGACGGGGG
>NZ_JAAVJB010000149.1 GCF_012034385.1 Streptomyces spiramenti
CGCCGCGCCCGGACGGCCCGGTCGGGCCGGTCGGGCCGCGGGCTCGCGCCGCCGGGAGGGGAGGGCGCGGGGGACGCGCCCGGGCGCCGAGTGCCGTACGCCCGATGGGCCGTAACGGGGTGACGTCGCGGAACGTCCGGGCCGCCTGCTCCGTTGGAGGAGGTGGAAGGGCCGACACGGCGACTGAACCCGGCCGGTTCCCGGTCCCGAAGAGCGCCGGGGGCCGCCCCCGGTGTACCGTCGCGGAGCATCAGAGAGTTGTCGGCTTGTTCCGACGCCGGGCGCGCGCCGGCGGGGAGAGGACACCGTACGCACAGCGGATCCCGTCCGGGGGCTGTGCCTGGATGCGGCAGGAGGAACGGGGCGGCGCAGCCCCGTATGGAGAGACGTGAAGCGTTACTTCCGTGGGCCAGTCATGTGGATCGTGCTGGCGGTACTCGCAGCGATCCTGGTGATGAACGTCTTCCGCTCCTCCGAGGGCTACAAGACCGTCGACACCGCCGAGGTCGTCCAGGCCATCCAGCAGAACCAGGTCCGCTCCGCCGAGATCACCACCGGTGACGAGCAGCGGATCAAGGTGGAGCTGAAGGACGGCGAGGAGATCCAGGACTCGGACAAGGTCCAGGCGAGCTACGTCGACGACCAGGGCGCCGAGCTCGCCGACATCCTCCAGTCCAAGTACCAGTCCGAGGACGACCTGCTGCCCGACGGCTACACGGTCAGCCCGAAGTCCCAGAACCCGTTCGTCGGCATGCTGCTGACGATCATCCCGTTCCTCCTGATCATCATCGTGTTCCTCTTCCTGATGAACCAGATGCAGGGCGGCGGCTCACGGGTCATGAACTTCGGCAAGTCCAAGGCGAAGCTCATCTCCAAGGACACCCCGAAGACCACCTTCTCCGACGTGGCCGGTTCGGACGAGGCCGTCGAGGAGCTCCACGAGATCAAGGAGTTCCTCCAGGAGCCCGGCAAGTTCCAGGCCGTCGGCGCCAAGATCCCGAAGGGTGTGCTGCTGTACGGCCCGCCCGGCACCGGCAAGACGCTGCTGGCCCGCGCGGTCGCCGGTGAGGCGGGCGTCCCCTTCTACTCCATCTCGGGTTCCGACTTCGTCGAGATGTTCGTCGGTGTCGGCGCCTCCCGTGTCCGCGACCTGTTCGAGCAGGCCAAGGCCAACGCGCCCGCCATCGTCTTCGTCGACGAGATCGACGCCGTCGGACGCCACCGCGGCGCCGGCATGGGCGGCGGCCACGACGAGCGCGAGCAGACCCTGAACCAGCTGCTCGTCGAGATGGACGGCTTCGACGTCAAGGGCGGCGTCATCCTCATCGCGGCCACCAACCGGCCCGACATCCTGGACCCGGCGCTGCTGCGGCCCGGCCGCTTCGACCGCCAGATCGCCGTGGACCGCCCCGACCTCGCGGGCCGCCTGGAGATCCTCAAGGTGCACCAGAAGGGCAAGCCGGTCGCGCCCGACGTCGACCTCTCGGCGGTCGCCCGCCGCACCCCCGGCTTCACCGGTGCGGACCTGAACAACGTGCTGAACGAGGCGGCGCTGCTCGCCGCCCGCGGCAACGCGAAGCTCATCGACAACCACTTCCTCGACGAGGCAATCGACCGCGTCGTCGCCGGCCCGCAGCGGCGGACCCGCCTGATGAGCAACAAGGAGAAGCTCATCACCGCGTACCACGAGGGCGGTCACGCCCTGGTCGCGGCGGCGTCCCCGAGCAGCGACCCGGTGCACAAGGTCACGATCCTCCCGCGCGGTCGCGCCCTCGGCTACACCATGGTGCTGCCGGAGGAGGACAAGTACAGCCAGTCCCGCAACGAGATGCTGGACCAGCTCGCGTACATGCTGGGCGGCCGGGCGGCCGAGGAGCTCGTCTTCCACGACCCGACCACCGGCGCGGGCAACGACATCGAGAAGGCCACCACCACGGCCCGCGCGATGGTCACCCAGTACGGCATGACCGAGCGGCTCGGCGCCATCAAGTTCGGCTCCGACTCCTCCGAGCCCTTCCTCGGCAAGGACATGGGCCACCAGCGCGACTACTCCGAGGAGGTCGCCGCACTGGTGGACGAGGAGGTCAAGAAGCTCATCGAGACCGCGCACAACGAGGCGTGGGAGATCCTCGTCGAGAACCGCGACGTCCTGGACGACCTGGTTCTCGCGCTCCTGGAGAAGGAGACCCTCAACAAGGAGGAGCTGGCGGAGATCTTCCGCCCGATCGTGAAGCGCCCGTCGCGTCCGGCGTGGACCGGTTCCTCCCGGCGCACCCCCTCCTCCCGTCCGCCGGTCGCGATGCCGGTCAAGGACGAGCTGGGCGAGCGCGACGACGTGCTCTCGCTGGAGAAGCCCGCCTCCGGGACGCCCGCCACGGGCGGTGACGCACCGACCGGTGACGCACCGACCGGTGGTGCACCGACCGGCGACGCACCGACCGGTGGCGCGGGCACGACGCCGGGCAGCCCTCCGGCCACCCCGCCGAGCATTCCGCCCGCCGGCCCGACCGGCGGTGCGTCCGACGGTCCGTCCGGCAGCGGCTCGGGTGGCTCCGGCTCCTTCGGCACCGGCGGTCTCTCCGGAAGCGGTGGGCTGTCGGGGTCGGCCGACTCCGACAGGCGCGGCGGCACCGGCGCTGACGGCACGGACGGCGGCAGCACCGACGGCGACAGCGGCGACGACGCCCCCAAGGGGCCTGCGGGCAGCTGACCGCACAGCACTCCACCCGGTGGGCCGGGCACCGCACTCGCGGTGCCCGGCCCACCGGCGTTGCCGGGCGCCCGACGACCCGCTGCCCGCCGGGTCCGCGGGAGCCGGGTCGGGTCGGCGGCCCGGAATGTCCGGCGCCTGGCGCAGCGTCTACGCTGGTGGCGCGCACACGTGTCCGACCGGGGCGCGCGTACGAGGGAACGAGGGACGCATGACTGACCCGGTGACGCGGGCCGCCGACGGCGCAGGCGGCGCCCACGGCGAGTTCGACGAGAAGCGTGCCGCGGCAGCCGTGCGCGAGCTGCTGATCGCGGTCGGGGAGGACCCGGACCGCGAGGGTCTCCGCGACACCCCCGCGCGCGTCGCTCGCGCCTACCGGGAGATCTTCGCCGGACTGTGGCAGGAGCCCGAAGACGTCCTCACCACCACTTTCGACCTGGGCCACGACGAGATGGTGCTGGTGAAGGACATCGAGGTGATGTCCAACTGCGAGCACCACCTGGTGCCTTTCGTGGGCGTCGCCCACATCGGCTACATCCCGTCCAGCAGCGGCAAGATCACCGGCCTGTCCAAGCTGGCCCGCCTCGTGGACGTGTTCGCGCGCCGCCCGCAGGTGCAGGAACGGTTGACCACACAGATCGCCGACGCGATGATGCGCATCCTCGAACCGCGCGGCGTCATCGTGGTCATCGAGTGCGAGCACATGTGCATGACGATGCGCGGCGTGCGCAAGCCCGGGGCGAAGACCACCACCTCCGCCGTGCGCGGTCAGCTCCGCGACGCCGCCACCCGCTCCGAGGCGATGAGCCTCATCCTCGCCCGCTGAGCTACCGAGCTACCGAGCTGCCGACCGGCTGCCGCGCCCGCTGCGGGGACATCAGCCGGCCGGGGCCTCGTCGCCTCCGCCGCCGAGCGACGGGTTCTCCGGGCCGTCGCCGGCCGGCTCGCCGCCTGCCGGGGGGCCGTCGGCGGCGTTCGCTCTCTCTGCGACCAGCATCTCGTTCACCCGCCGCAGCACGTCGAGGTGGGCCTCGTTGTAGAACTCGACGAGCGAGTGCAGGACGACCGACCGGGCGACCGTCTCGTCCCGTCGGGAGTACGAACCCACGTTGTCGAAGACGGGGTACTCCGCCTGCTGTCGCCGGACCTCGGGCAGCATCCGGCGCGTGAGCTCCTGCCGCACCTCCTCCGGTGCGTCCGGCGGGAGGTCGTCGAACTCGGTGGACACCGGACTGCGCGGCGCCGCGAGCTGCTCCTCGAACACGCTCATCGCCGAGGGCGTGAGGAAGCTGGAGAAGGCGACCAGGAACGACCGGTCATTGGCGGGCAAGTCCTTGATCGACGTGCTGAGCCCGGCGGGCAGGTCCAGTGAGGCCCGTTCGTCGAGTATCGCCGCGAGTTCCCGTCGCAGTCGCTGCTGTCGCTCGATCCCGGCCGCGAGCTCGGCGTCCAGCGCCCGGAGCACCTGCTCGACCTCGTCGTCGGGTGCCTCGGGCGCCGGGATGTCCGACAGCGGCACCCCCAGGTCGACCAGCCTCCGGATGCGGAGCAGCCGGACGAGGTGCGCGGCGCCGTACCGCTTGTAGCCGTTGTGCGCCCGTTCCGGCTCCTCCAGCAGGCCGACCTTGTGGTAGTGCCGGACGGTCTTCAGCGTCGTGCCGGCCAGTTCGGCCAGCTGACTGGTGCTCCACGCCACCGGATCGCCCCTTCCGTGCTGCTCCGTCGCCGCAGGCCACCGCCACCGGGTGAGCCGGCGCCAGCGGCCCGCGTCGACGGCCTCGACGACCTCCCATTCAAAACCCTGCCCCAGGGGCACGGTCAACCTCGCTCGCGGTGTGCGCCGGCCGGGCGCCTGCCGAGCCGTGGCCGAACCGTGCCGGCGCGGCGCTTCCGCCCCCGGGTGTCGTCGCGCCGGGCGTCGCCGGAAGTTCCCTCGTGGCGTCGGGTGTTGACCATGCCCCAGGGGCATGGAGTGCGATGGGTCGCGAACCCGACCGAGAAACCGGCTCTGGAGACCCCACATGACACGACGACGCCCGATCGTCCGGACATCCGCCCTGGTGGCAGTCCTCGGCCTCAGCGTTCCGCTCGCGACCGCACACGCCGCCACGGGGGAGCCGAACGGCTCCGAGGTGGAGTGGAGCGCCTGTCCTGACGATGTCCTGGCCGAGGCCGCCCCGGTCGAGTTGGAGTGCGCCACCGTGTCCGTGCCGGTGGACTACGCGGCTCCCGACGGCGACGAGCTCGACCTGCTGATCTCGCGCGTGGCGAGCAGCAACCCCGAGAAGCGCCGCGGCACGCTCATGCTCAACCCCGGCGGGCCCGGCGGCTCCGGACTGTCGCTGCCCGCGCTCCTGATCAACCAGGGCATACCCAGCAGTGTGCTGGACACCTACGACCTCATCGGCATGGACACCCGGGGGGTCGGCCACTCGACCCCGGTCAGCTGCGGCTTCACGCTGGAGGGCGACTACTACTCCAACATCCCGCCCTTCGCGGCCGACGACGACGCCGTGCTCCGCCAGGCGGAGGTCGCGCGCCAGGCCGCCGAGGACTGCGAGGCCAACGACAAGAACGGCCACCTGCCCCACATGTCGACGGCGAACATCGCCCGCGACCTCGACAGCATCCGCGTCGCCCTGGGCGAGGAGAAGACCAGCTTCCTCGGCTACTCCTACGGCTCCGCGCTGGGCGCCGCCTACGCCTCGATGTTCCCGGAGAACTCCGACCGGATCGTGCTGGACAGCGTCGTCGGTGACACCCACCTGGACCACGACGGCATGCGCCGCTTCGGACACGGCATGGAGGAGACCTTCCCCCACTTCGCCGACTGGGCAGCGGCACGCCACGACAGCTACGGTCTCGGCAACACCCCGGAGGAGGTCCGCGAGACGTACTTCTCCCTCGCGGCGAGCCTCGACGAGACTCCCGTGGCCGGCTTCGACGGCAGCATCATGCGGCACATGAGCTTCGCGATGCTCTACAAGCCGACCCAGTACGCCAAGCTCGCGCAGCAGTGGCAGGCCCTCGCGGCCGGGGACGCGGAGACGGTCCAGCTGCTCCAGGACGAGGGAACCGTGCCGACCGAGCCGGTGTCGATCATCGACAACCCGCTGTCGGTCTTCGCCGCTGTCACCTGCAACGACGTGAAGTGGTCCACCGACGTGGACGACTACCGCGACGCCGTCGCCGAGGACCGCGAGGCCTACCCGCTGTTCGGTGCCGCCGGGGCCAACATCACCCCCTGCGCGTTCTGGCCCTTCGAGCAGACCGAGCCGCCCGTCGACGTCGTCGACGACGGCCCGCAGAACGTCCTGCTGGTCCAGAACAAGCTGGACCCGGCGACCCCGCACCTCGGCGGTGAACTGCTCCGCGAGAAGTTCGAGAACCGCTCGCGCATGGTCAGCGTCGACGATGCCGGCCACGGGGTCTACGTCCTCAGCGGCAACTCCTGCGCGCTGAACACCACCACCCGCTACCTGGTCGACGGCGAGATGCCCGAGGACGACGTCCTCTGCGCCGCCGACTGACGCCGCACGCCCCGCGCCGCCGGCCCCGGCCCCGGGGCACGGACGCGAAGCCGCCGCCCCGGCCGCCCTCACCGGCCCCGGGGCGGCGGCCTGCGCGTCGGCGGTCGTCGCGCGGTCCGGCCGTGACGCGGTGCGGTGATCCCGGCTCGCTCTACGACCCGCCCTGCTCGCGACTTCTCTCCGTGCACCGCTGTTCCAGGGCGTCGACGACCGGGTGAACGATCCCGGAAAGGAACTCGATGGACTCGGCGGGCTCCTGTGGGTACTCGGTGATGATCTGCACCTCAAGGGGGTGCGGTTCGCCGCGGAACTCGCACTCGCCTTCTGCCATCGCAAGCCCCGGCCAGACAGCGACGGCATGTTCCCCGGGTACCGTGACCGGGTCTGCGTACGGTCCGGCCGGGTCGGCCCACTCGTCCGGGGGTGTGGTCAGGTCCGGGTACATCGCAACCCGCGCACCCAGGGAGAACGTCAGCGTGCCGTCGACCCTGTAGTGGCAGTACTCGGAGTTCTCACGAACCTCGCGCGCCTCCTCGAAAGGGGTGCCCACCGGGAACGCGGCCTCCAGGCCGACGTCCCGGGTGGAAACACCGCAGATGTCATCCGGAACGGCAAAGTCCGGCGACTCGCTGAACGAGCAACCTGCGGTAGTGGTCGAGGCAACCATGAGGGTGACAATCGCGAGTCGGCTGCCCGGCTTCCCGGGGTGCTCTTTCTGGGTCACGCAGGTGGCCCTTCCGCTGGGCCTCTGGAGCGGCGAGTTTCGGTGGCGCTGGTCGTCGTACATCGGTCACGGTGCTGATGTAAGCAGAGGCCAGCCGTCCTGCCGCGTCGCCTTCTAGTCATCCGATCCAGAATCGAGATCTCCGGAGTCGTTCAGTTCAGCGCAACGCTCCTCCAGTGCGTCGACTACGGGGTGGATGACCTCGGAGAGAAGTTCCACGGAGGCCTCAGGATCTGCCGGCTCCCGCGAGCTGATAAGGACCATGAATGCCCTCTCTTCCTCCCCGTCATTGCAGACACCCACGGCGTAGGCCTGGCCGGGCCAGATGTGTGCGGTGTGCTCACCCGGAACCGTCACGGGCTCCACGTCGACGTTCTCCGGGCGGAGTTGTGGTGGGTTGGCGCTGGAGTCGGCAACGATTCCGGACTGGATGGCGAGCATCAAGGCACCGTCGACATCGTAGTAGCAGCTGTTCCGCTTGCTGCTCTCGTGGTGACTCTCCTCGATGGTGTCGCCCGGAGGGAAAAGGGGTGTAAGCCCCAGCGCGTCGGTGGAGACACCACAGACACTCTCCGGGATCGCGTAGTTGACTTGAGCCGTGGAGTCGTCCGGTTCTTGCGCCTCTGGTGAGCATGCAGCCATCCCTGTCACGCAGACGGTCAACAGTGCTGCTTGTGAAACGGCCCTTCCTCGGTCGACGCGCGGTGCGCTGTTCACGATTCCCGATCCTTGTCTCGTGAGGTCGATCGAGCGAGTAGAATTCTCGGGATGCCGTCAAAGTTCACTCTTCAGTCCTCAGCTCTTGCTCGTTTCGTTTCGGAACTGGTCATCAATCGTTAGTCTGACCCTGTCTCGGTATGCCTGCGCTGGTTGGCTCTTGGAGTCTATGTCGTTCTCTGCCAGGGCAATCTCGAGTGCGGCGATAGCTGAGCTTTCGGTGTGCCGGCGGCCGTTCCGGATGATCTCATTTCTGTCGTTGCCCGCGTCGACCTCGTGCTGTTTCTTCTCTTTGCTGTAGAGATCTGCGTTGAGGTCGTCCAGGATTTTTGCCGCCGCAGTTCCCCCCATAGGTAGCCCGTTTGTTGCCCCGTCGGAGATCATGTTGAGGGCTCTCTCGGTCCATTTCTGCCGGGTTTTGCGACTTCCTTCATTCAAGGCCTTGTCGTACGCGACTTCAGCCTGGGATCCGATGATCGTGTCGGCGATTTTTGCACCCGGTGCGACTGCCCGGGAGATCGCGCTCTCCATGTCCAAACCCTCCTCCCGTGGCCGGTTGAGTGCTGCGTCGATTCGGCGTGCCGTTTCTCCTGTGCCGGCGCCCTCAATCGCAGCTGCGGCCTCGGGGTCCTTGGCGAGCTGTTCGATCAGCCGCCGGGTGCTGGGCAGGTCGTCGCGAATTTCTCGGCCATCGAGCTGGTCGCTCTCCATCAGCACGTAGGAGTCGAAGACCAGCTCGATGTGTTCGGCTGAAATGATGCCGAGCTGTGTGGTGCGGTAGTTGTGCGGACCCTTGTCGTCGAGGAGGTGGCTGCGGGCCTCGTAGTAGTCGAAGACCTTGACGGCGATGTCGCGTTGTACCTCTGTCGGGGCCCCCCTCGCCTCCTCGTGGTCGGCGTCGGGGGTGCGGCCGGTGGTGGCGGCGACGAGGGCGTCGGTGAGGCCGTGGCGTTCGGGGTTGGACGGGTTGAGGGGGTATTCGGGGCCGGGGCGTGCCTTGGCGTCGTCTTCGCCTTGGAGCATGAGGTAGTCGAAGTGGTCGGTCATGACCAGGGTGGCGGCGTGGGGGTTGTTGTGGGCGATCATGCCGAGTTGGCGGTCGAGGAGGTCGACGGAGAGGATCTCGCCGGGTTCGCCGTAGGCGGCATGGCGCCACTTCTGGGGGTCGGTGGCCTCGGCGGTGATCATGTCGTCGGTCAGCAGGTACAGGTACTGGGCCGACGCCGGGCGGTCGGCGGCTTCGAGGTGGGAGATGATCCGCTCGTAGCCGTAGTACGTCTCGCGGGGGTCGCCGGCGGGGTCGGGCGTCTTCGGTAGTTCGCGGTGGCCGTAGGCGGTGGCCTGGCCGAGGATGTCCTGCCAGCGGCGGCCGTCCCCGGTCACTCACCGGAGTGCGCAGGCCCACAGGCCGGGATCTGGGGACCTCACTCTGTGGCCTGGCTTCCGACGCTGTTGCAATATTGCTGGGCGTGTTCCGCGACGGGCTGGATGAGTTCCGATACCAGCTCCAGCGCGAGGTCTTCGTCGTCCGGATACATGGTGATGACGGAAGTGAAGTAAGGGCGGGTCTCGCCCTCGAATGTGCACTCGGTTATGGCGCTGGCCAGTCCCGGCCATGCCCATGCTTCGTTGGAGCCAGGAACGGCGACGGGTTCCTGCTTGGGGTAGCTCCGAAGCCCGTAATCGTATGGAGGGTCCGCCACGCCTCGGTCGGTGTAGAACTGGGCGTGGAGCTTGATGACGGGCACTCTGTCAACGCGATGCTCGCAGCTAAATGTACCGCTCTCCGCGTCGACGAAATTGTGGTCAATTTCAAGGCTCTCACCGGGAGGAAACACTGGGTCGAGGTCCAGGTCGAGAGGCGGCATGTCGCAGAGCGCTTGCGGTATATCGTACAGTCGTTTCGGCTCTTCGTCCGCTTCGCCCGAGGTGCAGCCTGCGGTGCTCAGGACAACCAGCCCGGCGACTGCCCCGATGAACCGGTGGTTCCTGGTCAATTGCTTGCACCCTTCGTGCGGCCGATCGCGTACGCGCTGTTTGCGTGCCCTCTGGCCATGTCTTTGTATCGCTCTGCGTCAACGTCGTCGGGCAGTGGGTCTCCGTACTTGTTGTGCAGGGCGGCTTCGACGGCGGTTGCGGCTCCTGCCTCGTTCTGTACTTCTGAGTCGTAGCGCACCTCTGCTCTTTTGTCGGCGGCTTTCCGCGCCTTGTCTTCTTCCAGTCCCTTGTAGAGTTCTGCGTTGATTTCGTCGAAGATCTTGGCGGTGGCGGTTCCTGCGAAAGGCAGGTTCTTGGTGGCTGTGTCGGAGATGGTGTTGAGGAAGCGCTCGGACCATTTCTTCCGGGTGGAGACGGAGCCCTCGTCCATGACCCCCTTGTGGGCCGACGCGGCCCGGGATTCCGCCATGATGCCCGCGGTGTTTGAACCGGGTGCAACCGCTCGGTAGAGGAAATCTCCCGCGGAGTCCTCAAAGTTCTCGTTGTTCATTGCCTGTTCGACTGCGAGTCCGGTCTGGGCGCTGGAGGCGCCTTCGATGGCGGCGAAGGCTTGCTCGTCGAGGGCGAGTTGGTAGAGCAGTCGTTCGGTGTTGGGGAGGTCGGCGCGGGGCAGGTCCGGGCGGTTGGGGATGTCGCTGTAGTCGCCGAGGGTGGTGTGGACGACGGCGATGTGTTCGGCGGTGACCATGCCGATGCGTGAGGCGCGGTAGGCGTGGTCGCCCTTGGGTGCGAGGAGGTGGGTGCGGTCCTCGTAGTAGCGGAAGACCTCGATGGCCAGGTCCTGTTGTTCCGGGGTGGGTGGGTCCGTGGCCAGGGAGTGGTCGGCGTCGGGGGTGCGGCCGGTGGTGGCGGCGACGAGGGCGTCGGTGAGGCCGTGGCGTTCGGGGTTGGACGGGCTGACGGGGTACTCGGGGCCGGGGCGGGCGCCGTCCTCGTCCTCGCCCTGGAGCATGAGGTAGTCGAAGTGGTCTGTCATGACCAGGGTGGCGGCGTGGGGGTTGTTGTGGGCGATCATGCCCAGCTGGCGGTCGAGGAGGTCGACGGAGCGGATCTCGCCGGGTTCGCCGTAGGCGGCGTGGCGCCATTTCTGGGGGTCGGTGACCTCGGCGGTGATCATGTCGTCGGTCATCAGGTACAGGTACTGCGCCGACGCCGGGCGGTCGGTGGCTTCGAGGTGGGAGATGATCCGCTCGTAGCCGTAGTACGTCTCGCGGGGGTCGCCGGCCGGGTCGGGAGTCCTGGCCAGCTCGCGGTGGCCGTAGGCGGTGGTCTGGTCGAGGATGTCCTGCCAGCGCCGCCCTTCCGCGGTCCGCAGCCACTCCTGGAACTCCGGATCATCCGGGTGGGCGTCCTGCAGCTTCGCCGGGACGCGGGTGGTGGTGGCCAGGACCGTGCCGATGCCCCGCTCGACCCTCGACACCAGCGGCAGCGCCAGCGGCGAGATGGAGCTGCCCAACTGCATCAGCCCCTCGACACCCAACGCGTCGGCGAGGGTGTCGGCGAACGCCGGATTGTCCCCGTGCCGGTCCAGCATGTCCGCCACCCACGCCTGCTGGACCGGGTTGCCGCGCAGCAGCGGACCGGACGCCTCCGCGACCTGACGCGCCAGCGCCGCCGCGCCGCGGTCGCCGACCGGGGGCGGCGTGCCGCCGGGCTCGGGCAGCAGCGCGTTGACTGCGACGGCGACCTCGCCCTCGGTCCGCTCCGCGTGCTCCAGCAGCCGGCGCAGCTCTGCGGCGTAGTCCTCGCCCAGCGTGAGGTGTTCCGGCTCGGGGTCGTGGATCCCCACGCGCTGCCACAGGGCCGCGACGTCGCCCCGCAGGCCGCGCATCCGCTGGTCGATCGCCTGCATCTCCTGCACGTACCGCGTCAGCAACCGCACCAGACGGCGACCGTCCTCACCCAGGTCCTCACCACCCCGACGCACACTGCGCGTCGTGGCCAGCAACTCCTCGGTGTGATCGGTGGCATAGCTGCCGCCGAACGCCTGGAAGGTGTGGTGCGTGTCGGAGCTGTCGGCCTCCACCTCCGCGGCCGACCGGCTCAACGTCCCGATCAACTGCTCCAACTCCGCCAGATCCCCCGAGTACGACGGTATGTCCCCCACACCGATCAACGACCCGCCCACACCAACAACCCCCTTCTCCCTACCTGCCAACCTGCCTGCCGACCGCGCCCGTCCCGGACACAGCCGCTGTCCCCACCTCGGCGGCGGGGCGCCGCCCCGCGGTGATCTCATCTGTAGCAGCGCCGACAACGCGGGTGCAACGGGTGACCGGCGGATGTCACAGTGTTGTGCCACGCACCGGCGGGAACGGAACCGGAGAGCGTGCCGCAGCGTGATCGCAGGGGCCGGGCGGCGGACGAGTAACGGGGGCGGGATGACGTACTGGGACATCGACACCGAGGGCGCGGCCGGGGCACTCAGCCGGTTCGCGAGCCGGGCCTCGGGAGTGAAGGAGCACCAGGACAGCTACCCCGAGACCGCGCGTGAGGCAGCGCAGGCCGTCGGCGGGTTCACCGGCACCCGGGTGAGTGAGGTGAGGACCGCGGTGGAGCACTACGCACAGCGGTCAGAGCGTCAGATCGAGGAGATCGGGCGATGCGCCGACCGCTCGGAGGACGGTGCCGTCCTGGCCGTCGACGCTCACTGCGAGGGCGACCTCACCATGGAGGACAGCGCGCGCGACCGGGGCGACGCCGAGTTCACCCTGACTCCGGGGGACCGGTACCGCAGCACCGACGGCCGCCCGGCCTTCTGAGGGGGCGCGCCCCCCTGCGCACGTCGGGGCGGAGGCCGGGTCGGCGTCCCGGCCGCGTCGGTGCGGTCGCCGGGAAACGGTCGCCGGGGAAGCCCTCGCCGGGGGAGCGCTCGGAATCCGTCAGACGCGGCGGCGGCCGAGGCCGGCGGCGGGGCCGCCCGCCCGGTTGTCGGTGGGGCGTTCGTCGCCGTTGCCGGCTTCCTGCTGCGGCGCCGGGCCCTCGCCGGCGGTGCCGAAGTAGTCGAACCCGCCGGTCGCCGGCTGCGGGCGCCGCGCCCGCGGCGGCTG
>NZ_JAAVJB010000014.1 GCF_012034385.1 Streptomyces spiramenti
CGCCGCGGGCTCGTGCCGCCGCTGCCGCCGGAGCCGCCGGCTACGCGGGCTGGTGTCTCCGCGCGCAGCTCCGAGCACGCCGGGACCCCCGTCCGGAACGGGTGCAGGCCGCCGTGGGAGCCGGCATCCACGGCCTGCTGCCGCTCCAGGCCGCACTCGCCGCCCGTGCGGGCGCCGTGCGCGCAGCGCTGCCGCTCGCGGCGGCGCTGCCACTCGCACGGCGTCTCTCGCGCAGGGTCTCCCCGACATGACCGTGCCCGCGTGCCGGGGCCGCGGACGGCGTCGGCACCCGCACCGTCCGGGGCCGGGCGGCGACTCCGCAGCCTTATGAGCACCGGGCCCGCCCGGCACCGACGCCGGCGCGCCAGCGGGCGACCTCTCCGGGTGGTCCCGCACATGAGCAGCACCCCGCCCCCCACCGGGAAGGTTCCTCATGCCGCTCCGTCTCGCCTACTCCACCAACGGATTCGCGGACCACCGCCTCACCGACGCGCTGCGGGTCATCTCCGGCCTCGGCTACGACGGGGTCGCGCTGACCCTCGACCACCAGCACCTCGACCCGTTCGCCCCCGGCCTGGCGCGGCGCGTGGCCGAAGTTCGGCAGGCGCTGGACCGCAACGGCCTCGACGTCGCGGTGGAGACCGGCGCCCGCTACCTGCTGGACCCCTGGCACAAGCACCGACCGACGCTGCTCTCCTCCGAGGGCCGGGAGCTCCGGCTGGACCTGATGCGCCGGGCCGTCGACGTCACCCGCGACCTCGGCGCGACCGTCACGCACCTGTGGAGCGGCACCCCGCCGCCGGAGGTCTCCCACGAGCTGGCCTGGGAGCGGCTGGTCTCCGGCGTCGCCGAACTGCTCCCGCGCGCCGAGGCGGCGGGGGTGACCCTGGCCTTCGAGCCGGAACCGGGCATGCTGGTCGCCTCACTGGCCGACTGGGCCCGGCTGCGCGACGCGCTGGGGTCCCCGGCAGCGCTGCGGCTGACGCTGGACGTGGGTCACTGCCACTGCCTGGAGGACCGCGCCCCGGAGCAGTGCGTCGCCGACGTGGTGTCGGAACTGGCCCACGTGCAGATCGAGGACATGCGGCGTGGCGTCCACGAGCACCTGCCCTTCGGCGAAGGGGAGATGGACTTCCCGCCACTGCTGGCGGCGCTCTCCGACGCACGCTACGGCGGCCTCGTCACCGTGGAGCTCCCCCGCCACAGCCACGCCGCCACGGCCACCGCACGACACTCCATCGGCTTCCTCCGCGCGGCGGAGGCCGCGGCACGCGCGGCGGGCCCCGGTCCGGGAACGGAGGCGTCCCGCCCATGACGACGACACCAGATCCGCAGAGTCACGACCCCGCCGACAGCGGACCGCCCTCGACCCCGACCGGTGACGCCGTGGCAGCGCCCGGGGAGACGACCGCACTGCGCGAGGCGCTGGACGGCGCACTCGACGCCCCCCTGGCCGAGCGGCTGTCCGTCGAACTCCGCGAGGCCGCGGACCCGTCGGCGCTGGGGCGTCGGTTCCCGGCGGCGGGACGCCGGTACGGGCGGGGGCCGCTGCCCGGCGGGCCCGCCGGCTGGCGGGTGGAGGACGCGGTCCGGACCCTGCTGCTGCTCCAGGCACCACCGGGTGAGGTCACCGCGCTGGCCGGTCTGCTCTACCGCCAGGGGGACGCGGCCGAGCGACGCGGGGTGCTCCGGGCACTGCCCCATCTACCGGTCGGCGACGGCGCGCTGGAGCTGGTGCGCGACGCCCTCCGTGCCAACGACCCGAGGCTCGTCGAGGCGGCGGTCGGTCCCTACGCCGCACGTCACCTGGACCAGCCCGCGTGGCGGCAGGCCGTCCTGAAGTGCCTCTTCGTCGAGGTGCCGCTGCGCGCGGTGGCCGGTCTCGCGGAGCGGCGGGACGCGGAGCTGGTCTCGCTCGCCGAGGGGTTGGCCGCCGAACGACTCGCCGCGGGACGCGCCGTCCCCGCGGACCTGGCCCTGATCGCCCCGGGCTGACGGACCCACCCGAGCCGCTCCTCCCTCCCCTGCCCCGTCGACCCGCTTCCCCTCGACCGGTGCCCGCGGGCGCCCGTCGCGTCACCGCGCCCGCGCCCTGCCACCGCCGTGGCACGGTGCCGGCGCCCGCGGTCGGTCCGACGCGGGCCCCACCGCAGCAGAGCAGCAGAAAGGCCAGCCTCCGATGCGTATCTTCGACCCGCACATCCACATGACCTCCCGCACCACTGCCGACTACCGCGCGATGCGCGCGGCGGGCGTGACCGCCGTCGTGGAACCCGCGTTCTGGCTCGGCCAGCCGCGCACCTCGCCGGAGAGCTTCGCCGACTACTTCGACGGCCTGCTCGGCTGGGAACCGTTCCGCGCCTCGCAGTACGGCATCAGCCACCACTGCACGATCGCCCTCAACCCGAAGGAGGCGAACGACCCGCGGTGCGTCCCGGTGCTGGAGCTGCTGCCCCGCTACCTGGTCAAGGACCGCGTGGTCGCCGTCGGGGAGATCGGCTTCGACTCGGCCACCCCCGAGGAGGAGCACGCCTTCGCGGTGCAGCTCCAGCTCGCCGTGGAGCACGAGCTGCCGGCCATGGTGCACACCCCGCACCGCGACAAGGCCGGCGGCACCGCACGGTCGATCGCGGTGATCGAGGAGTCCGGGATCGACCCGGGCATGGTGGTGCTGGACCACCTGAACGAGGTCACGGTGCGCCGTGCGGCGGACGCCGGCTGCTGGATGGGCTTCTCCATCTACCCGGACACCAAGATGGACCCCGACCGCATGGTGCGCATCCTCCGCGAGTACGGGACCGAGCGGATGCTGGTCAACTCCGCGGCCGACTGGGGCCACAGCGACCCACTGCTGACCCGCGCCACGGGCGAGGCGATGCTGGCGGCAGGGTTCGACGCGGACGACGTGGACCGGGTGCTGTGGCGCAACCCGGTGGAGTTCTACGGTCAGAGCGGCCGGTTGGAACTGGACGACGCGGCGACAGCGGAGACGACGGCCGAGCCCGGCCCCCCGCCGGGCAGCTACGCAGGCAACTCCCTGCTGCGCGGGGGCGGGTGAACGGTGTGCGCCTGACCCACCCCGACGGGTCCCCCGTCCACCTCGCCTACTGCACCAACGTCCACCCGGCGGAGACTCCCGCCGGCATCCTGGAGCAGCTCGACCGCTACGCCGGGCCCGTCCGCGACCGACTCGGCTCGGGTCCGGTCGGGCTGGGGCTGTGGCTGCCGGCGGCCACGGCCGAACTGCTCGCCGACTCCCCCGCCGATCTCGCCGAACTGCGGCAGCGGCTGGCCGACCACGGGCTGGAGACCGTCACCCTCAACGGCTTCCCCTATCGCGGATTCCACGACCCGGTCGTCAAGCAGGCCGTCTACCACCCGGACTGGACCGGCCCGCAACGTCCGGCGTACACGCTGCGGTTGGCGAGGGTGCTGGCGCATCTGCTGCCCGAGGACGTCACCCGGGGCAGCGTCTCCACGCTGCCGCTGGCGTGGCGCGAGCCGTGGGACACCGCGTCCCGCGACGCCGCGCGGCGACGGCTGGACGAGCTGGCCCAGGGGCTCGACGCCCTGGCGCGGGAGACCGGCCGGGTCATCCGCGTCGGTCTGGAGCCGGAGCCGGGCTGCGTCGCGGAGACCGTGCCGCAGGCGGTCGCGGCGCTCGCCGGCACCGACCCCCGGTACCTCGGCATCTGCCTGGACGCGTGCCATCTCGCCGTCGCCCACGAGGAACCCGAGGCGGCCGTGGCGACCGCGGTAGCGGCCGGGGTGCCGATCGTGAAGACGCAGGCGTCGGCCGCGCTGATCGCGGACGACCCGCGCGGCGCGGCGGGCCGGGCCGCCCTCGAACCGTTCGACGAGCCGCGCTTCCTCCACCAGGTCCGGGAGGCGGTGTCGGGAGAGGTGCACGGCCGGGACGATCTGGGCCCGGCGTTCGCCGACCGGGACGGCCTGCCGGGCGACTCCGCCTGGCGGGTGCACTTCCACGTACCACTGCACCGGGAGCCCGACCCGCCGCTGCGCAGCAGCCGCCCGCTGCTCTCCCGCACGCTGGGGGCGCTGTTCGGCGGTCCGCACCCGGTCACCGACCACGTCGAGGTCGAGACGTACACCTGGAGCGTGCTGCCGGAGAAGCACCGTCCCGAAGGCCCGGAGGGGCTGGTCGACGGCATCGCCGCGGAGCTCGCGTGGTGCCGGGACGAGCTCGTCTCGCTCGGCCTGCGACCGGGCTGACCCCGCGCGACGCCCCGACGGCCCGTGCGGTCCCGCACACGGCCTCACCGGCCCCCGCCCCGCGGCGGGCCCCGACAACCCGCACCGACCAGGAAGCAGGAAGGGCCCCATGTCATCGACCGCGCCGAGAGGCCGCCGCAAGCTCGCGGTGCTGTGCACCGTCGGACTGACCCCCGCTCTGCTGGAGCACATGCCCCGCCTGCGCGCCATCGGGGAGGAGGGTTTCACCGCGCCCCTCGACACCGTCTTCCCCGCCGTCACCAGCACGGTCCAGGCGACGTTCACCACCGGGCTGACCCCGGCGGGGCACGGCGCCGTGGCCAACGGCTGGTACTGGCGCGACCACGGCGAGATCCACTTCTGGCGGCAGCACAACAAGCTGGTGCACGGCGAGAAGGTGTGGCACGCCGCGCGCGAGCGTTCCCCCGGGCTGACCTCGGCGTACCTGTGCTGGTGGTGGGCGATGGGGGCGGAGGTCGACACCGTTCTCACCCCGCGGCCGGTCTACCGCTACGACGGCCGCAAACAGCCCGACTGCTACACCGCCCCGGCCGAGCTGCGGCACACCCTCACCGAACGGCTGGGCGAGTTCCCGCTGTTCCACTACTGGGGGCCCACCGCATCGATCCGCTCGACGCGCTGGGTCGCGGACGCCACACGCGTGGTGGTGGAGGAGCGCGACCCCGACCTCACGCTGGTCTACGTCCCCCATCTCGACTACGACCTCCAGCGGTTCGGGCCCGACGGCCCCGAGGCGGTACGGGCCGCCCGTGAGACGGACGCCGCGTTGGGCCCGCTGTTGGAGGAGCTGCGTTCGCGCGGCCACACGGTGCTCGCGCTGAGCGAGTACGGGATCACCTCCGTCCGGCGGCCGGTGGACCTCAACCGCGCGCTGCGGCGCGAGAAGCTGCTGAACGTGTACAACCAGCGGGGCATGGAGTACCTGGACCCCTACACCTCCCGCGCGTTCGCGGTGGCGGACCACCAGGTGGCCCACGTCTACGTCGCCGACCCCTCGGACATGGAGCGGGTGCGGTCGGTCCTCGCGGCGCTGCCCGGCGTGGACGAGGTGTGGGACCGGGAGCAGCAGCAGGCGGTGGGCGTGGCCCACGAGCGGTCGGGCGAGCTGGTGGTGGTCGCCGAGCCGGACGCGTGGTTCACCTACTACTACTGGCTGGACGACGACCGGGCGCCGGACTTCGCGCGCGGGGTGGAGATCCACCGCAAACCGGGCTACGACCCGGCGGAGCTCTTCTTCGACCCCGCCATCAGCGCCGTCAAGGCGCGGGCGGCGCTGACCGTGGCACGGAAGAAGATCGGGATGCGGGCACCGCTGACGGTGATCCCGCTGGACCCCTCGGGAGTGCGCGGCAGCCACGGGCGGCTTCCGGACTCGGACGCCGAGGGACCGATGCTGCTCTGCTCCGACCCCTCGCAGACCCGCGACCGGTACGCGGCGACCGAGGTCAAGGAGCTGATGCTGCGGCTGCTCGGCCTGGGCTGAGCGGCACCGGCCGACCGGACCGACCGGGCGGTCGGTCGGTCCGGTCGCCCGGTCGGGTCACAACTGGACTGCCCAGAGCGGATGTTGCGAGCGAGAAGCGATGTATATCCCGGATCGTGCCGCCCCGCGGGGTCGGCTAGCATGGGCGCGATCCCCCGGTTTCCGCACCTGCCCACCGGCCACGTGGGACGATGCGGGCGCGAGGTGGACGTCTGGACGGAGGACGGGCGGAATGCAGTCGGAGAAGCGCACCGCACCATCGACACTGGCGGAGAAGATCGACGCCCTCTTCCGGGTGGTCTGCCGGCCGAACCGCGAGCAGTTCAGCCACGAGGAGGTCGCACGCTCCTGCCGCGAGGCCACGGGCGAAAGTTTCTCCGCCACCTACCTCTGGCAGCTGCGGACCGGCCGCCGCAACAACCCGACCAAACGCCACCTGGAGGCGCTCGCCGGGTTCTTCCAGGTGCCCGTCGCCTACTTCTTCGACGACGAGGAGGGCCGCGAGATCGCGCAGGAGCTCGAACTCCTCGGCGCGCTGCGCGAGGCGGGGGTGCGCAGTGTCGCCCTGCGGGCGGTGAACCTCTCCCCGGAGGGCGTCGGCACCATCAGCGACATGATCGACGTCATCGCCCGCCGTGAGGCGGCCCAGAGCGGGCCGGACCCGCACTGAGCGGAGGCCGGGGGCGGCCCCGGCCCCCGGGCACAGGTGCGGGGACGGGCGGTCCGGCAGGGCCCGACACGCGAAGGAGGGGAGTCGGTGGCTGACCGCTCCGCACGGCGACTGTGGCAGCACTGCCGGCGTGTCGCCGCGGCGGTGGAGCTCCCGGACCCGTTCGACGCGGCCGTGTTCGTGACGGGCCTGGGCGCCGCGCGCGGCCGGGCGGTGGAACTCCTCCCGCTCCGCGGTCGCCACGACCTCCCCTGCGGGCTCCTCGTGACCACCGAACGCGCCGACTACATCGCCTACTCGGCGGACACCGCCCCGCTGCACCGTCAGCACATCCTGCTGCACGAGGCCGCCCACCTGCTCTGCGGGCACCGCGCCACGGGCGGGGCGGACCTGGCTGCGGCGAGTACGCTGCTGCCGCATCTGGACGGCACGCTGGTGCGGCGCGTTCTGGGGCGCACCGTGTACACCGACCCGCAGGAGCGGGAGGCCGAGCTGGTGGCCTCCCTGATCCTCACCCGCGTCACCCGGAGAAAGCGGGGCCAGACGCCCACCGGGGAGCTCCGCTCGATCTTCGAGCCCGGCTCCCCCCAGGCGCGCCCCGGGGAACAGCGGTGAGCGCCGCGGTCGCCTATCTGGCGCCCATGATCTTCCTCGGCTTCGCGGGATTCCGCCTCGCGCTGTCCAGCGGGGCACGTACCGACCCGGTGCAGCGCGCCATCTGCGGCTTCGCCGCGTGCAGCGGGCTGGCGCTGCTGGTCAACGCCCCTCCCACCCTCCGGGTACTCGAACCGGTGGTCGCCACCGAACCCGTCATCTGGGCCACCCGGGCGCTCAAGGCATACGCCCTCACGTTCCTCGCCCTGCTCGCCGTCTCGCTCGGCAGCGACGACCGGCGGGAGTCGGGCCGGCGGGCCCGCCGGCACCACGTCGGCGCGCTGCTCTTCCAGCTGGTCGCGGCGGCCCTGTTCGCCGCGTCCGGGGTCCGGGTGGTGCCCGGGGCCGTCGTCGTGGAGGGCAGCGTCGCGCTGTTCCTGGTGTACACCGCGTTGTTCGTGCTCTACGGCGTCGGCTGCCTGGCGCTGCTCTGCGTCGCGCTGCTCCGCCGTGCGGCGGCGGTCGGCCCCGGGCGGCTGCGTGCGGGGCTGCGCATCCTCACCCTCGCCGGCGCGGTCGGCGCGGTCTGGACCGGCTGGGGGCTGTCGGACATCGTCTCGACCGCAGGCACCGGCCGCCAACCGCTGGGGGAGCACCCGGTCGCGACGCTGCTGAGCGCGGTGACGGCGCTGCTGGTGCTGGCGGGCACGACCGTCACCCTGTGGGGCGGTCCGCTGGCGGCGCCCGGACGACGGCTGCGGGCGCGGCGGCGCCACCGCGCGCTGGGGCCGCTGTGGCGAGCCCTCCACGAAGCGACGCCGGAGATCGCCCTCGCCCCGGCCTCCGACCGGCTCCGCCCCGGTTGGCGCACGGCGGAGTTCGCGCTGTACCGGCGGGTCATCGAGATCCACGACGGCCTGCTCCTCCTGCGGCCCCACTTCCCGACGGACGCCGCGTATCCGCCCGAGGGCCCGACCGTGGCACCGGGCGCCGCGGCGGCCGACGCGGCGCGCATCTCACGGGCGTTGGAGAACCGCAGGCGGGGCGTCGCACCCGGCGGAGCGGCCGGGCCACCCACTCCCCCGCCGGGCGGCGACACCCTGGAGGACGAGGTGGCCCATCTGCTGCGCGTCACCCAGGAGTTCACACGGGCACGGAACACTCCCGGCCCCCGGGCCCGGGCCGGCGGATGAGAGGCGGCGGGCTCGTCGAAGCGCCGCTCGGAGAAGGCGAGAAGGGGAGACGGGGAAGCCGGGAGACGCGCGGTTCGCTCCGGGTGGTCCTGTCGTTTGACCTCAACCGCGGCTGAGGCTGCAGGATTGGCAACCCCGCTGCCGTGACCGGCAGCACCTGCGAGAGAGGTCGCCTTCCGTGCGAGCAGTTGCGTTCTCCTCCTTCGGCGGCCCCGAGGTCCTCAGAGCGGTCTCCGTCCCGGCGCCCGAGGCGGGGCCGGGGGAGGTGCGGGTCAGGGTGCGGGCCTCCGGGGTCCAGCCGATCGACTGCGCGGTCCGTTCCGGCCGCCGAGCGCCCGGCTTCGCGATCGAGATGCCGCACATCACCGGAGGTGAGTTCGCGGGGGTGGTCGACCAGGTCGGTGGCGGGGCCGAGGGCGTCGAGGTCGGCGCCGAGGTGCTGGGCTTCCGCACGCAGCACTGCTACGCGGAGCACGTCGTGGCCCCCGCCGACCAGGTGGTCTGCAAGCCGGCCTCCATGCCGTGGGAGGTCGCGGCAGGTTCTCCCCGGGGCGGGGCAGGCGGCGCACACCGCGGTGGAGGCCCTGCGGGTCGGGTACGGCGACACCTTCCTGGTGAACGGCGCCGCCGGCGGGGTGGGAACGATCGCGGTCCAGCTCGCCCGAGCGGTGGGGGCGACGGTGGTCGGCACCGCGAGCGAGGCGAACCACGCCTATCTGCGTCAGCTCGGCGCGATCCCCGTCGTGGACGGGGACGGCCTCGTCGAGCGGGTGCGGCGGCTGGCGCCGCAGGGGGTGGACGCGGCGCTCGACGCGGCGAGCGCCGACGGCCTCGGGCCGCGGGCCGCGGTCGAAGTGGTACGGGACAAGGACAGGGTGGGTACCCTCGCCGCCGTCGAGGCGTACGAACGACTCGGTGCCCGCTGGATCGCCTCCCGGCGCTCCGCGGAGCGGCTGGAGGCGCTCGTCGCCCTGTGGTCGCGGGGAGCCCTGCGCGTCCACGTGCGGGCCACCTGGTCGCTGGAGGACGCGGCAGCGGCGCATCGGGACGTCGAGTCGGGCCACGGCTGTGGCAAGGTCGTGCTGCTGGTCGACTGAGCCGACCCGGACCCCGCCGGAGGCAGCCCGCTTCGGCAGCGCGGCGGGCACGTCGCGGTGGAGTTCCGCCGCCCGCAGCGCGGTGACCGCGTCCGTGCACCCGCCGTGGCACGATGTCCCGGCGCCGGTACCGAGGTCCCGCCCGGTGACCGGCGCGGAGCGCGAAGCGGTCGGCGGTCGGCGGTCGGCGGTCGGCGGTCGGCACGGACGGGAGCGGAGAGCATGGGACGGGTCACCGAACGGCGCCGCGTGGTGCGCATCCGCGGCGGACGGGCCACGGAGCGGTCCGACACCCTGGCAGGCGAGGAACCGATGGAGATCCGCGTCGGCGGTGCCCCCTTGGCGATCACGATGCGCACCCCCGGCGACGACTTCGCACTCGCCGCCGGGTTCCTGGTCAGCGAGGGTGTGGTGCACTCCGGCGACCAGGTGGCGCGGGTGGTCTACTGCGCGGGCGCCGAGGACGGCACGGGCGGGCGCGGCGCCAACTCCTACAACGTGGTGGACGTGGTCCTGGCGGACGGAGTACCGCCTCCCGCCCCGTCTGTGGCACGCAACGTCTACGTCTCCTCGTCCTGCGGCATGTGCGGCCGGACCAGCATCGACGCCGTGCGCACCACGGTTCGCCGCCCGCTCTCGGCCGGCCCGGAGCTCACGCCGACGTTGCTCTCGGAGCTCCCGGAACGGCTGCGTGCCGGGCAGAAGGTCTTCGACCGGACCGGTGGGCTGCACGCCGCCGCGCTGTTCGCGGCGGACGGCACCCTGCTCGACCTGCGGGAGGACGTCGGGCGGCACAACGCGGTGGACAAGGTGGTGGGCCGGGCGCTGCTCGACGGGGCGCTGCCGCTGGACGGAACCGTGCTGATGGTGTCGGGCCGGGCCTCGTTCGAACTGGTCCAGAAGGCGGTGATGGCCGGTGTCCCGGTGCTCGCCGCAGTCTCGGCCCCGTCGTCGCTGGCGGTCGACCTGGCCGAGGAGGCGGGCGTGACCCTGGTCGGCTTCCTGCGCGGCGACTCGATGAACGTGTACGCCGGTGCTCAGCGGGTGGTGCTGCCGGAGGACTCCTGATCCTCCGGTGGCGCCTGCGCGGCCCAGCGCCGTGCGAGTACCGCGCACACGATGAGCTGCACCTGGTGGAAGAGCATCAGCGGCAGCACCGTGACCGCCGCGTCGGCGCCGAACAGGACGCTGGACATCGGCAACCCGACCGCCAGCGACTTCTTGGAGCCGGCGAACACCACCGCGATGCGATCCTCGCGCCCGAACCCCAGGCGCCGCGCCCCCTGCCCGGTGATCAGCAGCATCAACGCCAGCAGCACCACGACGACCCCGAGCAGCGCCAGCAGCCGCTGCCAGCTGACCTGTCCGAAGACCCCCTCCCGCACGCCCTCGCTGAAGGCGGCGTAGACGACGATCAGCACCGACCCCCGCTCGAAGTACGACAGCGCGGTCCGGTGGCGGACCACGACCGCGCCGAGCCAGCGGTGCAGCAGCTGGCCGACCACGAACGGCAGCAGGAGTTGCAGCGCGATCCTCAGCAGGGAGTCCACCGAGATCCCCGCGCCGCCCCCGATGAGGAGCCCGGCGAGCAGCGGGGTGAGCACCACGCCGATGAGGCTGGAGAACGAGCCCGCCGCGATGGCTCCCGCGACGTTGCCGCGCGCGATCGAGGTGAAGGCGATCGAGGACTGCACGGTGGACGGGACGAGGCAGAGGAAGAGCACCCCGAGCGCCAGCTGGTCGGTGAGCAGCCACGGCGCCAGTGCGCCCGCCGCGATCCCGAGCAGCGGGAACACCACGAAGGTGCAGGCCAGGATCGTCAGGTGCAGTCGCCAGTGGCGGACGCCGTCGCCGACCTCGCGGGTGGAGAGCCGCGCGCCGTAGAGGAAGAACAGCAGGCCGATCGCCACGACGGAGACGGTGTCCACGACGTCGGCAGCCGCGCCGCCCGCGGGCAGCAGCGCGGCGAGACCCATGGTCGCGACCAGCAGCAGCAGGTACGGATCGAGGAATCGGAGGGCTCGTGACACGTCCGCCAGTCTCCCCCGCCCCGCCCGCAGGCCGGTGGGCGGGGTGGTGGCGGGTACCGGGAGGTGTCCGCCCGGTCCGGGCGTGCTGCCACCGCCTGGCTGACGCCGAGGCGTCGGCGCACCGGATGGCGCCGGGGCGGGCGATGGCTGTCGTGACCTGCCCGTCGCGCGCGGACGCGGGCAGGCATCCGGTCGGCGCACCGGTGGTGGTCGGGGGCGGTGGAGCAGGCATCCGGCCCGGGTACACGCTCTGGGCGTGCCGCGAGCACCTGGAGCGGTACCGCGCCGAACGGCACCCCACCGCCGGCGGCTGGCGGGTACCGGGAATGGGCGGCCGGAAACCATCGTTGATGATGGGATACCCGTCCACCGAAAGTAAGGACCGCTTCCTCGTGAGCACAGTTCCCTTCGTGACGCTCAACAACGGCCTCCGGATGCCCCAGCTGGGCTTCGGCGTGTGGCAGGTCCCGGACGACCAGGCGACGGAGGCCGTCGGCCACGCCCTCGACGCCGGGTACCGCAGCATCGACACCGCGGCCGTGTACGGCAACGAGGAGGGCACCGGCCGTGCGCTGGCCGCGTCCGGCCTGCCGCGGGAGGAGCTGTTCGTCACCACCAAGCTGTGGAACGGCGACCAGGGTCACGACGCGACCCTCCGGGCCTTCGACGTGTCGTTGGAGAAGCTGGGTCTCGACTACGTCGACCTGTACCTCATCCACTGGCCGGTGCCCTCCAAGGACCTGTACATCGAGTCGTACAAGGCACTGGAGAAGATCCACGCCGACGGTCGCGCGAAGGCCATCGGCGTCTCCAACTTCACCACCGCGCACCTGCGCCGGCTGCTGGAGGAGACGGACGTCGTCCCCGTCCTCAACCAGATCGAGCTGCACCCCAACTTCCCCCAGGCCGAGCAGCGTGCGTTCCACTCCTCGCACGACATCCACACCGAGGCGTGGTCGCCGCTGGGCCAGGGCAAGGGGCTGCTGGACGACGAGGAGCTCGCGCGGATCGCCGCCAAGCACGGGGCGACGGCGGCGCAGGTGGTACTGCGCTGGCACCTCCAGCTCGGCAACATCGTGATCCCGAAGTCGGTGACTCCGAGCCGGATCAAGGAGAACATCGACGTCTTCGGCTTCGAGCTGGACGACGCCGATCTCGAAGCCCTGGCGGAGCTGGACACCGACACCCGGCTGGGCAGCCACCCGGACCACGTCGGCGCCTGACCTTCCCGGCACCCGCGCCCGCACCATTCGCCCCGGCGGCGAGCGGTGCGGGCGCCGCCGTGTGAGAGCGGCCCGCACCGCCCCACCCCGCCCGAGCAGCGCCGGGCCGCCGGGCCGCCGCGAACGGGTGAATGAAACGCCCGCCACGGGGCAGGGGCGGAGCGCGCCTTGGATTTCCCGCCACGGCTCGGCGCACCCATCCGCTGCGTCGCCGGCTACGAATAGTCGGCGAGCCCGCAGTTCGAGGGCGCGCCCCCTCGACGCGGCCGGCCACCCGCCGCCTGCCGCTGTTCCAAGTTCCGGAGGATGATCCATGCCGCTG
The DNA here is from genome assembly GCF_012034385.1 of Streptomyces spiramenti. Taxonomy (GTDB): domain Bacteria; phylum Actinomycetota; class Actinomycetes; order Streptomycetales; family Streptomycetaceae; genus Streptomyces; species Streptomyces spiramenti. The sequence continues at coordinate 12,867 of NZ_JAAVJB010000014.1, forward strand.
CCACCGTCCGGCTTCCGACGCCGGCCCCGCCGTGCCCACCCGACGGGGGGTGCCCGGGCATGAAGGAGCCGGTGTACATCGGGGAGAACCCCTCGACCGCGCCCGACCTCTCGGAGTTGCTGGTGCGGGTCGCCCAGGGCGACCACGAGGCATTCGGCAGCGTCTACGACGCCATGTCCGGCCCGGTGTTCGGACTGGTGCGCAGCATCCTCCGCGACCCGGCGCAGTCCGAGGAGGTGGCGCAGGAGGTCATGGTCGAGGTCTGGCGGAACGCCGCGCGCTACCGCCCGGAGAAGGGCAGCGCCATGGCGTGGACGATGACGTTGGCGCACCGACGGGCGGTGGACCGGGTCCGGTCCGCGCAGGCGTCCAGCGACCGGGAGCAGCGGGCCGCGCTCCTGGAGCACACCCCCGCGTTCGACGAGGTGACCGAACAGGTCGAGACCAGGCTGGAACGCGAGCAGGTGCGGCGGTGCCTGCGCACCCTGACCGAGCTCCAGCGCCAGTCCGTGACGCTGGCCTACTACCGGGGGCTGACCTACCGCGAGGTGGCCGAGCTGCTGGCGCTGCCGCTCGGCACCGTGAAGACCCGTATGCGCGACGGTCTGATCCGGCTGCGCGACTGCCTGGGGGTGACCGCATGACCGCCGACCTGCACACGCTCGCCGGGGCCTACGTCCTGCACGCGCTGTCGCCGGAGGAGCTGGCCGAGTTCGAACGCCATCTCTCCGACTGCGACTCCTGCGCGCTGGAGGTCCGCGAGCTGGCCGCAACAACGCAGCGGCTGGGTGCCGCGGTCGCCACCGCCCCACCGCCGGAGATGCGGGTCCGGGTGCTGCGGCAGATCGCCACCGTGCGGCAGGAGCCCCCGGAGGTGCCGCCGGAGCGCGCCGGGCGGGTCCGTACCCGCCGGATCGGCGGGGTGATCCCCCGGCTGGTGCTGGCAGCGTGCGTCGCCGGGGCGCTCCTCGGGGGCGGCGTGGCGGCTTGGCAGTACCAGGAGGCGCGGGACGCCCGTGACCAGGCGCAGCTCGCGGAGCGCTCCAACGACGAGCTCATGGGCGTGCTGACCTCGCCGGACGTCGTGGTGGAGAGCACCGGCCTCGACGACGGCGCCACCGGCACGGTGCTGGTCTCCGCCGAGCGGGACCGCGCGGTGTTCGTGGCCTCAGGGATGGCGGAACCGCCCGCGGGCATGGTCTACCAGCTCTGGTTCGACGACGACGGCACGATGCGACCCGGCGGTCTGATGGACCCCGCGGACGGTCCGACCGGCAGCGCGGTGCTGATGGACGGCCCGGTCAACGGCGCGGGCGGCATGGGCATCACCCTGGAGCCGGCGGGGGGCTCGCCGCAGCCCACCTCCGACCCGCTGCTGGTGATGGCGTTCCCCGAAGCCGGCTGACCGAGAGGCGCACATGAGCGGGCGCGTACGTCGTCAGGGCCGGGGGCCGTCCTCGGGACCGGCGTTGCGACGGGGTGGCAGCGGGAAGAAGCCGCTGGTCCGGGCGGCGTACCGATCGAACCCGTCGCGCTGCGCCATGGTCTTCTCGGTGAGCCGCTTACCGCTCCCGAAGATCAGAAGGAAGCTCATCACCAGCGGTGAGACGACGGTCATGGCGGCGACCTGCCAACTGCCGGCCGCCACGAGGAACAGTCCCCACCACACCATGAAGTCCCCGAAGTAGTTCGGGTGGCGTGTCAGCGACCACAGACCGCGATCCATGATCTTCCCCCGGTTGGCGGGGTCGGACTTGAAGCGGTGCATCTGCCAGTCGCCGACGGCCTCGAAGAAGAGCCCGACCGCCCAGCAGGCGATGCCCACCACCACGACCCACCCGAGCGGGCCCGGCAGGTAGGCACCGAACTGGAGCGGCAGCGAGATCAGCCAGACCAGAGCCGCCTGGAGCAGGTAGACCATGCGCAGGGCGTACAGCTGCGGATGGCCCGGAGCCTTGGCGAGCATCCGCTCGTAGCGCGGGTCCTCGCCCTTGCCCCAGCTGCGCCACGTCACGTGGCCTGCCAGCCGCACGCCCCACACCGCGGTGAGGATCGCGATGAGCGTGCGGCGCGCGGTGTCGCCCTCCCCCGCCGAGGCGGCGAAGGTGGTGAGGGCGACCGCGGCGAAGCCCAGCCCCCACGCGATGTCCACCGTGCGGTGGCGTCCGCCCCGTACGACGGCGACCGCGAAGGTCACCAGCAGCACGAGCAGCGCCGCGCCGGCGCTCAGCGCGAGGTTGAGCCCGAGGGATCCCCAGGGGTAGTCGGTCACGAGGCAGCACACTCCGGGTACCAGTCGCGCAGCGTCCCGGTCAGGCCGCTGCCTCCGTCACCGTCGGGGCGGACCGCGAGGATCTGGTCCACGCCCATGCGGCGTTCCTGGAAGGCGAGACCGGACCCCGCGAGGTAGAGGCGCCAGACGCGCGCGGTCTCCGTCCCGGTGAGCGAGACGATCTCGTCCCAGTTGGCCTCCAGCGCCTCCGCCCACGCCGCGATGGTGTGGACGTAGTGCTCGCGCATGGAGTCCACCGAGCGGACCTCCAGTCCGGCGCCCTCCAGGAGTCCGACGGTCTCACCGACGGGCCGCATGTGCATGTCGGCGGCGATGTACGCCTCGATGAACGCGCCGCCGCCGGGGGCGATGGCCCCGCGGGACATCTGCTGGATCAGCAGCCGGCCGCGGGGGCGGAGCATGCGGTGCATCATGGCGGCGAAGCCCGGGTACTCGGCGTCCCCGACGTGCTCGCCCATCTCCAAGGAGACGGCGGCCTCGTACCAGCCGCCGGGGATGTCGCGGTAGTCGCAGAGCTGGACCTCGACGAGGTCCTCCAGCTTCCGCTCGCGGACCTGTTCGCGCACGTACTCGGCCTGTTCACGGGCGAGGGTCACCGAGGTGACCTTGGCGCCGTGCCGCTCGGCGGCGTACAGCGAGAGCGAGCCCCAGCCGCAGCCCACGTCCAGCAGCCGGGTGCCCGGCCGCAGGCCGAGCTTGCGGCAGACCAGCTCCAGCTTGTCGCGCTGGGCCTCCGGCAGCCCGTAGCCGCGCTCGCCCGGCGGGCGGGTCCAGTAACCGCAGGAGTACGCCATCGCGGGATCGAGCAGCAGCGCGTAGAACTCCGGGGGGAGGTCGTAGTGGTGGCTGATCGCCTTGCGGTCCCGGCCGCGGCTGTGCAGGGCGCCGTTGAGGCGGACCTCGCCGGCGGGCGCCTGCGGTTTGGGGCCGACCGCCCCGAGCCGGGCGAGGACACGGAGTGCCGCCGCCTTGTCGGCGAGGGTGGGCGCGGGGGCGGAGCCGGACTCGCGGACGGTGCGCAGCGCCGCGGAGAGCCCCTCGCGCAGGTCGCCGTGGACGTCGAGCTCCCCGGTGACGTAGGCGCGGGCCAGGCCGAGCTCACCCGGCTGCCACAGCAGATGGCGCAGCGCCCGGCGGGAACGCAGGACCACCAGCGGTGCGTCCGCGGGTCCGGCCTCGCTGCCGTCCCAGGTCCGTACCCGGACCGGCGACGGCCCCTGCAGGTACTGCTGGAGGAGCTGGATCAGCTGGGAGGCCGCACCTCGTGCGGTTGTCGTCGGCAGGGCTGGTGTCACTGGGGAACGTCCTTCGGGCGGGTGTCGGCCGGGGTGGCGGTGTCGGGGCGGGGAGCGAGCAGGAACTGCTGGACGTCGAGGTAGCCGGAGCGGAACCCGGCCTCGGAGTAGGCGAGGTAGAGGACCCACATGCGGCGGAAGGTCTCGTCGAAGCCGAGGGCGTCGACGTCCGCGGCGCGCTCGGTGAAGCGCTCCCGCCACAGGCGGAGTGTCTCGGCGTAGTGCGGCCCGTAGCGGTCGGCGCGGGCGACGTCGAGCCGGGTGTTCTCGGCGGTGAGGCGGCGCACCACCTCGGTGGAGGGCAGCAGGCCGCCGGGGAAGATGTACTTCTGGATCCAGGTGTAGGTGCGGCGGCTGGCGACGAGCCGGTCGTGCGGCATGGTGATGGCCTGGAGCGCGACCCGCCCGCCGGGGGCGGTGAGCCGGTCGAGGGTCGCGAAGTAGGTTCCCCAGAACTCGGCGCCGACCGCCTCGATCATCTCGACGCTCACGACGGCGTCGTAGGTTCCCTCGACGGAGCGGTAGTCCTCGACACGGATCTCGACGCGGTCCGACAGGTCGGCCTCACGCACGCGCTCGCGCGCCAGTTGCGCCTGCTCGACGGAGAGCGTGACGCTGACGACCTCCGCCCCGCGTCGCGCCGCGCGCAGCGACAGCTCGCCCCAGCCGGTGCCGATCTCCAGCACCCGGGTGCCCTCGGTGACGCCCGCCAGGTCCAGTACGCGGTCGATCTTGCGGTGCTGGGCGGCGGTCAGCAGCGACCACTCGGCGGGGAAGCCGCGGAAGACGGCGGACGAGTAGCTGAGGGTCTCGTCGAGGAAGAGGCCGAACAGGTCGTTGGAGAGGTCGTAGTGGCGGCCGATGTTCTCGCGGGAGGCGGCGGGGGTGTTCCGGCCGGCGGCCGGCTGGCCGGGCGCCCAGAGTCGGCGCAGTCGCTGGAGCGGCCCCGGCACCAGGGTGGCCGCGTGGTCGGCGATGACGGTGAGCACGCCGACGAGGTCGGGGGCGTCCCACTCACCTGCCATGTAGGACTCGCCGAAGCCGATCGTGCCGGAGGTGCCGACCCGGCGGAGGAAGGCGTCGGGGTCGCGGATCTCCAGCACCGGCCCGCCCGTTCCCAGTCTTCGACCGTCGGGGAAGCGGGTGTGCAGCGGCAGGCGTCGCAGCGCCGCCTCCAGGATCCGCCGGGCGACGGCGCGGTGGGCGCGCGAGCAGGTGGGCACGTGGGCCACGCCGGGCCACCGGCCGGGGTCGACAGCCGCCCGGATCTGAGCAGGCGTGCGGGAGTCGCCCGCCGCGGCGGCCGACCGGGCGGGGTGCGGCTGGGCGGCGAGGGGCGTCCGCTCGGGCTGCGCGGGCGCTGCGGGGGTTCGGGGCGTGGTCACTGCATACCTTCCTGCTGGTGGTTCCGGGGCCGGCGCTGTACCGGCAGGCCCTTGAGATAGAGGCGGATGCCGTGGAGACGGATGGCGGCCGACGCGGCCAGCGGGGCCCACGGGTGCCGCGCCGCTGCGCGCAGCAGGCCGACGGGGCCGCCGGGTCCGGGGCTGCCGCGCAGGGTGGCGACGAACGGCTTGCCGTCGGGCCGGTCCAACCGGACGGTGACGTCGAGTCGTTCCCCCGGTTCGGGGAGTCTCATCCGGTAGTCGCCGTCCACGGGGTTGAAGGGGGAGACGTAGAACTTCTTGGGGGTGGTGGCGCGGTGGTGTGCGTCGGGGTGCAGCAGGTAGGCGTGGCGCTCGCCGTAGGTGTTGTGCACCTCGGCCACGACGCAGGCGGTCGTGCCGTCCGCCCGGTGGCACCAGTAGAGGGTCAACGGGTTGAAGACATGGCCGAGGACGCGGGCGTGGGTGAGCATCAGCACCGGGCCGCCGGGGGCATCCTCGCCGTGGGCGACGAGGAACCGCTCCAGCCCCGCGCGGAGAGTGGGGGCGGTGCCGCCGAAGTGGTCACGGGGGTCGAAGCGGGCGAGGGGCCGCAGGGCGAGCGGCAGCCGCGGCAGGTGGTCGAGGTCGACGAGCCACATGTAGGTGCGGTGCCGAAGCCGGTACCGGACGGGGCCGGTGCGGGCGTGGCGGACCTCGCAGCGGTAGAGCCGGGGGATGGTGCCGGCGTCCGCTGACCGTGCGGCGGCGTCGGGCGCGGGTCCGGGGGCGGGCCCGGGCACGGGGTTCACCAGGTCACCCCCAGGGCCTCTGCCGCCGCGACGCCGGAGGCGCAGCCGTCCTCGTGGAACCCCCAACCGTGGTGCGCACCGGCGAAGGAGGTGACCCGGCCGCTCAGCGAGGGCAGCTCGCGCTGGGCCGCCACGGACTCGGGCGTGTAGACGGGGTGGTGGTAGACCATGCGGGCCAGCACACGGTCGGAGTCGACCCGCTCCTCGCCGTTGAGGGTGACCACATGGGTGCCGGGCCCGGGGAGCCGCTGCAGCCGCGTCATGTCGTAGCTGATGCGGACCTCGCCGGCGGGGCTGTCGCAGGAGGGCAGTTGGTAGTTCCAGGAAGCCCGGGCACCGCTGTGGCGGGGCAGCAGCGAGGTGTCGGTGTGCAGCAGGGTGGGGTTGCGGGAGTAGCGGAAGGCTCCGAGGACGCGGCGTTCGTCGTCGGTCGGGTCGCTGAGCAGCTCCAGTGCCTGGTCCGCGTGGCAGGCGACGACGACGGAGTCGTAGTGCTCGGTCACCCCTGCCGCGTCGGTGATCTCGACGCCGGCGCCACCGCCGAGCCGGCGGATGCCGCGCACCGGTGTCCCGGTGCGGATCTCCGGGATGTACTTCGCGACGCGCTCCACGTAGGAGCGGGAGCCGCCGGTGACGGTGCGCCAGGTCGGCGAACCCGACACGGCGAGCATCCCGTGGTGGTCGAGGAAGCGGAACAGGTAGCGGGCGGGGTAGCGCAGCGCGGTGACGGGGTCGCACGACCAGACCGCGGAGACGACGGGCGCCATGAAGTGGCTGGTGAAGTACGACGAGTACCGGCCGGCGGCCAGGAACTCGCCGAGCGTGGTGTCCTGGGACCGGGAGTCGTCGGCGGCGAGCAGCCGGCGGGCCTGGCGGTGGAAGCGCGGCACCTGCGCCAGCATCCGCAGGTAGCGGGGGTCGGCGACGGAGGCGGGGCGGGCGAGGAGCCCGCGCGCGCCGCGGGCCCCCGCGTACTCCAGGCCGCACCCCTCGCACCGGACGGACATGCTCATCTCGGACTCCTGCGTCTCGACGCCGAGTTCGTCGAAGAGCCGCAGCAGCCGCGGATAGGTGCGCTCGTTGTGGACGATGAACCCGGAGTCGATCCGCTCGAACCCCGCGCCGGTGTCGACGTCGTGGGTGTGGGCGTGGCCGCCGAGCCTGTCGTCGGCCTCGTACAGGGTCACCCGATGGTCCTGGCGCAGCACGTAGGCGGCGGTCAACCCCGACACACCACTGCCCACCACTGCTGACCTGGGCTTTTCCCGTGTCATTCGACTGCCTCCGACGCTCGCCGTCAGCCCCCGCGGGGGCCTGGTGTCACCACTGTCGAGAGGTATTCGGTGCTGTGGGCCGAATGGATGGGTCGTGGCGCCAAGATAATTCGATCGAGTGATGGACCCATCCGGAGCAGCCACCTCACCGAATACCGGTCGTGAGTGAGACCGAGGAGACAGACGTGGCGCCCGCCGCCGGCCGTGGCGCCGGGCGGTGGGAGCGACGCCTGTTCGCAGCGGGCAGCGGCGTCCTCGCCGCCGTGGCGGCGCTCGCCGTGGCGGAGTTGTGCGCCGCGCTCGTGCGACCGGAGGCGCGACCGGTCACCGCGGTCGGCGGGGCGATCATCGACCGCACGCCGATCGCCGTCAAGGACTGGGCGATCCGCACCTTCGGCACCGCGGACAAACTGGTGCTGCAGATCGGCATCCTGACGCTGCTCACCCTCTTCGCCGTGGCCGTCGGCCTGATCGCGCTGCGCAGCCTGCGGGCCGGCGCCGTGGGGGCCGCTCTCTTCGGAGTGTTCGGCGCGGTCACCGCCGCCGGACGTCCGGGAGGCAGCGCGCCCGACGCGGTGCCCTCGCTGGTCGGGGGTGTCGCCGCGGTGGCGGTGGTCGTGCTGCTCGTCCGGACGCTGCGGCCGGGACGCCGCTCCGCGACGGACGCGGCAGAGCCGACGGACACCGCCGAGGCGACGGAGGCCCCGGCCGCCGCCGGGGTGCTCTCCTCGCTGGACCGCCGTCGCTTCCTACGCGCGGCCTCGGTGGCGGCGGCAGCGTCCGCCGGCTCCGGGTTGCTGGGCAACCGGCTGCTGAGCAGCGGGGACGCGGAGGCGGAGGCGGCGCGTGACTCCCTGACGATTCCCCGGCCGGGCGATCCGGCACCGCCACTGCCGCCCGGCGCCGATCTGGAGATCGACGGCCTTGCGCCGTTCACCACCCCGAACAAGGACTTCTACCGGGTCGACACCGCACTGCGGGTGCCGCGCCTGGACGCCGCCGAGTGGCGCATGAGGATCTTCGGCCGGGGCGTGGACCGCGAACTGGAGCTGACCTACCGGGATCTGCTGGATCGTGAGCTGGTCGAGCGGGACATCACCCTGACCTGCGTCTCCAACCAGGTCGGTGGCCCCTACGTGGGCAACGCCCGCTGGATCGGTGTGCCGTTGGCGCCGCTGCTCCGCGAAGCGGGGGTACGCCCGCCCTCGGAGGGCGGTCCGGCGGACCAGTTGGTCGCCCGATCCGTCGAGGGGATGACCCTGGGCAGCCCGGTCGACACCGTCATGGACGGCCGGGACGCCATGCTCGCGGTCGGCATGAACGGGGAGCCGCTGCCTTTCCGCAACGGTTTTCCGGTCCGGATGGTTGTACCTGGTTTGTACGGGTATGTGTCGGCTTGCAAGTGGCTGTCCGAGATCGAGCTCACCACCTTCGACGACTTCGACGTCTACTGGGTGGAGCGTGACTGGGCGGCCCGCGGCCCCATCAAGACCATGTCGCGGATCGACACCCCCCGCGGGTTCGCGACGATCCCCGCCGGCACCGTTCCGGTCGCCGGGGTGGCGTGGGCGCAGCACACAGGCATCGACGGTGTCGAGGTCCGGGTGGACGGCGGCGAGTGGCGCGAGGCGCGTCTCGCCCCGGCGCCCAGTGAGGACACCTGGCGCCAGTGGGTCTGGGACTGGGAGGCCGAGCCCGGCTCCCACCGGCTGGAGGTCCGCGCCACGGACAGCTCCGGCGAGACCCAGACCGAGGAACGTGTCGGCACGGTGCCCGACGGCGCCACCGGCTGGCACTCGGTGGTGGTCACCGTGGACTGACCGCCCACCACCACCGCCGTCACAACAGACCTGAACACCTTCCCCGCAGGGCCCACGACCGTGTGCCCGACCTTCAAGGAGAGATCACATGAACACCCGTATCCGCCGCACCGCCGTCGCCGTCGCCACCGCCGCCATCCTGCCGTTCTCGCTGGCCGCCTGCTCCTCCGACAGCGACGACGACAACGGTTCGGACGCCGCGGAGACCGGCCAGGACAACGGTGGCGGCACCGACCAGGACGACACCGACGGCATGGACGACATGGACGACATGGACGGTGACGACGCGGGCGAGACCGACGCCGTCGCCGCGCCGTTCGGCCCTGCCTGTTCCGGCGTGCCGACCGACGGCCCGGGCAGCTTCGAGGGCATGGCCCAGGACCCGGTCGCCACCGCCGCGTCCAACAACCCGGACCTCTCCACCCTGGTCGCCGCCGTGACCGCAGCCGGCCTGGTCGACACCCTGAACGACGCCCCCGAGCTGACCGTCTTCGCCCCGGCCGACGCCGCGTTCGCCGAGATCCCGGAGGAGGACCTCAACGGGCTGCTGGAGGACCAGGACGCCCTCACCGACGTCCTGACCTACCACGTCGTGGGCGAGCGCCTGGCGCCGGAGGACCTGGATGGCGAGCACACCACCCTCCAGGGCGACACCGTCACCGTCGCGGGCTCGGACGAGGACTTCACGGTCAACGACGACGCGACCGTCGTCTGCGGCAACGTCCAGACCGCCAACGCCACCGTCTACATCATCGACGGCGTGCTGATGCCCTGAACCACCCCCGGACGGGGGCTCACGGCGTCCTGACGCACCGAGCCCCCGGGTGACCGGGCCCGCCCTCGTGCGGGTTCCGGAAGCCACCACGGACACGGACCGGTTCCCGCTCACCAACCTCCGGGCGGGAGCCGGTCCGGCCGTGTGTCGCGCGAACCCGCACCCTTCCGTGCCCGTCGGGAACGGGCACGGAAGGCGGGGCGCGCTCGGTCGCACCGCGCGCCCGAGCGGCCACAACCCCCCAGTGAACTGCACTTTCACCACACATGGCGTGCACACGCCACGAACAGTGGTGACACCGGCCGGACTTGGCACCCCCTCGGTGATCCACCGCGCCAGCACGCACCGGTCGACGCTTGTCACTCGCGATACTGGGCCGTAGCTTCCGGTTATGGACCTGGAGCTACGCCACCTCAAGATCATCCGCGCGATAGACGAGGCCGGCAGCCTCACCCGGGCGGCCACTTCTCTCGGGTTGGCGCAGTCGGCACTCAGTGCCCAACTCAAACGCATCGAACGGGCGCTCGGCGGTGCCCTCTTCGAGCGGGGCAGGCACGGGGCGCAACCGACCCCCCTCGGCGAGCTGGTCCTAGACCGGGCCCGGGTCCTGCTCCCGGCGATGCGGGAGCTCCAGGAGGAGGCCGTACGGTTCGCCAACACCCTGGAGGACCTGCCGCGGTTCCGACTCGCCGGGACCCCGGGGCCGATGCTCGGCGGACTGGTGGACCAACTCTCCCTGCTCCACCCGCAGGCGGCGATATCCACCCTGACCAGCTGGTCCATCGAGGAGTTGAGCGAACTGGTCGTCTCCGGGCGGCTGGACTTCGCACTCGCCGGGGCCTGCGGCGAGGCGACTCCCCCGGCGCCGGACCAGCTGACGTGGCACACGGTGGGCCGGGACCCGATCTTCGTGATGCTCTCCGAGCAGCACCCGCTCGCCGACCGGCACGAGTTGGACCTCGCCGACCTGTCGGGCGAACAGTGGGTGGACGCCCCCGGCGACGGCTGCTTCGGGGACTGCTTCTCCACCGCCTGCGCACGCGCGGGCTTCACACCGACCTCGGTGTACGAGCTGGACACCACGGCCTGTGTCCATCTGGTGCAGGCGGGGCGGGCGGTGGCGCCGTGCAAGGCGACCTTCCCGCCCACCCCCGGGGTCGTGACCCTCCCCCTGATCGGCAACCCGCTCTCCTGGCACCATCTGCTCGCCTGGCACCCCGCCTCCGCCGCGGCCGGCGCCGCGCCCGCGGTCCTCATCCGCGCACGTCAGGCCCACCGGGAAGCCGCGCGTCGCAACCCGCGGTACACGCAGTGGCTGGCAGCGAACGCGCACTTCGGCACGACCCCGGACCACCCCAACCCGTAAACGGGCGTGGCGCGTTCGCGCAATCCATCGCATGGCAAGAGGTATCGGTTGACAGGTACACACCCGATCACGCGCCGTCTACATTCTGGTCACCCTCACAACACAAGGAGAACAGAATGCGCCTCAAGGGACGTACTGTTGCCATCGGTTCAGCGCTGGCGGCCTCCGCCCTCGCACTGAGCCTGGTGCCGGCCAACGCCTCCTCGGAGCTTCCCTCCGCCGAGACCGCCAAGGCGGACGCCCTCGTCGAGCAGCTGCCGGCCGGCATGGTCGACGCCATGGAGCGCGACCTGGGCGTACCCGCCGCCGAGGTCGGCACCCAGCTGATAGCCGAGCACGAGGCCGCCGTCCTGGAGGAGTCCCTCAGCGAGGAACTCTCCGGCTACGCGGGCTCCTGGCTCGTGGAAGGCACCACCGAGCACGTGGTCGCCACGACCGACCGGGCCGAGGCCGCCGAGATCACCGCGGCGGGCGCCACCGCCACGGTGGTCGAGCACAGCCTCGCCGACCTCGAGGCCGTCAAGGACATCCTCGACGAGGCCGCCACCACCAACCCGGACTCCGCCGCCCCGGTCTGGTACGTGGACGTCACCACCAACGAGGTCGTGGTCCTCGCCTCCGACGTTCCCGCCGCCGAGGCGTTCGTCGAGGCCAGCGGCGCCGACGCCTCCACCGTGCGCGTCGAGCGCTCCGACGAGTCCCCCCAGCCCTTCTACGACCTGGTCGGCGGCGACGCCTACTACATCGGCGGCGGACGCTGCTCGATCGGCTTCTCGGTCCGCCAGGGCTCCACCCCCGGCTTCGTCACCGCCGGCCACTGCGGCAGCGTGGGCAACGCCACCACCGGCTTCAACCGCGTCAGCCAGGGCACCTTCCGCGGCTCCTGGTTCCCCGGCCGCGACATGGCCTGGGTCGCGGTGAACAGCAACTGGACGCCCACCTCCCTCGTCCGCAACTCCGGCTCGGGCGTGCGCGTCACCGGCTCGACCCAGGCGACCGTCGGCTCCTCCATCTGCCGCTCCGGCTCCACCACCGGCTGGCGCTGCGGCACCATCCAGCAGCACAACACCTCCGTCACCTACCCCCAGGGCACCATCACCGGCGTGACCCGCACCTCCGCGTGCGCCCAGCCCGGTGACTCCGGCGGCTCCTTCATCTCCGGCACCCAGGCCCAGGGCGTGACCTCCGGCGGCTCGGGCAACTGCTCGATCGGCGGCACCACCTTCCACCAGCCGGTCAACCCGATCCTGTCCCAGTACGGCCTCACCCTCGTCCGAAGCTGATCCGAGGGCGGCACCCCGCCCACCACGCCCCCTCACAGACGGCCCGTCCCGCGCATCGCGCGGGGCGGGCCGTCCGCGTTCGACCGGCGCCTCGACCACGCTCGCCACGGATCCGGCCACCGGGGAGCGCGAACCAGCTCCGCGCGCGAGGGATGAGCGACCAGAGCACGAAGGGGCGCATCGAGCGGATGTGTGCGCCACGCCACATCCGCGCACCGCCCCGACCACCGAGAACAGGTAACAGAACGACAACGGCGGCGCAGCGCAGTCACGTTGTGCATGCAACGTGCAACTCGTGAAACTACCCTCACAACCGCGCAAGGACCCTGCGGCCACCGTTGATGCAGTGTCAACACACCGCGCTGACCTGCTGCTTCACGGGTCGCCTGGCACGTTCGGGCAATCCATCGCATCACAAGAGGTATTCCTTGGCAGGTACACACCCCATCACCCGGCGGCTACGTTCTGCTTACCCCCACAAGCAAGTGCAAGGAGAACTGCATGCGTCACACAGGCCGTAACGCCATCGGCGCCGCGATAGCCGCCTCCGCGCTCGCATTCGCGCTGGTCCCCAGCCAGGCCTCCGCGAACGACACCCTGTCCGAGCGGGCCGAGGCAGCAGTCGCCGACCTTCCCGCCGGTGTGCTTGACGCCATGGAGCGTGACCTGGGTCTGAGTGAGCAGGAGGCGGGCCTCCAGCTGGTGGCGGAGCATGACGCCTCGCTGCTCACCGAATCCCTCTCCGCCGACCTCGACGCCTTCGCCGGTTCCTGGCTCGCGGAGGGAACGGAGCTGGTGGTCGCCACCACCAGCACGACCGAGGCCGCCGAGATCACCGAGGCCGGCGCCACGGCCGAGGTCGTCGACCACACGCTGGCCGAGCTAGACAGCGTCAAGGACGCACTCGACAAGGCCGCCGAGTCCCACGACACCACCGACGCGCCGGTCTGGTACGTCGACGTCACGACCAACGGCGTCGTCCTCCTGACCTCCGACGTCGCCGAGGCCGAGAGCTTCGTCGAGGCAGCCGGGGTGAACTCCGCCGCGGTCGACATCCAGACCTCCGACGAGCAGCCCCAGGCGTTCTACGACCTGGTCGGCGGCGACGCCTACTACATGGGCGGCGGACGCTGCTCGGTCGGCTTCTCCGTGACCCAGGGCTCGACCCCGGGCTTCGCGACGGCCGGCCACTGCGGCACCGTCGGCACCAGCACCACGGGCTACAACCAGGCGGCGCAGGGCACCTTCGAGGAGTCCTCGTTCCCCGGTGACGACATGGCCTGGGTGTCGGTCAACAGCGACTGGAACACCACCCCGACCGTGAACGAAGGCGAGGTGACGGTCTCCGGCTCCACCGAGGGTGCCGTCGGCGCCTCCATCTGCCGCTCCGGTTCCACGACCGGCTGGCACTGCGGCACGATCCAGCAGCACAACACCTCGGTGACCTACCCGGAGGGCACCATCACCGGTGTCACCCGTACCTCGGTCTGCGCCGAGCCCGGTGACTCCGGCGGCTCCTACATCTCGGGCAGCCAGGCCCAGGGTGTGACCTCCGGTGGCTCCGGCAACTGCACCTCCGGCGGCACCACCTACCACCAGCCCATCAACCCGCTGCTCTCGGCCTACGGCCTTGACCTGGTGACCGGCTGACGGTGAGAACCACCCCCGCGTGACGCGCACCCCCACTCCCCCACACCGCGCGTGACGCCCCCGGAGGGCCCGCACGATCCCCGGATCGTGCGGGCCCTCCCGCATGCCCGGCCGCCCGCCCTACGGCACGGGGCGGGCGCGGGCAGCTCTCGGATGGCGGACCCCCGTTGCCCCGCGGGCGGCGACCGGCGCACGCTTGGCGCACGCCGAGAGGAGACCCCATGTCCGACACCGTCTACACCCACGGCCACCAGGAGCCGGTACTCCGCTCGCACCGGCGCCGCACGGCGGAGGACTCCGCGGGCTACCTGCTGCCGCGGCTGCGCCCCGGACTCTCGCTGCTCGACGTGGGGTGCGGGCCCGGCACCATCACCGCCGGGCTGGCCCGCGCGGTCGCTCCCGGCCCGGTCACCGCCCTGGACAGCGCCCCCGGTGTCCTGGACGACGCACGCGCGGCCTGTGCGGCGGCCGGCGCGAACTCGGTCGACTTCACCGTCGGCGACGTGACCTCCCTCGACCTTCCGGACGGCGGTGACGACGACGGCTTCGACGTGGTCCACGCCCACCAGGTGCTCCAGCACCTCGGCGACCCGGTGGCGGCGCTCCGCGAGATGCGCCGGGTCTGCCGCCCCGGCGGGACGGTCGCGGCACGCGACGCCGACTACTCAGCGATGACGTGGTGGCCGCGCCCGCCGGGACTGGACACGTGGCTCCGTGTCTACCGCAACGTGGCGCGCGGCAACGGCGCCGAGCCGGACGCCGGGCGCAGGGTGCTCTCCTGGGCCCGGGCCGCGGGGTTCTGCGATGTCGTCCCCTCCGCCTCCACCTGGTGCTTCGCCACCCCGCCGGAGCGGGAGTGGTGGGGCGGGCTCTGGGCGGAGCGGGCCCTCTCCCCCGACTACGCCCGGATGGCGGTCGAGGGCGGCCACGCCGAGGCCGCCGAACTCAACGAGGCGGCGGAGGGCTGGCGCACGTTGGCCCGCGCCGAGGACGGGTGGTTCGCGGTGCTGCACGGCGAGGTGCTCTGCCGCCGCTGAGAACAGCCGGGCGACCCGCCGCCGCGGTCACCGTGCCCGGCGTCCGCGGTGCGGGCGGCGGCGCCCGAGGTAGAAGCCGCCGGCGACCCCCAGCACGAGGGCGGCGAGGAGCGCGGCCCACAACGGCATGGTCACTTCCGGAACCAGCACCCGGATACGGGTCTGCCGGGTGTTCTCGAAGACGAAGACGAGGGTCAGAACGGCTGCGATCGCGAAGACGACACGGCCGGGGGTGAGGAACTCCCGCAGCCGCCCGCCGCGTCCACCGGGCTCGGCATCCATGGATCCAGCATGGCCCCGCCGCCCGGCGGGCGCACGCGCAGCCGTGAGGCGGCACGGTACCGGGAGACCCGCGGCGACGGGCACGGGCCGGAACGCGCACGGCGGTGGGGGCGATTTCTCGCCCCCACCGCCGTGCGCCGGTCGCTGCCCGACGCTGCGTCCGGGCGTTGCCGGACCGCTGCCGGGCCGAGCCCGTCACGGCATCTCACCGCGTCGAACATCGGGCGGGTACGACGAGTAAGAACTGCGATGCTCCGCCGTGCGAGCGATCCACCGCACTCGGCGGCCACCCACCGATCAGCCGCGTCAACAACGCTCCAGGTCAATACAGCTAGCGGGTGACGCCCGCGTAGACGCGCTCGACGAACCCGGCGATCTGCTCCTCGCTGAGGTGGCGGGCGAGGTCGGCCTCGCTGATCATCCCGACCAGCCGCTTGTCGCCGTCCACCACCGGCAGCCGCCGGATGCGATGCCCCTCCATCTCCTCCAGGACGTCGGAGACGTCGGCGTCGGTGGGTATCCAGCGAGGTGTGCCCTCGCACAGCTCGCCGGCGGTGACCCGTGCCGGGTCGTGCCCGGCCGCGACGCACTTCAGCACGATGTCGCGGTCGGTGAGGATGCCGCACATCCTGTCGTCGGTGTCGCTGACCGGGAGCGCCCCGACGTCCATCTCACGCATCAGCTGCGCCGCGCGGTCCAAGGTCTCGGTGGCGGGCAGCCACTGGGCGCCCGGGTGCATGATGTCGGCGGCGGTGGTCATCACTGGCCTCCTACGAGGGTCTTCCTGGCCGGGGACGGGCGAGCGGGTGCGGGCGCGTCCACACGGAGCACGCGTCGGTGCGTACTCCTTCCAGGGGAACGCGCCCCGCCCTTCCCCGCCACCGCACGCGGCGGGAGGCAGGGAGGCAGGCGGCGGCCCCGCTATTCGAGCACCGGAGAGGTGTACCGGAGCGTCGCGGCGTCCGCGTCGAGCACGGCGGAACGGCCGAGGCCCAGGGTCAGCGGGTCGGGGCAGTGGCCGAACCCCATCTCCTCCACCATCGGCACGCCGAGGGGGCCGAGGCGGTCCAGCAGCACCGTGCGGATCCGCTCGTACGGCTCACTGTCCTGCCACGAACCCAGGACGATCCCGGCGACGCCGTCCAGCCACCCGGCGTTGAGCAGCTGGCTCAGGCACCGGTCGAGCCGGTACGCGCGCTCACCGACGTCCTCCAGCAGCAGAATGCCCCCGGCCGCCGAGTGCCGGGAGGTCGGGCTGCCGAGGTTGTCGGCGAGGAGGCTCGCGCAGCCGCCGAGGGTGACGCCCTGCGCGCGGCCCGGCACCAGCGTCGCCGCACCGGGGCCGCTCACCGTGGTCACGGACTCGGGCTCGAAGAGGGTCCGCCGCAGGTGCTCCTGGGCTGCCCGGTCACGCGCGAACCCCTCGGTGGCGGGCATGGGCCCGTGGAGCGTCGACAGGTGCAGTCGGGAGGCGAACGCCTCGTGGAGCACGGTGATATCGCTGTACCCCAGCAGGATCTTCGGTCCGGCGGCCCGCATCGCGGACCAGTCGAGGAGGCCGGTGACCCGGTGCGCGCCGTACCCGCCGCGCGCGCAGACGACCGCGGCGACGTCCGGGTCGCACCAGGCCGCCTGCAGATCGCCCGCACGGTCCTCGTCCCGCCCGGCGAGGTAGTCGAGTTCGGGGTGGACGTCGAGGACGTGGTCGCCCACCACGACCTCCAGTCCCCAGTCGCGCAGCACCGCGAGGCCCGCTTCGAGCATCTCCCGCTCCACGGGCGAACTGGTCGCCACGACCGCGACCTTGTCGCCCGGTCGCAGCCGGGAGGGGCGGGTGAGGGTCGGTACGGGCGCGACCGAGGCGTGCGAGGTCCCGTGGGCCGCGCCGGGGGTGGGGAAGTGGCGGTTCATCGCGTCTCCGTCTCCAGTGTCTCGCTCCGGTCGGCCTCGATGCCGAAGGTCTCCCGGTAGAGCGCCAGTTCCGCCTCCACGGCCCGGGCAATGGTCGCGGCACGGCGGAAGCCGTGCCCTTCTCCGGGGAAGGGCAGGTAGCGGTGCGGCACCGTGCTCCCGGCGAGCGCGGCAAGCAGCCGCTCGCTCTGGGCCGGCGGGCAGATCGGATCGTCCAACCCCTGGAGCAGCAGGAAGGGCGCGGTGATCCGCCCGGCGTGGTGCAGCGGCGAGCGCTCGCGGTACAGCTCCTCGTCGAACGGCCCGATCAGCGAGTCGAGGTACCGGGACTCGAAGTCGTGGGTGCCGCTCGCCGCCCAGCCGACCGGGTCGAGGACGGGGTAGCTGATCGCGCCGCAGGCGTACACGCCTCCCGTCCGTTCGGGGTCGGCCAAGGATGCCGCCGCGGTCCAGCCGCCCGCGCTGCCGCCGCGCACCGCCAGGCGGTCCGGGTCGGCCGTCCCCTCGGCTGCGAGCGCGGCGGCGACGGCGGCGCAGTCCTCGACGTCGACCTGGCCCCAGCGTCCCCGCAGCCGGTTCCGGTAGGCGCGACCGTAGCCGGTGGAGCCGCCGTAGTCGACGTCGGCGACGCCGATGCCGCGGGAGGTGAAGTAGGCGATCTCCAGGTCGAGGACCATCGGCGCCCGGCCGGTGGGGCCGCCATGGGCGCGGATCACGTACGGGGGGAGCTCGCCGGGCTCGGGCCGGTGGTCCGGCGAGGTGGGCGGGTACACGTGCGCGTGGACCTCGCGGCCGTCCGGGCCGGTGAACGTCCGGGACTCGGGGACCGGCAGGTGGTCGGCGGGAACGGCGTCGCGGTGGTGGGCGGCGACGACCCGGCTGTATCCGGTCGCGGTGTCGAGTTCCACCAGTTCGTACCCGCGCAGCGGCGAGGCGGCGATCCCGGTGACCCGGGTCCCCCGCACGGCCAGTGCGGGCGCCCATTCCGTCCTCGGGCCCGGAGCGTCGGTCAGGACGCCCCGGTCCGGGTCGAGCAGTCCCAACCGCTTGCCGCCGCGGCCGTGCACCACGGCCACCAGGCCGTCCGCCAGCGGCGCGAACCAGCGCATGCCGATCTTCCACAGCGCGTCGGCGAACTCCTCCTCGGCTGTGTGGAGCGCCTCTGCCGGGCCGACCGCCGGCGGCCCCGCGTCCCGGGAGTCGGTGAGGGCGGTCCGGTACAGGTTCCACCAGCCCGTGCGGTCCGAGGAGTACAGCACCTCGCCCCTGGCGCCCCACTCGACCTGGGCGATGGACTCCGTCGGCCCGCCGGCGATCACCACCGGGGGCCCGACCTCCCCGTTCCCGGCGAGCCCGGCGAGCCGCAGCTCCGTGCCGTCCCAGGGCATCCGGGGGTGGTCCCAGGTGATCCACGCCAGATGGCGACCGTCCGGGGACGGCCTCGGCCCGGTGAGGAACCGGTGCGTGTCGTCGGTGAGTTCCCGCAGGACGGCACGGTCCTCGGCCGCCGCGCCGGAGAGCGGCACGGCGACCAGCAACCGGCGGAGGTCGGTGGGGCCCTCGCCGGTGAACTCCTCCATGACGCACCAGACCTCGCCGTGCTCCGGCATCAGCACGGCGTCGGCGAACCGCAGCCCGCCCCCGACCGCGGAGACCGGGGTCAACGGCCGCGGCACGGCGCCCTCGGGCGCGTCGGGCTCCAGCGAGTAGAGCCGCTGGTCGACGCAGTGGGTGAAGACGATCAGCGGCCCGCCCGTGGGGCGCGGGGTGCCGGCCCAGGGCAGCCCCCCGTACTCCATCACCCGGTTCCTGGCGTCCCACGGCGGCGGCAGGGCCACCTCCGGCGGGCCGCCGTCGCCGCGGAGTCGCATCAGCGCGCGGCGCCCGCCCTCACTCGGCCGTGCGCTGGTCCACCACAACTCCTCGCCCACGGCGCCGACATGGTCGGCGCGGCCGTCGTGGGCGGCCACCGTTCCGGCGTCGATGGGTGAGGACCATGTCCCGCAGGGGGCGGGGCGGGGCTCGTGCGTCATCTGGGAGTGTCTCCTTCTTCCGCGTCCGCCGCCGCGGCCGGATGGGCGGGTCCGACCGCGGACCCGCCCACCGGTCACAGGGCGCGCAACGCCCGGTCCAGTACCCGGGTACCGAAGTGCAGCGCCTCCACCGGTACCCGCTCGTCGACTCCGTGGAACATGGCGTTGTAGTCGAATCCCTCCGGGAGCTTCAACGGGGTGAAGCCGTACCCCGTGATGCCCAGGCGCGAGAACTGCTTGGCGTCCGTCCCGCCGGACATGCAGTAGGGCACCACGTGGGCGTCCGGGTCGAAGTGTTCGAGGGCGGAGCGCAGCACGCCGTAGGTGCGCGAGTCGACCGGCGCCTGAAGCGGGATCTCCCGGTGCTGGAACTCCCAGGCGACGTCCGGGCCGGTCAACCGGTCCATCTCGCGGGAGAACTCCTCCTCCGCGCCGGGGACCATGCGGCCGTCGATGTGGCCGGTCGCGCTGCCGGGAATGACGTTCACCTTGTACCCGGCGTCCAGCATGGTGGGGTTGGAGCTGTTCCGCACCACCGGTCGCACGAGGGTGGCCGCCCGGCCGAACGCGGTCAGCAGCTGCTCCACCTCCGCGGCGAGCGCCTCGGGGTCGGAGTCGTCGAGCACCGGTCGGTCGAGCCCGTACAGCGCCGCCATCTCGGTGAGCGCGGCGCGGACGGTGGGCGCCAGCCGGATCGGCCACCGGTGGTCGCCGATGCGGGTCACGGCGGCGGCGAGCCGGCTGACCGCGTTCTCCTCGTTGACCTTGGAGCCGTGGCCCGCCCGCCCGCCGGCGGTCAGCCGGAGCCAGGCGGTACCGCGCTCGCCGGCTGCCAGCGGATAGATCCGCCGACCGCCCCCCGCGTGGAAGGTATAGGCGCCCGACTCGCTGATGCCCTCGGTACAGCCCTCGAACAGCTCGGGGTGCTGGTCGGCGAGGAACCCGGAGCCGTACTGGGCGCTGTCCTCCTCGTCGGCGGTGAAGGCGAGGACGATGTCCCGGCGGGGGCGCACCCCGTGCCGTGCCCATGCCCGCACCACGGCGAGCACCATCGCGTCGGCGTTCTTCATGTCCACCGCGCCCCGGCCCCACACCACGCCGTCCCGGACCTCGCCGGAGAACGGGTGGACGCTCCACTCCTCGGCGTGCGCCGGGACCACGTCGAGGTGGCCGTGGACGAGCAGCGCGCCCGCGGAGGGGTCGGTGCCGGGCACCCGTGCCACCACGTTGGTGCGGTCGGGTGCCTTCTCCAGCAGGAGCGGCTCGATGCCCACCTCGGCGAGGCGTTCCGCCACGTACTCGGCCGCGGCGCGCTCCACGCCGTCGCCCTGCCCGTGGTTGGTGGTGTCGATGCGGATCAGTTCGGAGGTGAAGGCGACCGACTCGTCCAGGGCCTGCGCGTCGATGGCCGGTGAGCCGGGCGCGGCGTCGGTCGCGGTCGTGCCCTCGGTCATACCGGCCCCGGAACCGGCGTGCTACGGAAGATCTTCATGCCGGGCCACGTTACGCGGCGTGCGCCCCGTCGGGAAGCGTTGCGGCCGTCGGCACCGGTCGGACCAGTGACGACGCCCCGGCGTGGATGTCCGCTACGCCGCATCGGTGACATCGCGTCACCATTGGGCGGCTCCTCACGGCCGGCGCCGACCACCCGTGCGCCGGCCGGCACGAGCCCCGCGGTGGTCGGCGGACGGTCGCGCCGGGGCGCCGGGGCGCCTCCTCAGCCGTACCACTCCTCCACTGCCGCCGAGACCAGGGTCGTGACGGCCTTGAAGCAGCGGATGCCCTCGTACATGTCGGGAGCGGTGTAGGCGACGCGGCGCTCGCCGACCTGCTCCACGCCGGGGACGACGGCCGCCGCGCCGGCGAGGTGCTCGGCGTCGAACTCGACCTCGATTCGGCGCTCCCGCGGCCCGGCCGGGGCGTGGCGGACGGCGAGCGAGACGGACTCCGCGGCGGCGGCGCGGATGGCAGCGGCGGTTCGCGCCGGCGGTCGGCAGACGGCGGCGTAGCGGGAGACGTAGTCCTTCACCGCGACGGTCCGCGCCCGGGGCGCGTACCCCTGGGCGTCCTCGCAGGCGCGGTCGTCTCCGGTGACCAGGACGACGGGGGTGCCGTACTCCGCCACCACCAGCGAGTTCAGCAGGCCCTCGCTGGCGCGCACGCCGTCCACGAAGACCCCGGTGACGGAGTTGCCCAGGTAGGTGTGGGCGAGCACTCCTTCATCGCCGGCTCCGGTGTGGTAGCCGACGAACGCGATGCCGTCCGCGTCGCCGTGCTGGACGCCCTCGACCATGGAGAGGGCCTTGTGCCGCCCGGTCAGCATCTGCACCCGGTCGTCCATCTCCTCCAACAGGAGGTTGCGCATCGTCATGTGCGCCTCGTTGACCAGCACTTCGTCGGCACCGCCGTCGAAGAAACCGACGACGGCCGCGTTGACGTCGGAGGTGAAGAGCCGTCGGCAGCGCTCCCACTGCGGTGTGCCGGGGAGGCAGTCCGCGGGCCAGGTGACGCCGGTGGCCCCCTCCATGTCCGCGCTGATCAGGATCTTCATGGCGCGCAGGCTACGCCCTGGCCCCCGCCTGCGGGAAGGCGACACCGGGGGTGCGCGGCAGGACCGGCACCCGTTCGCCGGTGGCCGACTCCAGCATGGGGTGGCCGCCGCGCAGCAGCTGCGCGGTGATGTCGGCGGCCTCGACGCCGTCGAGGCCCCCGAGAGCGGCGGCGAGGGCGTCGGCACGCCCGGCCGGGTCCGGCAGTGCGGAGTGGGGCGCGAACCCGGCGGAGATCTGGACGCCGCCGGAGGCTTGGTGGAGCCGGGCGCCGTCGGTGGCCAGGACGAGAAGTCGCAGCAGGCCGGGGCCGGTGAGCGGCCAGGCCCACCAGAGGACGTCCTCGCTGCCGCGGCCGTCGCAGCCGCCCCAGAACCTGCCGGAGGTGGGGAGCTCCTCGCCGGGCGACACGGGCACGTCCGCGTAGGCCGAGCCGAGGGAGTCGCCGTCGCCGACCACGTCGATCACACCGGACACCGGGAGCAGGGCCGCCGCGGGTCGCCCGAGAGCCTCCTCGCGCCGCAGCCCGAAGAGCCGGTGCGCGCCGCCGGCCCAGGAGGTCACCGCGCCGAGCCCGTCGACCGTCACGACGGCGAGCGGAATGCGCCCGGGTTCGGCGGGGCCACGCTGGGGGATCAGGGGCTGGGGAACCACGGTTGCTCCTTCTCCTGCCGGTTCGCTCCACCGTACGCCTTCGGGTACCGGTGGCGAACCGGTACGAGAAGAACCGCGCCCGGCGCATTCGTGCGCCCCTGTCCGACACTTGGGCACGAACCGGTCACCCCTGGGGTGTTTCCGGGGCTTCGACGCGACCGGAGCGGGCCGGGCGACTCCGTCCGCGCTGATCGGAGCCATGTCGCACCGTAAGGAAGCGGGCGGGGACGGAAAACGGAACACCCGGCGCGGTCGGGAGCTTCCCTCCGTTCGGGGCAGCACAGCTGCCGCCCGGCACGGGCGCGGGGGCGCGCCGGGGACAACGGGCGCTGCGGACGCGCTGCCGTGCGCCGGTGGGCGGCCCGCACGGGCGCGTCGCCTGGGCGCCGGCGGCGGGTCACCCGGAGCCGGTGTCGTGACTCAGCCGCAGATCGCGCTCGCCCTGCTCGCCTCCGGCGAGCCGCAGGGCGGTGGCGGCGGGCGGGTAGCCGGCAGCCACCACGGTGTACTCCCCCGGCGCCAGGTCGGCGAAGACGAACCGGCCGTCGGTGCCGGTGAGCGTCGTGCCGGCGACCTCGCCGAGAGAGTCGGTGAGGGTGACACGCGCGTCGGGAACCGGCCTGCCGGCGTCGTTGTTGACCGCGCCGCGCAGCACCGCGCCGCCGGTGAGCTCGATGTCGTGGTCCGCCTGCTCGCCGCCCGCGACGGTGACGGGGACGGCTCCGGGCCGCCGGCCGGGAGCGCTCGCCGCGAGCGTGTGCTCGCCGGTGACGAGGCCGTCGAGCCGGTAGCCGCCGTGCGCGGCGGTCCTGGTGGTGGCGACGACGTCGCCACGTGCGTCGGTGAGGGTGACGACGGCGTCCGCGACGGCGTCGCCGTCCGGGGTGCGGACCCTGCCGCCGAGCCGTCCGGTCCCTCCCAGCAGCAGGTCGAGTTCGGGGGTGCGCTCGGCGAGGGTGAGGCCGACAGCACGGGGCTGGTGACCGGTGGCTGCGGCGATGAGCATGTACCCGCCGGGGCCGGGCCCGGTCAGGGTGAAGCGGCCGTCCTCACCCGAGTCCGCACGGCCGCACTGACGCCCGGCGGAGTCGACGAGTGTGAGCACGGCGTGGGGTACGGCGGCGCCACCGGCCGAGCGCACCGATCCCAGCAGCGCGACGCCGGTGGTGTAGGTGGCCTCGCCGTTGCGGGCCGGGGGCACGGGGGTCAGGTCGGACACCGGGGACTCCTTGAACAGGGCGGCGATGAGCAGTCCGAGCAGCGCGACGACCGCCGGCGGCAGGAGCGCCGGGAAGAGGGCGGCCGAGGCGTCGTGCCAGGTGGAGAGGGGTACCGGAACCAGTGGGGAGGGGGTCGGCGCGTCGGCGGTGAGAGCGAGGGAGGCCGCCGGCACCAGCGCGGCGAGGCGGGCGCACCGGCGCCGTGTCGGAGCGGAGCGGAGCGGGCGTTCCGGACGACGGCGGGGCGGGACGCGACCGTGGGTGCCGGGTCGGCCGGCTCCGTCGTGCGGGCGGTGCGCCGGTCGGACCCCGGACCGGGCGACGCCCCGCACCGGCACCGCCGCTGCGACCCGGCGGGCGGGCACCGGTCGCGCCGAGCCGTCGGCCCCGCCCCGCGGGGCGGGGACCAGCGGAGGCGCCACCACCAGCACGACGCGCGCACCATCCGCCACGGCAGGCGGATCCGCCGGATCCCCGGCGGATCGCGGCCCCGAGCCGGGCCGGCCGGTGTCGACGCTCATCTCCGCCGCCCTCTCGCCCTCGCGCCCCACCTGCGGGCGCCGATCCTCGTCGGCGCCTATTACTGGCAGCCGCGTCGGAGCGGGGCAAGCCACGCGACGCCCGCGTCGCGGCGCCCGGAACCGGCGGCGGTCGTGACCGCGCGCCCTCGGCGCTTGCCCCGCAACGGTTCCCGCTCCGACCGGGTCGGGGGCGCGGCCGGCGGACGGTGGGTGGAATCCACTCGAACGGCCGCCCACCCCGTTGCGCCGGTCGGATGAACAGGGCACCCCACCGGGCCCGTTGACCCACGGCGACGCACACCCGACCCGCCACCCTCGACGCAAACGAACACGTGTTCTATTCTCGTCGGGACGGAGGAGGACATATGCGCTGGAACAACCTGAGCGACGACGACCGGAACGCGGCCCCCGGCCTGTTCGGGACGGATGTGGTCACCCGCACCGTGGACACCCCGGAGTTCCGCGGCATCACGTTCCACGAGGTCCGGGCGCGCTCACTCGTCAACCGGGTCCCCGGAGCGTCGCGCATGCCGTTCGAGTGGACCGTCAACCCCTACCGCGGCTGCTCGCACGCCTGTGTCTACTGCTTCGCACGCCGCACGCACGCCTACCTCGACCTCGACACCGGTACCGGATTCGACAGCCAGATCGTCGTGAAGGTGAACGCCCCCGAGCTGCTGCGCAAGGAGCTCGCCACCGGCCGGTGGCACGGACAGCACATCGCGATGGGCACCAACGTCGACTGCTACCAGCGCGCGGAGGGCCGGTACCGCCTGATGCCGGGGATCATCGACGCCCTGACCGAGCACGGCAACCCGTTCTCGATTCTCACCAAGGGCACGCTGGTGCTCCGCGACGCCGAGGCCATCGCCCGGGCGGCGCACGCCGGGGACGTGGGGGTGTCGGTGTCGCTGGGATTCGTCGACGAGCGCCTCTGGCGCACCGTCGAGCCGGGTACCCCCTCGCCGATGCGGCGACTCGACGTCGTGCGGACGCTCACGGGCATGGGCGTGCCGGTCGGGGTGCTGATGGCACCGGTCGTCCCGTTCCTGGGGGACGCGCCGGACCAGCTGCGGGAGACCGTCAGGGCGATCGCCGCCGCGGGCGCCGTCTCCGTCACCCCCCTGGCGCTGCACCTGCGTCCCGGGGCCCGGGAGTGGTTCCTGCAATGGCTCGACGACCACCACCCCGAGCTGCTGCCCTCCTACCACGGGCTCTACGGCGACGGCGCCTACGCGCCGCGCTGGTACCAGCGACGCGTCACCGGACAGGTCCACGAGCTCGCGGCCGAGTACGGCATCGGCCCGCTTCCGCGTCCCGGCGCCCACCGGTCCCGGCGGTTCCGCGGCTCCCGGGAGACGCCGGACCGGAGCGCGGGCCAGGCCGCGGGGCAGAACGGACCGACCGCCATCCAGCTGACCCTGCTCTGACCTCCGTCGCACAGGTCGGGCGCGCCGTGCGCCGGACACCGACGGGTTCACGCCCGAGGCCGCGGCGAACGTACCATCGTGGCCGTGCGCATAGTGACGTGGAATCTGTGGTGGCGGTTCGGACCGTGGAAGGAGCGGCAGCAGGCGATCATCGCCACGCTGCGGGAACTGGACCCCGATGTCGTCGCCCTGCAGGAGGTCTGGTCGGCCGGCTCCGAGAACCTGGCCGCGGTGATCGCGGACCAGTTGGGCATGGAGTGCGTCTTCGGCCCCGCCGGGGTTCCGCCGTACTGGCAGGGGCACACCGATCCCTCCGTCGGGGTCGGCAACGCGATCCTCAGCCGCTGGCCCCTGACCCACTCCGGCGTCCGGGCGCTGCCGCACGGTGACGGCCTTCCGGAGGGCCGGGTCGCGGTCCACGCGCTCGTCGACGCCGGTACGGCCCGGTTCCCCGTGATCACCACCCACCTGCACGCGGCCCCCGCGGGCTCCGCGGTGCGCATGGCGCAGGTGGGCGAACTGGCCCGCCTGGTGGCGGAGATCAGGCCCGCCGGGGACTTCCCGACGGTGGTGACGGGTGACTTCAACTCCGAGTCGGACTCCGACGAGATGCGGCTGTTCGCCGGGGTCCGCACTGCCCCCGTCATCCCGGGTCAGGCGATGATCGACGTGTGGCGGCACGCCGCGGCGGACGCGCCGTCGGCCACCTGGAGCGGCGCCAATCCCTACGTCCGTCATCCGATGGATGTGGACGCCCGCATCGACTACATCCACCTCTCGATGCCGCCGCTGGGCACGCCCGGCCCCTTCGGAGTACGGGATGTCCGGGTCGCCGGTGACCGCCCGGTGGACGGGGTCTGGCCCTCGGACCACTTCGCGGTGGTCGCCGACCTCATCTCGCCGCTGGCCCCCTGACCCCGCGCCGACGAGGGGCCGGACCGCGGGCGTTCGGCACGCACTCCCGGGTGCCGGAGCGTGCCGTCCGCCGGCTGCCATGATGAGCGCCATGAGCTCACCAGCCCTGCGCACGGTGGCCACCGCGGAGCTGACTCCCGCCGACCTGGCGGCGGCCCACGCCCTGTTCGCATCGGCCTTCGGCCCCGACGCGGACGCCACCGACTGGGACCACTGCCTGGGCGGCGTCCACGTGATGCTCCACGACGCCGACGAGCTGATCGGGCACGCGGCCGTCGTGCCCCGCCGCTTGTTCCACCGGGGCCGGACGCTGCGCACCGGGTACCTGGAGGGCGTCGCGGTGGCGGCCCGCCACCGCGGCCGGGGCCACGGCGGGGAGCTGGTCGCGGAGGCCGAACGGCTGATCCGTGACGGGTACGAGCTCGGTGCGCTTTCCTCGACCACCGCGGCGCTGCCGTTCTACGCGAAGCGGGGGTGGCTGCGCTGGGAGGGGACCACTGCCGTCCTCACGCCGCACGGCGCGGAACGGACCCCGGACGACGACGACGGGGTGTTCGTCCTCCCGGTCGGCGTACGGCTGGAACCGCAGGGCCGACTCGTCTGCGACGCGCGGGCGGGCGACCCCTGGTGAGTCCGCGCCCGGCAGGCCGGGCGCGGACCCCGCCGGGACGCGTCAGTCCTGCTCGTGCGCGGCGATCAGCGGCTCCAGCGGCGAGTCGGGGAACTCCCGCTCGAAGGAGCCGACGTGCCAGCGGCTGGGGAACAGCGCCAGCGTCACCTTGTCCTTGACGCGCAGCATCGCCTCGCCGTGCACCAACCGGGACCGGTTGAGCGCCTCGCCGCCGGCGGGGTCGGTGGCGCGGGCGAGGTGGTAGGGCAGCGTCTCCAACCGCACGGGGGAGGAGAACTCGTGCTCCATCCGGTGGCGCACCACGTCGAACTGCATCGGACCGACGGCCGCCAGCACCGGCGCCTGCTCGCCCCGGATGTCGGAGACGAGCACCTGCACCACGCCCTCCTCGTCGAGCTGGGCGATGCCGCGGCGGAACTGCTTGGACTTCGCGATGTCGGTGGGCCGGACGATGGCGAAGTGCTCGGGTGCGAACGTCGGCATCGGCGGGAACTCCACCCGCTTCCCGGTGTGGAGGGTGTCCCCCACCCGGAGCTGTGCCGCGTTGACCAGCCCCACCACGTCGCCCGGGTACGCCAGCTCCACCGATGTCCGGTCCTGACCGAAGACGCTGTGCGCGTACTTGGTGGCGAACGGGCGCCCCGAGGCCGCGCGGGTGACCGTCATGCCCCGCTCGAAGACGCCGGAGCAGACCCGCAGGAAGGCGATGCGGTCGCGGTGGGAGGGGTCCATGTTGGCCTGCATCTTGAAAACCAGCCCGGAGAACTCCGCGTCCACCGGCCGCTCGCCGCCGTCCGCCAGCCGTCGGGAGGCCGGCGGGGGCGCCAGGTCCACCACGGCGTCCAGCAGCACCCGCACCCCGATGTTGGAGAGCGCCGCGCCGAAGAAGACGGGGGTGGAGCGCCCCGCGAGGAAGTCCTCGGGGTCGTGGCCGCCGCCGGTCTCGGTCAGCAGTTCCAGCTCTTCCACGGCCCGGTCGTAGTCGTCGCCGAAGACCTCGCGGGCGGCCCCGACGTCCAACCGCTCCTCCGCGGCGGCCTTCTCCCCGCCCGGCGCGCGGGTGTAGCGCAACGCGGCGTCCGGCTCCCGGGCGTCCAACGTGCCGCGCATCTCACCGGCGATGCCGATCGGCCAGGTCACCGGGGTCGGCCGCAACCGGAACTCGCGCTCGATCTCGTCCATCAGCTCCAGCGCCTCGCGCCCGGGCCGGTCCCACTTGTTGACGAAGGTGATGACCGGGACGCCCCGGTGGCGGCAGACGTCGAACAGCTTGCGGGTCTGCTCCTCCAGGCCCTTCGCCGCGTCGATCAGCATGACCGCGCAGTCGACCGCCGCCAGCACGCGGTAGGTGTCCTCGGAGAAGTCGGCGTGCCCGGGGGTGTCCAGCAGGTTGAGGACGTTCTCCCGGTAGTCGAACTGGAGGACCGCGGAGGTCACCGAGATGCCCCGGGCCTGCTCCATCGCCATCCAGTCGGAGGTCACGCCCCGCCGATCGCCCTTGCCGTGGACCGCTCCCGCCGAGGTGATCGCCCGCGCGTGGAGCGCCAGCGCCTCCGTCAGCGTCGACTTGCCCGCGTCCGGGTGCGAGATCACCGCGAACGTCCGCCGCCTCGCGGCCTCCTGTGCCGCAGTTGTCCGAGAACTCACCACTCCGCCGTATCCGCCCCGCGCAGGGCATCGGGCCACGCGACCGGCCCGTCCGGACCGGCGGCAAATCTACCGGGCGCCCCGCCCCGGCGGAAAACCGCGGGCGGCTCCCGCGGGCAGGGGAGGACCGGACGGCGCCCCGCACGCCCGACCGGGCGTCCGTCGCCCCGGCTCGGCGGACCGGACGGACACCACCACGGGCGGCGACGCCGATACAGTACGTTCGCTCCATGGCCCATCCGGTGAAGTCCCCGCGCCCGCAGCCCGCCGCTCAGCGCCTCAAGGTGCGCCGACAGCTCGCGGCCGCCGCCATGGAGCTGTTCACCACCAGAGGCTACGAGGCCACCACGGTCGACGAGATCGCCGCTGCCGCCGGCGTCGCCCGGCGGACCTTCTTCCGGCACTTCCGGTCCAAGGAGGAGGCGATCTTCCCGGACCACGACGACACCCTGGAGCGCGCCCGCGCCGTCCTGGAGGCCGCGACCCCCGGCGAGAACCCGGTGGACACCATCTGCCGCGGCATCAAGGAGGTCATGCGGATGTACACCGCCTCCCCCTCGGTGTCCGTCGAGCGCTACCGGCTGACCCGCGAGGTGCCGGCACTCCGGGAGCGGGAGATCGCCTCGGTCGCCCGCTACGAGCGGCTGTTCACCCGCTACCTCCTCAGCCGGTTCGACGAGGACTCCCCCAACGGCGACGAGCCGCTGCTCGCCGAGGTCGCGGCCTCCTCCGTGGTGACCGCGCACAACCACGTACTGCGGCGGTGGCTCCGCGGCGGCGGCGAGGGGGACGTCGCCGCCGAACTCGACCACGCCTTCGCGATCGTGCGGCGCACCTTCGGCACACTGCCCGCCTTCACCGGACGCGCCCCCGGCGCGGCGCCGGAACGGGCCCCGGCGGGCGCCGGCCAGGTCCTCGTCACGGTCGCCACCACCGACGCGCCACTCCCGGAGCTGATGCGGACCATCGAACGCGCGCTCCAGCAGCACGGCTGACCACGCCCCGCTCCCGCGGCGTCCCGCCCGCCCTGCGACCCTGTGACCCACCCGCCGTCCACCGACCGTGACGGCGGGGCACCGCACCACCACGACGGAGGAACCCCGTGCCAGTCGTCCCCGAGGAAACCCCGCCCGCCGCGGCCTCGCCCCGCCGCGCGCGCCGTTCCTGTCTGGCCGTCCCGGCGTCCAACCCGCGGTTCGTGGAGAAGGCGCAGACACTCCCCTCCGACCACTTCTTCCTCGACCTGGAGGACGCCTGCGCCCCCCCGGTCAAGGAGGACGCCCGCCTCGCGGCGGTGACCGCCCTCAACGAGGGAGACTGGGCGGACCGTACCCGCACCGTGCGGATCAACGACTGGACCACCCACTGGGCGTACCGCGACGTCATCACCGTGGTGGAGGGCGCGGGTGAGCACCTGGACTGCCTGATCCTGCCGAAAGTGAGCGACCCCCGGCAGGTCTCAGCCCTGGACATGCTGCTGACGCAGATCGAGAAGGGACTCGGTCTGCGGGTCGGCGGCATCGGGATCGAGGCGCAGATCGAGGACGCCCGGGGCCTGGTGGCGGTGGACGCGATCGCGGCGTCCTCCCCTCGGCTGGAGACGCTGGTCTACGGGCCGGCGGACCTGATGGCCTCGGTGAACATGAAGTCGCTGGTGGTGGGCGAGCAGCCCCCCGGCTACCCGGCCGACGCCTACCACTACATCCTGATGCGCATCCTGATGGCCGCGCGGGCCAACGACCTCCAGCCGATCGACGGCCCCTACCTCGCGGTGCGCGACACCGAACGGTTCCGCCTGGCGGCCGGCCGCACCGCGGCGCTCGGCTTCGACGGCAAGTGGGTGCTGCACCCCGCGCAGATCGACGCGGCCAACGAGATCTACTCCCCGACGCAGGAGGACTTCGACCACGCGGAGCTGATCCTGGACGCCTACGCGCACCACACCTCGGTCGCGGGCGGCGCCAAGGGCTCGGTGATGCTGGGTGACGAGATGATCGACGAGGCGAGCCGCAAGATGGCGCTGGTGGTCTCCGGCAAGGGGCGCGCCGCCGGGCTGCGCCGCACGTCCCGGTTCGAGCCGCCCGCGTCGCGCTGAGGACGGCTGGGCGAAGGCCGAGGACGGCGGGTGACACGGCCCGGGTACGGGGCCGACTGGCCGGCACCCGGCCCCGTCACCGGGCGGTAACCACCCGCGACTGTCCGAGAGTCGACGATTGGATGTGATCATGGCCGGGTACGGAGCACAGGAGAGCCGCGAACCGGGCCGAAGGGCCCCATCCGAACGTCCCGAGTGGCGAAAAGTGCACAGCCAGGCCTGCGATGACGGCGCCATGCCCCGCGGCGGCTTGCTCCGTTACCCCTGACAGCCGATAGCATTCCTGGTAATCGCCCGTTCTCTCGGCGCGATCTCCTCCCGCTACGAATGGTCTCCCATGCCCCACCGCTCTCTCTCCGAAGAACCCGGCCGAGTGCGTTTCGCGCGCGGTGCCTCCCCGTGGGTGGTGCCGACCGTCGCCACCGCCGCGCTGAGCCTCGCGAAGGCCCGTCACTCCGGCCGCTGGGCCGCCGTGGCCGTGCCGACGACGGTGCTCGCGGCCGGCATGCTGTGGTTCTTCCGCGACCCCGACCGGGAGATCGCGACCGGCCGGGTGATCTCCCCGGCCGACGGAGTGGTGCAGTCGATCATGCCGTGGGCGGACGGGCGGACCCGGGTCGCGATCTTCATGAGCCCGCTGAACGTGCACGTCAACCGTGCCCCGGTGGCGGGCACCGTCCGTTCGCTGGAGCACGTTCCGGGCGGTTACGTTCCCGCGTTCAACAAGGAGAGCGAGAACAACGAGCGGGTGGTCTGGCACTTCGACAGTGAGCTGGGCGACATCGAGATGGTGCAGATCGCGGGTACGGTGGCACGCCGGATCGTTCCGTACGTGCCGCAGGGGTGCAAGGTCGAGCAGGGTGAGCGCATCGGCCTGATCCGCTTCGGTTCACGTGTGGACGTCTACCTGCCCGAGGGCATCGACCCGGCCGTCGAGGTCGGTCAGCCCACCACCGCGGGGGTGACTCGCCTTGACCGTGATTGACCGCAAGTCCCAGGGCACCTGGGTTCCCGAGGACGACACGGACGATGACGACGACATGCCGCTGTCGCTGCGGCTGTCGATCGCCGACGCACTGACGCTGGCCAACGCGACCTGTGGCTTCCTGGCCGTCTACTTCACCACCTCCGGGGTGCTGATCCCGCACCTGACGGGCACCGGTGACGTGGGCGTCGTGCGCAACAACGCCGCGACCGCCGTACTGCTGATGCTGCTCGCGTCGATCTTCGACCTCTTCGACGGCCTGGTGGCGCGCAAGCTGCGCAGCTCCCCCATGGGCGCGGAGCTCGACAACCTCTCGGACCTGATCAGCTTCGGCCTGGCGCCCGCCTACTTCGTGCTGGTGTGGGGCATGGTCGTCGGTGACATCCACGAGCCGCTGTCGGCGCTGGCCGCGATCGTGGTGCTGCTGGCGGTGATCCTGCGGCTCGCCCGCTTCTCGTGCGTGTCGATGCCCGACGGCGTCTTCCAGGGCATGCCGTGCCCGTTCGGCGCGCTGACCGTGGTCTCGATCGTCCTGCTGGAGCTGCCGTTCGTGCCGACGCTGCTGGCGATCGTCGGCGTGGCGTGGCTGATGGTGAGCCGTGTCGAGTACCCCAAGCCGCGCGGCCCGCTGGCCGGCGCGATGCTCGCGTGGATCACCCTGTGCATGGGCATGCTGACCGCCTGGGCCTTCGACGCCCCCGGCGGCGAGCTGATGCTCCAGACCGCCTGCTCGATGCAGGTGGTGCTCGCGGCGGTCATCCCGCTGTTCGCGACCGCGCGCCGCGTGTACGCCTTCCGTGAGGACCGCCGGGAGGCGCGCGCCGCAGCCCAGTGACACCGCAGCCCGGTGACACCGCGGGCCGCGCCGACGAGGGGCGGTGGGAGGAGACTCCCACCGCCCCTCGCGCGTGCGGCGACCGTCCCGGGGCGACGGGCCCGGGACGCGCGGCCCGAGCTGCTCCGGCGTCCCCCGGCCGGGGGCGGCGCGGGGCACAATGGCCCGCATGGAGTTCACCAAGCAGGGGCACTCGTCCGTACGGCTGAGCCGGGCCGGTCGCAGCCTGGTCGTCGATCCGGGGGCCTTCAGCGAGCCCGACGCGGCGCTGGGGGCGGAGGCGGTGCTCGTCACGCACGAGCACCCGGACCACTTCGACGAGGGCAGGCTGCGCGCGGCGCTGGACGCCGATCCGGCGGTCACCGTCTGGACGCTGCGCAGCGTCGCCGAGCAGCTCGCCGCCGCGTACCCGGGGCGGATCCGTACCGTGGGCAACGGCGACACCTTCGAGGCCGCCGGCTTCTCGGTCGAGGTGCACGGCGAGCTGCACGCGGTGATCCACCCCGACATCCCCCGCGTCACCAACATCGGGTTCCTGGTGGACGGTTCGCTCTTCCACCCGGGTGACGCCCTCACCGTCCCGGGCCGCCCCGTCGAGAACCTGCTGCTTCCCGTCCACGCGCCGTGGAACAAGTTCTCCGAGGTCGTCGACTACGTTCGGGAGGTCTCCCCCACCCGGGCCCTCGCGGTACACGACGGGCTGCTGGCGGAACCGGGGCACGCGGTCTACGGCCGCCAGCTCGGTCCTGCGGGGCCGGGGCTGGGCGGCGCGGAGTACACGCGCCTCATCCCGGGCGGCACGCTCACTCTCTGACCCCGGCCCCGGCCCCGGCCCCGCCGCCCGCACACCGCACGTCCGCTCCCCGCACGTCCGAGGAAGAGAAGCCATGCGTATCGCCACCTGGAACGTCAACTCCATCACCTCCCGTCTGCCGCGGCTGTTGGCCTGGTTGGAGTCCTCGGGTACCGACGTGCTGTGCGTCCAGGAGCTGAAGTGCGGGGACGAGGCGTTCCCGAGCGGCCCGCTGCGCGACCTCGGCTACGAGGCGGCGTCCCACGGCACGGGCCGCTGGAACGGGGTGGCGGTCATCTCCCGCGTCGGGCTGAGCGAGGTCCGCACGGGGCTCCCCGGCGGGCCCGAGTACGACGGCGCGGTCGAGCCGCGTGCCGTCAGCGCGGTCTGCGGGGGCGTGCGGGTCTGGTCGGTGTACGTCCCCAACGGCCGCGAGGTCGACCACCCCCACTACACCTACAAGCTGGAGTGGCTGGCCGCACTGCGCACGGCGGTCGCCGCCGACGCGGCAGGCGGGCGGCCGTTCGCCGTGCTCGGGGACTTCAACATCGCCCCCGCCGACGAGGACGTGTGGGACATCGCGCAGTTCACGGACGCCACGCATGTCACGGAGGCCGAGCGCGCCGCGTTGGCGGCGCTGCGGGAGACCGGACTGCGGGACGTCGTGCCCCGGCCGCTCAAGTACGACCACCCCTTCACCTACTGGGACTACCGCATGCTGGGCTTCCCGAAGAACAAGGGCATGCGGATCGACCTCGTGTACGGCAACGCGCCCTTCGCGGGGGCCGTGTCGGACGCCTACGTGGACCGCGAGGAGCGGAAGGGCAAGGGCGCCTCGGACCACGCCCCCGTCGTGGTGGATCTCGACGTCGAGACCGCCGGCTGATCGACGGAGCCGCGCGCGGCCTCCCGGTGAGCGCCGGGGGGCGGCCGGTGCCACGCTGGGCCGATGAGGTTGTCACGACACCGCCGGCCGGGCCCCGACCGGGCGCACGGTCGCCGGTGGCCGGACGAGAGCGGCGTCACGGAGCTGCTCGCCGAGTGCGAGCTGCTGCGCGAGTACGCGGCTGCGGCCGGGGTCGTCATGGACGACGGCCCCGGGTCCCTGGGCGCGCTCGACCAGCTGCCGCCGCGCTGGCGCGAGGATCCCGCGGAGCGCGAGGAGCTCGGCACGGACGCCGGGCTCTGCCTGGGCACGGTGGTGGTGCGCAGCGTCGCGGGCGCCCGCTGGGGGCGCGACGACGCCGGGCTGCCGGTGGTGGTCCTCGCCACCGGCCGGGAGGTGGACGTGGTCGGCTGCGGGCGGCTCTGGGCGGAGCACGGCAGCCCGGGGCTGGCGCAGGTCCACGCGGAGGCCGCGGAACACCGTGGCAGGGACGGCTGACGCAGCCGGCATCGGACCGGGCGGGCGGGGGCAGCAAGCGGGGGTCAGCGGGCGACGGCGGGGTGGGGCGCCGCGAGGTCGATCGGGTACTCCAGCCGCCAGCGGTCGCCCCGGACCACGGTGTCAGAGGTCTCCACGGGGCGCCGGTGGTCGTCGTAGTGGGTTCGTTCCACGACGGTCAGGGACTGGCCGGGGGAGCAGCCGAGCGCCTCCGCCTCGGTGGGCGACGCGGGGCGGGAGCCCACCGCCTCCCTGGCCCGCACCACCCGGATCCCGATGGCGGCGAAGCGCCCCGGGACCCCGCAGCGGGCATAGGGGCCACGATCGGGCAGTTCCACCTCGGTGCCGCCGGTCAGGGCGAGGGGCTCCCAGCTGACGGAGAGCTGGAGCGGGCGCCGGTCGGCGAGGAACTCGTACGCGGTGCGGACGACGGGCGCCCCGGCCCCGAGTGCGAGGCGCTCGGCGACGAGCGGTGGGGCGTTACCGGTGGTCGAGGTGGCCTCCCACGCCAGATGCGGGGTGGCCTCCGGCGGCCCGGACGGGCCGCCGGTCGGCGGCTGCAGGGCGTCGTCCCCGGTGTCGCTCACCCCGCAGGCCAGCACCAGGCGGGCGGCGAGCGGGGTGTCCACGGAGTGCGGCGCCCTCACCAGCGCGCCGATGGGCACGCGGTCGCTGACGAAGACGCCCCGACCGAACTGGCCGTGGGCGTAGCCGGCCGCCTTCAGGACGCGGACCGCGCGGTCGACCGTCTGGTCACTGGCGTCGTAGGCGCGCCGGAGCTCGGAGCGCGAGGGGATGCGCGACCCGACGGGGAGAGTGCCGTCGTCGATCCTGCGGCGCAGGTCGTCTGCGATCCGTTGGTAGACGGGGCGGGCGTCCGTCATGCTGCTCCTCGCACACTCTCGGCGACGCGCCGGCCGCGGGCCGACCGAGGAGTCAGCGTACGTTACGGGCCGTCAGGCCCCCTTACTCGTCGTGAGCCCGCCGCGC
>NZ_JAAVJB010000150.1 GCF_012034385.1 Streptomyces spiramenti
CGTCCGTGCCCCGGCGCCCGGTGCCGCTGCCCCGGCTCCGGGCGTCCGTGCCCCGGCGCCCGGTGCCCCGCCGTCGGTGTCCGGCCTGGCCTACGCCGGATCTGTCTCCCCGGTCGGCCCCGCCGCCAACGGGGACGGCACCCCGACGGGCTGCACCAGCCACTCGAAACCGCCGAACCCGGCCGGGTCCGTCAGCTCCGCCGCCTCACCCGCCCGCGCCAGCGCCCGCAGGTACCCCGCGGGGTCGGTCCGTGCCAGCTCCAAGGGCGGGCGGCGCCCGTCCGTCCCCAGCCGGCGCAGCGCCGTCCGCTGCGTCAGCAGGAGCGGGGCACCGGCACCGGGCACGGCGGCGCCGGCCGCCGCACAGGCGTCCATCGCGACGTGCGCCGTCAGGTCGCAGCCGCCGTCGGGCACCGGCGCGACCTGGCGGCCGTCCCGGTAGCCGGTCAGACTTCCCAGCGGCGGCCGGGTGGTCCGCGCATGGCTGTAGTCCACCGCCACCGCCAGGCCGCGCCGGACCGTTGCCACGGCCCCGGCCCAGGCCGCGTCGCGGGTCAGCCCGATCTCGGCCCGTTCGCCGGGCGAGCCGCACGAGGGCCACCAGCGCCGCAGCCACGCCGCGTCCTCGCCGCCGACCGGCCCGCCGCGGCGCTCCCGGCCGTCCGCCCGCACCAGGACGTGGCGGAGCTGCCCCGTCCCGTCGCTCTCCACGACGTCCAACGGCACGTTGTCGAGCCACTCGTTGGCGAACAGCAGTCCGGTGATGCCCGCGGGCGGGGCGGCCGACCAGGCAACGCGGTCGGGCAGCCCGGCCGGCCGCGCCGCGCGCTCCACCGCGCACGGCCGGACCCGGTCCGCGACCCGCGGAGGAAGCGCGGCCAGCACACCCGCCAGCAGCTCACCGCGGCCGGCCCCCACATCCACCAGGTCCAGCACCGGGGGGCGTCCGAGCGCCTCGTCCAGACGCAGCAGCAGCTCCGCCACCGCCGTCGCGAACAGGGGTGAGGCGTGCACGGCGGTGCGGAAGTGCGCGGCCGGTGCCTCCCGCAGGAAGAACCCCCCGGTGTCGGTCCCCGGCCCGTCGCTCGCGGAAGCGCCGCCGTACAGCGCCCGCTCGGCCGCCTCACGCCAGCCGGCCCACCCGCCGCCCGCCGCGGCCCCGTTCTCGGTCGGCCCGTTCTCGGTCGGGCGTTCCTCGGCCGGTCCGCCTGCCGACGCGCCGTCCGTCACCCGGCCGCCCGTCGCCGTGCCGTGCCGCGCGCCGGGAGCCCGCACCCGGCCGCCCGGCGCCCGGGTGCGGCCGTCGCGCTCCGCGTCCACGGTCGCTCCCGAGCCTCCCCGCGCGCCTGCGCGCCCTCCGCCCGGCGCAACGCCACCCGCCCTGTCGTCCGTCTCACACCGCTCACCCCTCACCGGCGGCACGGTACGCGCCGAGAGCCGGGAAGGGACCCCGCCGAGGTCGGAACCGGTCCCGCACACGGGGCGGACACGCCTCATCCACCTTGAGGACTAGGGACGCGCCGACGGGATCGCCCCTCCGGGTGACTCCGACCCGCTTCTCCCCTGCCTACGCTGGGTGACATGAGCCGGATCTACGACTTCCTGCGCCGACACCCCGTCTGGGTGGACGGCGCGTGGAGCCTGATCCTGGCGCTGATCAGCGTGCGCGTCGTCCTCGGCTTCCCCGGCGGCCAGCCCGTCGTCAGCCAGGTCGGCGCCTTCGTGGCGATCGCCGGTGTCTTCGTCGCCTCGACCTGGCGCCGCCGCCACGCGGACCGCATGCTGCTCGTCGCCATCGGCGCGGGGCTGGTGCAGCTCGCCACCGACGCACCGCCGATGCTCATCAACATCTGCTTCCTCTTCATCGTCTTCAGCGTGGCGTCCGAACGGGTCCGCTGGGCCTCCAGGCTGGCACTGGCCGCCGCGCTGCTGGCCCCGACCGCGGGCGTGCTGCGCTGGAACCCCAGCGGATTCGACGAGCCGTTCTACCTGGTCTCCAACACCGTCCTGTTCACCGTGGCCTTCGCGCTGGCCTGGGTCCTCGGGGACTCGCTGCGGACACGCCGCGCCTACTACGCCGAGCTGGAGGAGCGCGCCGCACGGCTGGAGCACGAGCGGGAGACCGAGGCCAGGATGGCCGTGTCGGCCGAACGCGCGCGGATCGCCCGCGAACTGCACGACGTCGTCGCCCACAACGTCTCCGTGATGGTCGTCCAGGCCGACGGTGCGTCCTACGTCTTCGACAGCTCGCCCGACCAGGCCAGGAGCGCGCTGGACACCATCTCGGGCACCGGCCGCCAGGCACTCACCGAGATGCGACGGCTGCTGGGGGTGCTGCGCGAGGACGGCAACGAGGACATGCCCGGCGACTACGTGCCGCAGCCCGGCCTCGAACAGCTCGACGACCTGATCGCGCAGGTCCGCGGGGCGGGCCTGACCGTGGACTGCCAGTGCGTCGGCAGCCCCCGCCCGCTGCCCAGCGGCGTCGAGCTGACCGCCTACCGCATCGTGCAGGAGGCGCTGACCAACACCCGCAAGCACGGCGGGCCCGGCGTCGCCGCCAGCGTGAAACTGACCTACGGCGGGGACGCGCTGTCCGTCCTCGCCGAGGACGACGGGCGCGGCGCCCAGGCGTGGCTCTACGGCGACCGCGGCCACGACGGCCACGGCCACGGGCTCATCGGGATGCGGGAGCGCGTCGGCATGGTCGGCGGTCGGCTGGAGACCGGCCCGCGTCCCGGCGGCGGCTTCCGCATCCGCGCCACCCTGCCCGTCGCCGAGGCAGCCGCCCCGGCGAAGGCCACGTCCGGAGGAGGCTCCGCGGACCGCACCGCCCCGGCGGGTTCCTCCGGGGTCGGAACGGGGGAGACGCCCGTCGTACCGCCGGGGGAGACCGAACCACCGGAGGCCGCGACCGTCCCGCACGGCCCGCACGACGCGACGGGCCCCGACACCGGGGGCGACCCCGCCGCACCGCCGACGGATCGGAACGCCCCACGACCGGCCCGCCCGCAGCACACCTGCCGCTCCGACACCTCCTGACGGGCGCACCGACCCCGCCCAGCCACCCGCCACCGCCCGCCCCACCGCCTCCAAGGAGACGCCGCACATGCCGATCCGCGTCATGCTCGTCGACGACCAGGTCCTGCTCCGCACCGGCTTTAAGATGGTCCTCGCCGCGCAGCCCGACATGGAGGTCGTCGCCGAGGCGGGTGACGGCGTGGAGGCGCTGGAGACGCTGCGCTCCACCGCGGTCGACGTGGTGCTGATGGACGTGCGGATGCCGCGCATGGACGGCGTCGAGACGACCTCCCGGATCTGCCGGGACGGCGAGGGCGGTCCCGGCGAACCGAAGGTGCTGATCCTCACCACCTTCGACCTGGACGAGTACGCCTTCACGGGGCTCAAGGCAGGGGCGGCCGGCTTCCTCCTGAAGGACGTGCCGCCGGACGAGCTGCTCTCCGCCATCCGCTCCGTGCACAGCGGCGACGCCGTGGTCGCCCCCTCCACGACCAGGCGGCTCCTCGACCGCTTCTCGGCGCTGCTCCCCGTCCGCCGCCGCACCGCGGCCCACCCCGAGCTGGACCAGCTCACCGGACGCGAGCGCGAGGTGCTGGTGCTCATCGCGCAGGGGCTTTCCAACGGCGAGATCGCCGCGCAGCTGGTCGTCTCCGAGGCGACGGTCAAGACCCACGTCGGGCGCATCCTGGCCAAGCTCCAGCTCCGCGACCGG
The DNA here is from genome assembly GCF_012034385.1 of Streptomyces spiramenti. GTDB lineage: Bacteria > Actinomycetota > Actinomycetes > Streptomycetales > Streptomycetaceae > Streptomyces > Streptomyces spiramenti. The sequence goes on from NZ_JAAVJB010000150.1 coordinate 3,734, forward strand.
GTCCAGGCGGTGGTCCTCGCGTACGAGATCGGCCTGGTGCAGGCCCGCGGCGCCTGAGCGTGTGTGTGACCCCACGCCGGGCCCGGGACGCCGGCCACGGCCATCCGCTGCGTTGCCAGGAACGCCCGCACACAACCCGGTACGAGGGCGCCCCTCCGCCGTGCAGCTGACCGCATCCGACGCCGCGAGCTGATCCGACGCGGGGTCTCACACACGCTCTGAGCGCACCCGGCGCCCCCGGCCCGTCCACCCCGCTCCGCCCGTACCGCGGCGAGCTCCGCCCCGGCGCCGGCCCCGCGCCGCCTGCCCCGCCCGGGGCGCATCCCGTGACATCCCGCCCCGACCGGCGGCCGTCCCACCCCTCGCCCGGGGCGCCGCCGCCGTCGGCCCGGCCCGTAGCATGGCGACGATCGTCCGGTACCGGAACGACGGACTGGAACGGAAGGCGCCGTGAACCAACCACCCCCTGCCCAGCCCGGCCGGGCCGAGGACCGACCCGCCCGGCTCACCGTCGGCGTCGTCGGGGCCGGCCGCGTCGGTCCCGCACTCGCCGCCTCGCTCGCACTGGCCGGCCACCGCCCCGTCGCCGTCTCCGCGGTGTCACGGGCCTCCCGCGACCGGGCCGCCGAACTGCTGCCCCACGCGGCGGTCGTCGAGCCGGCCGAGGTCCTCGCCCGCGCCGAGCTCGTCCTGCTGACCGTGCCCGACGACGCCCTCCCCGACCTGGTCGCGGGCCTCGCCGGCACTGGCGCGGTACGGCCCGGACAGCTGCTGGTCCACGCCTCCGGGCGCTACGGCACCGGCGTGCTGGAGCCCGCCCGCCGCGCCGGTGCCCTGCCGCTGGCGCTGCACCCCGTCATGACGTTCACCGGGACCGCCGTCGACGTGCAGCGGCTCGCCGGCTGCTCCTTCGGCGTCACCGCCCCCGAGGAACTGCGCATGGTCGCGTCGGCGCTGGTCATCGAGATGGGCGGCGAGCCCGAGTGGATCGAGGAGGCCGCCCGGCCGCTCTACCACGCGGCGATCGCCCTGGGCGCCAACCACCTCGTCACCCTCGTCGCGCAGTCCATGGAGGTGCTGCGCGCCGCGGGCGTCACCGCGCCGGACCACATGCTCGGTCCGCTGCTCGGGGCGGCGCTCGACAACGCGCTGCGCTCCGGCGACGCCGCCCTGACGGGGCCGGTCGCCCGCGGCGACGCCGGGACGGTCACCGAGCACGTCGCGCAACTGCGCCACCATGTCCCCGGTGTCCTGCCCGGCTACCTCGCCATGGCGCGGACCACCGCCGACCGGGCGCTCGACAACGGCATGCTCCGCCCCGAGCAGGCCGAACGGCTGCTGGAGGCACTGGCCGGCGAGCCGCCCGCCGGCACGGGCCGGACGGAGGACGGCACATGACCACCCCCCACCTGGCGCACACCACCGCCGAACTGGCGGAGCTCCGCCGACCCGGCTCCACCCGCGCCGTCGTGATGACCATGGGCGCGCTGCACCGCGGCCACGCCGCCCTCGTCGCCGCCGCCCGCCGCGAGGCCGGGCCCGGTGGGCAGGTCGTCGTCACCGTCTTCGTCAACCCGCTCCAGTTCGGGCCCGGCGAGGACTTCGACCGCTACCCCCGCACCCTTCCCGACGACCTGCGGATCGCCGGCGAGGCCGGCGCCGACGTGGTGTTCGCCCCCGCGGGCGACGAGGTCTACCCCGACGGCACCCCGCTGGTCACCCTCGCCGCCGGCCCCATGGGCGACCGGCTGGAGGGCGCGCACCGCCCCGGCCACTTCGACGGCGTGCTGACCGTCGTCGCCAAGCTGCTCCACCTCACCGACCCGGACGTGGCCTTCTTCGGGGAGAAGGACGCCCAGCAGCTGGCGCTGATCCGCCGCATGGTCCGCGACCTCGACTTCCCCGTCCGGGTCGTCGGGGTGGCGACCGTCCGGGAGGGCGACGGCCTGGCGCTCTCCAGCCGCAACCGCTACCTCTCACCGGCCGAGCGCGGCACCGCCCTGGCCCTCTCCCGCGCGCTGTTCGCCGCCCGGGACCGGCTCGTCGCCGAGGCCGCGCTCCGCGCCCGTGCCCGCGAGGCCCCGACACCCGGCCCCGGCCTCGCCGAGGCGCTCGCCGCGCTCGACCAGGAGGAGGCGTCGGCCGACGCCCGTGCGATGGCGCACGCGACGCGTGAACCGGACCCCGCCGGCTCAGCGCTCGCCGCCGCCGGCACGGTCCTGCGCGAGGCGGCCCGCCTGGACCCGCCGCTGGAGACCGACTACCTGGCGTTGATCGACCCGGGCACCTTCACGGAGATCACCCCGGGCGACCCCGCCCCGCCGGGCCCCGCGGTACTCGCCGTCGCCGCCCGGGTGGGCGCCACCCGCCTGATCGACAACGTCCAGCTCGACCTCGGGACCGCACCGTGACCGCCGAGCCGCGCCCGCCCGCGGCAGCAGCCCCCGGCCCGGTGGCCGTCCTCGGCCCGGAACCGACGTGGGCCACCCGAGCGGACGTCGTCGTCGTCGGCTCCGGCATAGCCGGGCTGACCGTCGCGCTGCGCTGCGCCGAGGCCGGCCGCCGCACGGTCGTCGTCACCAAGGCGCTGCTGGACGACGGTTCGACCCGCTGGGCGCAGGGCGGCATCGCCGCCGCCCTCGGCCCCGGCGACACGCCCGAGCAGCACCGCGACGACTCCCTGACCGCCGGCGCAGGCCTCTGTGACGAGGCGGCGGTCCGCACCCTCGTCACCGAAGGCCCGGACGCGGTCCGCCGGCTGATCGCGACCGGCGCCCGCTTCGACACCGCCGACGACGGCACCATCGCCCTCACCCGCGAGGGCGGCCACCACCGCCGTCGCATCGCGCACGCCGGCGGCGACGCGACCGGCGCCGAGATCTCCCGGGCGCTGGTCGCCGCCGTGCGCCGCGCCGGTATCGAGGTGGTCGAGCACGCCCTCGCCCTCGACTTGCTCACCGACGTCGACGGCCGCGCCGCCGGGGTCAGCCTGCACGTCATGGGGGAGGGGCGACACGACGGCGTCGGCGCCGTCCACGCCCCCGTGGTGGTGCTCGCCACCGGCGGCATGGGCCAGGTCTTCTCCGCCACGACCAACCCGGCCGTCTCCACCGGCGACGGCGTCGCGCTGGCGCTCCGTGCCGGCGCGGAGGTCTCCGACCTGGAGTTCGTCCAGTTCCACCCGACCGTGCTGTGGCTGGGGCCGGAGGCGCAGGGACAGCAGCCGCTGATCTCCGAGGCCGTCCGCGGCGAGGGCGCCCACCTCGTGGACGGCGACGGCGACCGGTTCATGGTCGGCAGGCACGAGCTGGCGGAGCTGGCCCCGCGCGACATCGTCGCCAAGGGCATCATGCGCCGCATGCGCGAGACGGGCGCCTCGCACATGTCTCTCGACGGCCGCCACTTCGGCGCCGCGATGTGGGAGCGCCGGTTCCCGACGATCCTGGCGTCCTGCCGCTCCCACGGCATCGACCCGGTGACGGAGCCCGTCCCGGTGGCGCCCGCCGCGCACTACGCCTCGGGCGGCGTCCGGACCGACCTTCACGGCCGCACCACCGTCCCCGGCCTGTACGCCTGCGGCGAGGTCGCCTGCACCGGCGTCCACGGTGCCAACCGCCTCGCCTCCAACTCGCTCCTGGAGGGGCTGGTCTTCGCCGAGCGCATCTCCGCGGCCTGCCTGGCCGAGCCGCCACGCCCGCCCGCCCCCGCCGCTCCGACGGCAGCCGCCGTCCGTCTGCCGCTGCCGCCGCCGGAGGCCCGCGGTGAGATCCAGCGAGTGATGAGCGAGGGCGCCGGGGTGCTGCGGTCCGCCGACAGCTTGGCGGCGGCCGGCGCCGCGCTCGCCGCCCCTGCGCCGGGCGGCAAGGCCGGGGAGCCGGGCGTGGAGGCGTGGGAGAACGCCAACCTGCTGCTGGTCGCCCGGGTCCTGGTCGCCGCCGCGGCGCGGCGCACCGAGACGCGCGGCTGCCATTGGCGCGAGGACCACCCGGAGCGGGACGACGCCGCGTGGCAGCGGCACCTGCTGGTGAGCCTGGTCCCCGGCGGCGACGGCCCCGTCCCGTCGACGCGGACCACCGACGACCCGACGTTCGGCCCCCTGACGCCGTGGCCGGCAGCCGCCGTGCGGCCCGCCCCAGGGGAGGACCCCACCGCGGCGCACGCCGCGCACCACCCCGCCGAGAACTCCGGCGACCCCGAGGAGAGCACCTCATGACCACCGCCAGCCCCGACCCCCGCCCCGAGCCGGCCGTTGTCGACCTGCTCCCCGCCGCCCCCGACGTCCCGTCCGCGGCGGCCGGCGGCTGCGGTTGCTCGGCCGACGGCGCCGGCTGCGCCGGTGACGGCCCCGGTCACCTCGACACCGTCTGCGGGCTCGACGCCGAGCTCGCGGGGCTGCTGGAGGCCGCCGGGCTGGACCCGGTCGCCGTGGAGGAGGTGGCGCACATCGCCCTGGCGGAGGACCTCGACCAGGGGCCCGACGTCACCACCCTGGCGACCGTCCCCGACGAGGCCGTCGCCACCGCCGACTTCACCGCCCGCGAGGCGGGTACCGTCGCCGGGCTCCGCGTCGCCGAGGCGGTGCTCTCCGTCGTGGCCACCGACGACCTGGAGGTCGAACGCCACGCGGAGGACGGCGACCGGGTGGCCGCCGGCGCCGTGCTGCTCTCGGTCACCGGTCGGACCCGTGACCTGCTCACCGGCGAGCGGACCGCGCTCAACCTGCTGTGCCGCCTCTCCGGCGTCGCCACGGCCACCCGCGCCTGGGCCGACGTCCTGGAGGGCACCGGCGCCACCGTCCGCGACACCCGCAAGACCACCCCGGGGCTGCGCGCGCTGGAGAAGTACGCCGTCCGCTGCGGCGGTGGGGAGAACCACCGGATGTCCCTCTCCGACGCGGCGCTGATCAAGGACAACCACGTGGTGGCGGCTGGCGGCGTCGCGGAGGCGTTCCGCGCCGTCCGCGCCGAGCTCGCGGCCTGGGGCACCCCCGAGGTGCCGGTCGAGGTCGAGGTGGACCGCCTGGACCAGATCGAGCCGGTGCTGGACGCCGGTGCCGACCTGCTGCTGCTCGACAACTTCACCCCGGGGGAGACCGCCGAGGCGGTCGCGCTGGTCGCCGGCCGGGCCCGGCTGGAGTCCTCCGGCAGACTCACCCTGGAGAACGCCCGCGCCTACGCGGAGACCGGGGTGGACCACCTCGCCGTGGGGGCCCTCACCCACTCGTCCCCGATCCTGGACATCGGTCTCGACCTGCGGTCCGGGGAAGGCGCCTGATGCTGCTGACCATCGACGTCGGTAACACCCACACGGTCCTCGGCCTCTTCGACGGCGAGGACATCGTCGAGCACTGGCGGATCTCCACCGACGCCCGCCGCACCGCGGACGAGCTCGCGGTGCTGCTCCAGGGGCTGATGGGGCGCCATCCGCTGCTGGGCCGGGACCTCGGCGACAACATCGACGGCATCGCCGTCTGCTCCACGGTGCCGTCCGTCCTCCACGAACTGCGCGAGGTCACGCGGCGGTACTACGGCGACATCCCCGCGGTGCTGGTGGAGCCCGGGGTGCGCACCGGGGTGCCGGTCATCACGGACAACCCCAAGGAGGTCGGGGCCGACCGCGTCATCAACGCCGCCGCCGCGGTCGAGCTGTACGGCGGCCCCTGCATCATCGTGGACTTCGGCACGGCCACGACCTACGACGCCGTCACCGCGCGCGGTGAATACGCCGGTGGAGCCATCGCACCGGGCGTCGAGATCTCGGTCGAGGCGCTCGGTATGCGCGGTGCCCAGCTGCGGAAGGTGGAACTCTCCCCGCCGCGCCAGGTCATCGGAAAGAACACCGTGGAGTCGATGCAGTCCGGCATCGTCTACGGATTCGCCGCCCAGGTCGACGGAGTCGTCGAGCGGATGCGACGGGAACTCTCGGAGCAACCGGATTCCGTCACCGTGATCGCCACCGGCGGTCTCGCTCCGCTGGTGCTCCGGGAGGCGACGGTCATCGACGAACACGAACCGTGGCTGACCCTGATCGGTCTGCGATTGGTGTTCGAGCGAAATTCGCCCCGTCACTGAACATGCCCCGGGCTCACCGAACACGGCGAGCTGAACGCGCCGCCGAACTCACCGGCGCGCGCCCTCACCGAACGGCCGGGCTGTCCCCACCCTTCCGACGCACGGCCGGATGCCGCACGAGTGCGCTCGAACGGGTGAATCCGGCCCATCGGGAGAACCGGTCGGGAGAACCGGCCGAAGACGTCGCCGGAAGTGGCCGCCGAACGCTGCCCGGCGGAACGTGCCGGCTCCCGGGTGTCCTGCCGAATGGGCGGGTTCGCCCCGCCCGGAGGCGGGGCGGACCCCGCCGCGGCGGCCACGGCAGAATTCCGGGAGCCCCGGCGGTCTCCGTCCTGCGGTTCCGGGCATTGCGGGCCTGCGGGCGGTCGGTGCGCGCTGCCCGGGAAACCGGGCGGCCGGCGTGGCATGACGCGGGGCCATTCGCGGCGCCTCGGCGCCGCACCGCGAGCGCATCAGTGACACGCACCTGTCCGTCACTGCCTCAGCCGTATCTTCTGAGAATTGTCCGGTTAGCGGCTAATCTCGTCGCATGCGTACGTCAGACGCCGAGAGCGGCGAGCAGGAGAACGCGCGACGTGGCGGCGGGGAAACCCGTCGGCGCCCCGCCGGGAATCCGGCCCCGGGTCGTCCCGTGCCCACGCCGGCCGATGTCTTCCGCCACAAGCGGCCGGCACCGGACAGTCCCACGCCCCCCGACGAAGCCGACGAATAGGTCCCGATACGCTGGAGGGTGCCCCGGGTCCGGCCCGGGCGCCCTACCCAGGAGACGGAGACCGTGGACTACGTCATCGCCCTCTTCCCCCCCACCGTCATGGCCGTCGCCTTCACCTGCCTGATCGTCACGATGATCCGGTCGCAGGGTGGCGCCAACAAGTACAAGGAGGACGCGGCGGCCGACGCCATGGCTGCCGCCGCCGCGTCCCGCACCGCCGACCGGCGGGAGAACGCCGCCGACTGAGCGGCTCCCCGTCGCGCCACGCCCGGGGGGTACGACCCGGGCCGGTGCGCACCTCGACACACCCCGGCACATCGGACATTTCGCGCTATCCTTCAGGCGTGCCGCGCCGCCTGGGAGAACTCGAAGACGCCGTGATGACGCGCGTGTGGGCCCGGAACAAGCCGGTCACCGTGCGGGAGGTCCTGGAGGAGCTCCAGCAGGACCGTGCCATCGCCTACACGACCGTCATGACGGTGCTGGACAACCTGCACCGCAAGGGGTGGGTGCGGCGGGCACAGGAGGGCCGCGCCTACCGCTACGAGGCCGTCTCGACCCGCGCCGCCTACTCGGCCGTGCTGATGAACGAGGCCTGGGCCGAGAGCGACAACCCCGCCGCCGCTCTCGTGGCGTTCTTCTCGATGATGTCCCCCGAACAGCTCCCCGCCTTGCGGGACGCACTGCGGGTGGTCGGCGTGGCCGGGGTGAGCCTGGCCGACGGCGCCCCCGATGCCCCCGCCGGGCCCGACGTCCCCGCCTGGTCGGACTCCGGCGACCCGGCCACCGACGCTCCCGCCGTAGACGCCCCCGGCGCGGACGGTCCCGCCCCCGACGAGACCGCCTTCGACGCCCCGGGCGACCGGCCCTCGGCGTCCGACGAGCCCCGTGCGCCCGGTACTGCCGGCGGCGACTCCCCGGGCGGCACCCGCCCCGCCCCCGCCGAGGGCGGAGCAGGCACCCGACGGTAGCCTCGCGGCGTGAAGGCCCCGGAAATCACGATTCGAAGAGCGCGTACCGCCGACGTTCCCGCCGTGCGACGGCTGGTGGACTCCTATGCCGCCGAACGCATCCTGCTGAACAAGCCGACGGTGACCTTTTACGAGGACATTCAGGAGTTCTGGGTGGCGGAACGCGACGATGACGCGGCCGTCGTCGCCTGCGGGGCGCTGCACGTCATGTGGGAGGATCTCGCCGAGGTCCGCACCCTCGCCGTCGACCCCGCGATGCGCGGCCTCGGAGTCGGCCACGCGCTGCTGAGTAAGCTTCTGGGCACTGCGCGTTGGCTCGGCGTGAGGCGCATTTTCTGCCTCACCTTCGAAGTTGCCTTCTTCGCCCGCCACGGGTTCCACGAGATCGGCGATACGCCCGTTGACGGTGACGTCTACAGCGAGCTGCTGCACTCCTATGATGAGGGAGTTGCCGAGTTCCTGGACCTCGAACGCGTGAAGCCGAACACTTTGGGTAACAGTCGCATGCTGTTGGTGCTCTGAACAAGGAAGCCCGCGAATCCCCCGGGGGCTATGCCCGAATCGTCCCGTGGTGTCGGGCGAACTGCTTGTCCCAAAGAGGGTCCAGGGTTTGTGTTTTCGGTGCCGGGGCGGTTTGATTACGCAAGCAGTACTCACTATTCGGCGAGCAAGAATGAGGAGCAGCCCGGTGGCACAGAAGGTTCAGGTCCTTCTCCTCGATGACATCGACGGCGGCGACGCGAGCGAGACCGTTTCGTTCGCGATCGACGGCAAGTCCTTCGAGATCGACCTCAACGAGGCCAACGCCAAAAAGCTCCGTGACGCCCTGGAGCCTTACACCAAGGCCGGTCGTCGAGGTGGCGGTCGTCCCGCACGCGGTACCCGCGGTACCCGAGCCGCTTCCGGATCCCAGGACACCGCGAAGATTCGCGCCTGGGCGAAGGAGAACGGCTACGACGTGAATGACCGCGGTCGCGTTCCGGCGAACATTCGCGAGGCCTACGAAAAGGCGTCCGCCTGACCCACGGCCGGGGGCGCCCGAGAGGGCGCCCCCGCCGCGTCATGACCGTGTCCCCGCCGCTGGCGCGCACCGCGCCGATCCGACGGGTGCCGCGGGTGTGACCCCGGGGCGTCCACCGGCCGTCTCCGGCGCCCGGTCGCGCCCCGGGTTCGGGACGGGGCGCCGCGGTGCCGGCGAGCCGCCGGGCCGGGCCTCGGGGGTCCACGGT
>NZ_JAAVJB010000151.1 GCF_012034385.1 Streptomyces spiramenti
CCCCCCCCCCCCCCCCCCACGCGCGTTCCCGTCGCCGGCCCGTGCACGTCCCCGTCCGTCCCCGCGCGCGATCCCGGTGGCCGACGGGCGTCCGAGCCGCCGGGGCGGCCCGCCGGGCCGACGCGCCGCGGCCACAGACCGGTTGAGCGGCCGTCAGCGGGGTACGCGCCGGGCGGCACCGCCTCGGCGGCGGTGTCGCCGGCGCCCGGCCTCCCGGCCACCCCTGGAGCCCCGCGGGCGCATACCATGACGGAGCGCCGCTGCTTCCGGCGCGTGATCCGCGCGGCGGACGGCTCAACGGCCGCCGCGTCCGGATGACGCACCGGCACGGCGGCGTTACTGTCGCTGCACGGCCGTCTCCCGACGGTACGGCGCACCGCGCCGGCCCCGACCGGGTCGGCCGCCGGGGCGCGCCGTGCGGCGGTGGCGCCCGCGCCGGGCTCCCGAGGGACGCGGCGGTGGCACCCCGCCGGGCTCCCCGGCGGGCAGGTCCGTTACCCAGCGAGAGGGATGACGCAATGAGCGCAGCCGACGAGGGCCGCAGCATCGGGAAGCTGGTGGCCGAGGCGTCGGGGCAGGTGTCCGAGCTGATGCGCGACGAGATCGCGTTGGCCAAGGCGAAGCTCCGTGAGGACGTCCAGCGCGGCAAGAAGGGCGGTTCCGCCGGGGCGGTGGCGCTGGTCTTCCTGGTGCTGGCGCCGTTCCCGCTGACGGCCGCGCTGGTGTTCTGGTTGCGCAACTGGTGGGACGTGCCGTTGGCGATCGCGTTCCTGGTGGTCGGCGCGCTCTACCTGGTCATCGCCGGGATCGCCGGCCTCGTGGCGAAGCGCGAGTTCCAGCGCATGCCCAAGCCGGATCTGGGGTCCTCCGCCAAGGAGTCGGCCGCCGTTCTCTCCAACGTCAAGCCGCGCCCGCGTGAGGGTGCGGACGAAGGTGACAGACTCCCCGCATGACCGCTCCCGAACGTTCCGAGGCACGGACCAGTCTCGTCGAGCAGCCCGGTCCGTGGACCCATCGCGATGTCGCGGCCAACGGTGCGCGGTTCCACATCGCGGAGATGGGGGACGGGCCGCTGGTGATGCTGGTGCACGGCTTCCCGCAGTTCTGGTGGACGTGGCGGCACCAGCTCCCCGCCCTGGCGGAGGCCGGGTACCGCGCCGTCGCCATGGACCTGCGGGGCGTGGGAGGGAGCGACCGCACGCCGCGGGGCTACGACCCGGCCAACATGGCACTGGACATCACCGGCGTGATCCGGTCGCTGGGCGAGCCGGACGCCGCTCTGGTCGGCCACGGTCTCGGCGGTTACCTGGCGTGGACGGCCGCGGTGATGCGGCCGAAGCTGGTGCGGCGGCTGGCCGTGACGTCCATGCCGCACCCGCGCAACTGGCGGTCGGCGATGCTGCGGGACCCGCGGCAGACGGCTGCCGGCTCCTTCGTGTGGGGCGTCCAGCGACCGTGGGTGCCGGAGCGGCAGCTGCTGGCGGACGACGCGGCGCTGGTCGGACGGCTGCTGCGCGAGTGGTCGGGACCGCGCGGCCCCGAGGAGGCGGACCTGGAGCTGTACCGGCAGGCGATGTCGATCCCCTCGACCGCCCACTGCTCGGTGGAGCCCTACCGCTGGCTGGTGCGTTCGCTGGCACGACCGGACGGCATCCAGTTCAACCGGCGGATGCGGCGCCCGGTACTCGCCCCCACGCTCCACCTGCACGGCTCGCTGGACCCGGTGATCCGGGCGCGGAGCTCGGCCGGCTCCAACGCCTACGTGGAGGCGCCGTACCGGTGGCGGCTCTTCGACGGACTCGCGCACTTCCCTCAGGAGGAGGACCCGCTGGCGTTCTCCACCGAGCTGATCGACTGGCTGCGCGACCCGGAGCCCGACCGCTGACCGGACCGCAATCCGGTGCGGTGTCCCCGGCATCCCCGGCGTCCTCCGTCGCCGGTGCCGGGCGGCGGCGCGCGCCCGGCACCGGAAGCCGGTGTGGGGTGCCTCGGTCCGGGTAGGCGCGCGACCGCGTGGGGTCACCACGGGTCGCGCTCCGAGTGCCGGGCCGTCGCGGGGCCTTTTCGGTTTCTTCACACCCTCCGTGAGAACTTCACGGAACCGCACGATCACGAACGGTTCACAGTCGCACAGATGTGCCTGACGCATGGGCCAATTCCTGGCATCCGTGACGGTTACCCACCCGAAGGCGGGGGCAGAGACGCACTATGGGCTGGACGCACGACTCCCGTGACGCGACACGCGAACGGAGCGGCAACGGAGCCGCCGTCAGAGCGCAGAGCGCTGCTCGACGAGCGGGTCCCGGCCGCCTGACGACGAGAGATCCGAGTATCGGTTTTCCACACATCCTGCGCCGTAGGGCGCGCTGGGTCTCGACCCGGCTGCGCCACCCGCGCGGCTGATCAGACACCTACCCCGCCCGTCCGCATCGACCTGTACAGCGCGACCGCACGAAGGCCCGCCGCCGGGCGTCCCCTCGGGGTGACGCCCGGCGGCGGGCCTCGGTCGTACCGGCGTCGCGCCGTGGTCCGCGGCCCCGCCCGGCCCCTCACGGACCCGGCGGAGCCACCGGCCGTCACATGGCGCAGCTGTCCGTGTCCACCGGCTGGTCCGCGGTGCGGCCCCGCTCGATGACACCGCGCACCTCGTCGTGGGTGAGCGCGTAGCCGGTGTCGTCGTCGTCGAGGGACTTGGCGAAGATCACCCCGTAGACCGCGCCGTCGGGGGTGAGCAGCGGGCCCCCCGAGTTGCCCTGGCGTACCAGCGCCCGCAGCGAGTACACGTCACGGTTGACGGTCCCGCGCCGGTAGATGTCCGGGCCGTTGGCCTGGATGCGGTCGCGGATACGGGCGGACCGCACGTCGAACGGGCCGCTCTCGGGGAAGCCGGCGACGATGGCGCCGTCGTCGTTGACGGCGGCGTCCTCGGCGAACGGCAACGCCGGCGCGTCCAGGTCCGGCACGTCCAGCACCGCGACGTCGCGCCGCCAGTCGTAGAGGACGACGGTGGCGTCGTAGAGCGGCCCCTCGCCACCGATCTGCACGGTCGGTTCGCTGACCCCGCCGACCACGTGCGCGTTGGTCATGACCTTGCCGTCGTCGAAGACGAACCCGGTGCCCTCCAGTATTTTCCCGCAGCTGGGGGCGGTGCCGGCCACCTTCACGATGGACTCGCGCGCCTGGGTGACGGCGGGGCTGTCGACCAGCTCCGGGTCGGGCGCGGCCACGTCGGTGATGGGCTCCTCGGTGAACGGCGAGAAGACCTGGGGGAATCCCTGCTGCGACAGGGTGCGGCTGAAGTCGTCGAACCAGGTGTCGGCGTTGTCGGGCAGCGCGTCGGAGACACCTTGCAGCACGCGGGAGGCCCGCACCTCCTTGCCGACCGTGGGCAGCGTGGTCTTCTCCAGTACGGAGCCGATCAGCCAGGCCACCAGCAGCATCGCCATCACGTTGACCAGGGCGCCGCCCGTCGCGTCCAGGGCCCGCGCAGGCGACCAGGTGATGTGCTGTCGGAGCCGGTTGCCGAAGTGGGTCGTCAACGCCTGCCCGACGGAGGCCAGGACGATGACGATGACCACCGCGACCACCACTCCGATCGACCCCGGTGGCCGGCCGTCGCTGAAGTGGTCCCAGGCGATCGGGAGAAGCCGGACCCCGATCAGGCCGCCACCGATGAACCCGATGACGGAGAGCACACCGACCACGAAGCCCTGTCGGTAGCCGAGGACCGCGAACCAGACGGCGGCCAGCAGCAGGATGAGGTCGATTGCGTTCATGGCGGCCACCGTCTCACGTCAGGGGGCGGTGCCTCACGCGCCGCCGTCGAGCTTGTAGTGCCGGTTCCGGTCCCAGGGGATCTCCCAACCGGCGTAGTGCAGCACGCGGTCGATGATGCCCGCTGTGAACCCCCAGACCAGCGCGGAACGGACGTCGAAGCACGGGCCACGGTAGCCGCTGGGGTGCACCGCGGTACCGCGATGCGCGGGATCGGTCAGTTCGCTGACGGGGACGGTGAAGACCCGCGCGGTCTCCCCCAGGTCGACCGGTGCGACCGGGGACGGGGTGTGCCACCAGCCAAGGACGGGCGTCACCACGAAGTCGCTGAAGGGGATGTAGAGGCGGGGCAGTTCGGCGAACAGCCTCACTCCCCCGGGGTCGAGGCCGGTCTCCTCCTCGGCCTCGCGCAGCGCGGCGCGCAACGGACCCTCCTTGCGGGGGTCGCCGTCCTCCGGGTCCAACGAACCTCCGGGGAAGGAGGGTTGGCCGGCGTGCTGCCGCAGGGTCCCGGCGCGCTCGGTGAGGAGCAGGTGCGGGCCCTCCGGGCCGTCGCCGAACAGCACCAGCACGGCGGCCGGCCTGCCGCCGCGCTCGGGCGGCAGGAACCGGCTCAGCTGGTGGGGCGCGACGGTCCTGGCGGCGTCGGCGACCGGCCGGAGCCACGGCGGGATGCCAACCTCGCTCAGCAGCGGCGCCTCCGGGGGTTCCCGGCGTGTCGGCGCGTCGGGTCCGGTGGATGAGCCTCCGCCGGCGGGCGGGCCGGGCACCTCGCCGACCGACGCTCCGCCGCCGGCAGCCGCGCGGCCCGCCGCCTCCCCCTCGACCGCCGGGCCTGCCGACTCGCGGGGGCTCACGCGTCGCCCGCGGCGGACTCGTCGGCGGGCCGCGCCGCGGGGCCGGGGTAGTCGGCCGGTGGCTTGAGCCGTTGCCCGGGCTCGCCGGCCAGCTCGTACTTCAGCAGGCCGCGTGCCTTGTCGGGATCGGTCTCGCCCTCACCGTAGGAGGGGCAGAGCGCGGCGATCGGGCAGACCCCGCAGGCGGGCTTCCGACTGTGACAGACCCGCCGACCGTGGAAGATCACCCGGTGCGAGAACATCGTCCACTCACTCTTCGGGATGATGTCGGCGATCTCCGCCTCGACCTTCTCCGGGTCGGTCTGCTCGGTGAGCCGCCAGCGGCGGACCAGCCGGCCGAAGTGGGTGTCCACCGTCAGTCCGGGAACGTCGAAGGCGTTGCCGAGCACCACGAAGGCCGTCTTCCGCCCGACGCCGGGCAGCGAGACGAGGTCCGCCATCCGGCCGGGCACCTCGCCCCCGAACTCCTCGCAGATCTTCGCGGAGAGCCCCAGGAGCGACTTCGCCTTGTTCCGGAAGAACCCGGTCGGGCGGATCAGCTCCTCCAGCTCGGCGGGATCGGCGGCGGCCATGGCCTCGGGCGTGGGGTAGGCGGCGAACAGCGCGGGGGTCGTCCGGTTGACGCGGAGGTCGGTGGTCTGGGCGGACAGCACCGTCGCCACCAGCAACTCGAACGGGTTCTCGAAATCCAGCTCGGGGTGGGCGTAGTGGTAGACCTCCGCGAGCTCGCGGTTGATCCGTCGGGCCCGTCGGACCATGGCGAGCCGGCTCTCGGGCTTGCGTACCCCTGACGCCGTCCCGACCCGTCGCACGGACTGCTCGGCCGAGGAGCCCTTCGCCCGGGAGCCCGTCGTCCGGGAGCCCTTGGCCGTGGAACTCCTGCCGGCCGGCCTCCCGGTGGCGGGCTTCCCCGCTTCACCGCGGGCGCCGGCGCTCTCCCCCGACGCGACCGCGTCCGACGTCCTCGCGGCCTTCTTCCCCGTGTCCGACGTCCCCGCGCGCACCCTGCTCTCAGCCATGCCAGGAAGGCTACGCCGGACGGACCTTCGGCCGTGGCGGTTGCGGCCGGTACCGGCGTGGCCGCCGGTGCGTGCGGGGCGCATCGGGGCATTGCCGCGCGCGGGGAGCGGGCCCCGTCGCGCGGGGAGCGAGGCGACCCGCGGGCGCCACCACGACGGCCCCGGAGGAGACACGGCGGCAGCGGCGGGCAGGGGTGCTCGCGCCGACCGAAGGCGCTCCCCCGGTCACGCTGAGCGACGACGGGGTGGTGGTGCCGTACCGGTCGCGGGGTGCACCGCAACCACCGGTCGGGCCGCTGCCGGACCGTCCCGACGTGCCGTGGCCGCCTGTTCGCCGTGGGCGGAACACCACCGTTCGCCACCGTCCGCGACGGACCGCGGCGGCGACCTTCTGCCGGTGCTGTGCGGCCGATTGAGCGCGGTGGCAGGCGCGCACCGGCGCGCGGGCAGCGGGCCGCCCGGCCCGGCCGTGAGCACCGAACGGCCCCCCTGGCGGCATGCAAACGGTTCCGGTAGGTCAGACTTGTGACTGACAGCACCCCAGTGCGGTCCGGCATGATGGGGCCCAGCGGCCGACACCTGGCCCACAGCCGAGAGGGAGAGAGACCTCGTGGACGACGTTCTTCGCCGCGCACCGCTGTTCGCGGCGCTCGATGACGAGCAGGCCGCCGAGCTGCGCGCCTCCATGACCGAGACGACGCTCTCGCGCGGGGAGGCGCTGTTCCACGAGGGTGACCCGGGCGACCGCCTCTACGTCGTCACCGACGGCAAGGTCAAGCTGCACCGCACCTCCGCCGACGGCCGCGAGAACATGCTCGCCGTGCTCGGCGCCGGGGAACTGATCGGTGAGCTGTCGCTCTTCGACCCGGGACCGCGCACCGCCACCGCGAGCGCGCTGACCGAGGTCCGGCTGCTCGGCCTGGGCCACGGCGACCTCCAGCCCTGGCTGAACGTGCGGCCCGAGGTCGCGGGTGCCCTGCTGCGTGCCGTCGCCCGCCGACTGCGCCGCGCCAACGACAACATGTCCGACCTCGTCTTCTCGGACGTGCCGGGTCGTGTCGCCAAGGCGCTGCTCGACCTGTCGCGCCGGTTCGGTGTGCAGTCCGAAGAAGGCATCCACGTGGTGCACGACCTGACGCAGGAGGAGCTGGCCCAGCTGGTCGGCGCCTCCCGCGAGACGGTCAACAAGGCGCTGGCGGACTTCGCGGCCCGTGGCTGGCTCCGGCTGGAGGCCCGCGCGGTGATCCTGCTCGACATCGAGCGACTGGCCCGCCGCAGCCGCTGACGGCGCTCGGCGTCGGCGGCCGGTCAGATCAGGCCGTGCTCGGTGAGATACACCAGCTGGGCGCGGACGGACCGCTCGGCCACCGGCCACAGCGAGCGGTCCACGTCCGCGTAGACGTGCGCCACGACCTCGGCCGGAGTGCGGTGTCCGGCCTCGACGGCGGTCTCCACCTGGGCGAGCCGCTTGGCGCGGTGCACCAGGTAGAAGTCGATGACGCCGGCCGGGTCCCGCAGCACGGGGCCGTGGCCGGGGAGCACCACGCGGACTGCGTCGTCGATGACGGTGGCGCGCAGGCGGCGCAGCGTGTCGAGGTAGTCGCCGAGGTCGCCGTCAGGGTGGTCCACGACGGTGGTGCCGCGGCCCAGCACGGTGTCTCCGGAGAGCAGCGCGTGATCCGCCGCCAGCAGCAGCGCGACGGAGTCGGCGGTGTGGCCGGCGGCGGGGATGACGGTGAGCCGCAGGCCGTCCACGATGAGCAGTTCCCCGGCGACCAGCGGCTCCGCGCCGCGGCAGAAGGCGGCGTCCCGCGCGCGGACGGCGGAACCGGTCAGCTCCGCGAACCGTTCGGCGCCGTCGGCGTGGTCGGGGTGGCCGTGGGTGAGGAGGGTGAGGGCGACGGTGCGTCCGCCGGCGGTCGCCGTGGCGGCGACCCGCGCGAGGTGCTGTTCGTCCAGAGGGCCGGGGTCGACCACGACCACCTCGCGCGCGCCGGGTTCGGCGAGCACCCAGGTGTTGGTGCCGTCGAGGGTCATCATCGACGGGTTGGGCGCCAGCAGGCAGGTGGCGCGTTCGGTGACCGGTCCGTCGGTGACCGCGGTCTCGGGCTCCCCGGGGGGCGCGGCGGCGTCGGTCATGGGGTGTCCTTCCCGGGGGCGGCGGGGGTGGGTCGGTCGCCAGTGGCGGCGGACGGAGGGCCGGCGGCGGTCGGGGACTCGGCGGTGGCGGCGACCGTGCGTTCGAACTCGTCATGCCCCGGCCAGCTGAGGACCACGCGTCCGCCGTCCAGCCGGGCGCGTGCGAGGACCGGCGCCAGGTCGCGTCCGGCTGCGGCCAGCAGCACGTCACCGGCCCGGGCGTGCGGGAGCAGGGCCCGCAGCGTGGCGACGGTCGGGGGCATCATCAGCAGGTCGCCCGACCGGTAGCCGGCGAGCGCATCGGCGGGGGCGGTCCAGCCCGCGCGGTCGGCCTCGGTGGAGGCGTTGCGGCTGTGCTGGCCCGGGGGGAGCAGCGCCACGAAGAACCAGGTGTCGTAGCGGCGGGCCTCGAACTCGGGGGTGATCCATCGCGCCCAGCCGCCGAGCAGGTCGTCGCGGACGACCAGCGAGCGGCGCTCCAGGAAGTCGGAGAACGCCAGTTCGCGGGAGACCAGCGCGCGGCGGTCGGCCTCCCAGTCGTCCCCGGTGGTGTCGCAGACCACGTCGTCGGCGGTACGGCCGGCGAGGAGGACGCCGGCCTCCTCGAAGGTCTCGCGGACGGCGGCGCAGACGACGGACTGGGCGGTCGCCTCGTCCACACCCAGTCGGTCCGCCCAGCCGGCGGGGCCCGGGCCTGCCCAGGTGAGCGGGGTGCGGTCGCGGGGGTCGACGGAGCCGCCGGGGTACGCACAGGCGCCACCGGCGAAGGCCATCGACGCCCTGCGGCGCAGCAGGAAGACCTCGGGCCCCGAGGCGGCGGCGGTCCCCGTCTCCCGCCCGGGAGGGGGGTCTCGGAGCAGGAGCACGGTCGCGGAGGGGCGGGGTTCGGGCGGGGTGATCTCGCCGCGTGCCAGCGCCCTGATCCGGTCGGGCCATTCCGGCGGGAACCACTGGCCGCCCGCGGTGGCCCCGGAAGTCTGCGTCGTCGCGTCGCCCATGGGGCGGATGCTACGCGGGTGGACCCTCGGCTGTCCCTGGCGCGGACGGATCGACCACGAGCGGCAGGACGGACGGCGGCGGCCGTCGGCCCCGGCTCGCGGAGGAGCACCGGGCTGCCCCCGTCGTGCCCGCCGCGGAGCGGGCACGACGGGCGGACGGCGGCCCCGCTGGGCCCTGTCTGATGAATCCCGCCTGGCCCGCGGCGCCACTTCCCAGACAGGACCTAGCCGCGGCGTCCGGCCGCCGCCGCGGGACCGGCGTACGGCAGCAGGGCCATCTCCCGGGCGGTCTTCACCGCGCGGGCTATCTCCCGCTGCTGCTGCACCGTGAGGCCGGTCAGGCGGCGGGAGCGGATCTTGCCCCGGTCGGAGACGAAGCGGCGGAGCAGGTCGGTGTCCTTGTAGTCGATGGAGGTGATGCGGGCGGCGTGCAGCGGGTTGGCCCGGGGTTTGCCGGTGCCGCCGTGGCGCCGTCCGCCCGTTCCGCGGCTCACCAGGAGGCCTTGCGGACGCCGGGGAGGTGGCCGGCGTGGGCGAGGACGCGGGTGGTGACGCGGGAGAGGCCGAACGCGCGGAGGTGGCCGCGGGGGCGGCCGTCCACACTGTCGCGGTTCCTGACGCGGACCGCGGCGGCGTCACGCGGTTGGGCGCGCAGCTCCCGCTGGGCGGCCTCGCGCTCGGCGGGCGGGGTGCCGGGGCGGCGGATAGTGTCGCGCAGTTCGGCGCGGCGCTCGGCGTAGCGGGCGACGACGCGCCGCCGCTGCTCGTTCTTGGCGATCTTGCTCTTCTTGGCCATGGACGGTCTCCGTGGTGGTCGGGTGTGCGGGAGGGAAGCGCGGGGCGTTCGGAAGCGTCGTGGGCGCGGCCGGGGGCCGCCCGCAGCGGTACGGGTCAGACGCGGTGGCCGCGGGCCCGGACGCGGGCGACGGCGGCCTCGATCCCGATGGTGTCGACGGTCCGGATCCCCTTGGTGCTGAGCCGGAGGCGGACGTGGCGGCACTCGCTGGGCAGCCAGTACCGCTTGCGCTGGATGTTCGGGTCGAAGCGTCGAGGGGTGCGGCGGTGGGAGTGCGAGATGTGGTTGCCGAAGCCGGGGCTGCGGCCGGTGAGCTGGCAGTGGGCGGACATCTGCTGCGGTCCTCTCGTTCTCCGGCGGCTGCGCCGGGGGCAGGCTCCGGTGGGCGCGGCGGGAATACCCGGGACCACCGGAACGCTTAATGAAAATGATTCCCGTTTCTGTATAGTAGCGGCATGGCACGCAACGACATCCGCCCGGTCGTCAAGCTCCGCTCGACCGCCGGCACCGGATTCACCTACGTCACCCGCAAGAACCGCAGGAACGACCCCGACCGAATGACCCTGCGCAAGTACGACCCCGTCGTACGGCGCCACGTGGCGTTCCGCGAGGAACGCTGAGACCCCACGGACCGAGAGAGGAACCGTCATGCAGCAGCAGATCCACCCCGCCTACGGCCCGGTCGTCTTCCGCGACCGCTCCGCCGGCACCGCCTTCCTCACCCGCTCCACCCTGGCCGCGCGCGAGAACGCGCCGACCGTGGAGTGGGAGGACGGCCGCAGCTACCCCGTGGTCGACGTCGAGATCTCCTCGGCGAGCCACCCCTTCTACACCGGCACCGCACGCGTCATGGACACCGAAGGCCGCGTGGAGCGCTTCGAGCGCCGCTACCGACGGAGCGGTGGCCGCTGATGCTGAGCGTGGTGATCGTCGCCGGCATGCACGGCGAGGCCCGGAGGGCGACGACCGAGGCACTGCTGCGCGCGGTGCCCGGGGCAGTCGCCCTCCACCACGACCTCACCGGGGCGACCGGCTCCACCGTGACCAGTTCGCTCCGGGACGCCGGCGGCACCACCGGCGCACGCGAGGTGCCGCTGGTCAACGAGTGCGCCTGCTGCGCGCTCCGCGACGACCTCGTGCCGGAGCTGGAGCGGCTCGCCGCCTGCGGCACCCACCCGTTGGCCGTCGTCGAACTGTGGGACTCCGTCGAACCCCAGTCGATGGCCGAGGTGGTGGCCGCACACAGCTCGGAACGCGTGAGCCTGGACGGCGTCGTCACCGCGGTGGACCCGGCGCTGGTCCTGCCGTGCCTGGCCAACGGGGACGGCCTGGACGAGTGCGGCCTCGCCGCGGCCCCGGGGGACGGCCGCACCGTCGCCGACACCTTCGCCCGGCAGTTGGAGTACCCCTCCGTGCTGGTCGTCGTGGCCGGTCCGGAGGCCGCCGACGACGCCGACCACGCCCTGCTGCGGCAGCTGCACCCGACCGCGCGTCAGGTACGGACGGACGAGCCGGGCTTCGCCGACGCCGTGCGGCCCGGATTCGACCCCGAGGCGGCGGCGGGGCGTCGCCACCCCGCGTGCGCGCTGCTGCCGCACGACGACCACGCCCACGGGGTGGCGACCACCGTCTGGCGCGCCCGTCGCCCGTTCCACCCCGGCCGTCTCTTCGCGGCGTTGGAGGACCTGGCCTGCGTCGCGGTCCGCAGCCGGGGCCGGTTCTGGCTCGCCGACCGGCCGGACACGCTGGTGTCGTGGGAGTGCGCCGGCGGCGCGCTCTGCGTCGAGAGCACCGGGCCGTGGCTGGCGGCCCTGCCCGACGCCGCCTGGGAGCTGGTACCCGCCGAGCGGCGCGCGGCGGCGGCGCTGGACTGGGACCCCGAGCACGGCGACCGCGTCCAGCACCTGGTGTTCACCGCCCCCGAGCTCCCCTGCGACGACCTCGTCCGGGTCCTGGACTCCTGCCTGCTCTCCGACACCGAGTACGCGGCCGGGCCGGACGCCTGGAGCGGGTACCGGTCGGAGTTCGACACCTTTCTCGCCCCGGCGGGGTGACCGGCGGCAGTGGGGGCTGACGGACCGCCGGGCGGAGGGGCCGGGGCGCCGGGCCTCGTTCGGGCAGGGCGCTCACCGGTCGGGCAGGGCGGCCCGGGGCTCGCCCGCGGCGGCGTCGTACAACGCGCGCGCCCCCGCGGGGTAGGGACGGCCGACGATCTCGCCGTGGCCGGTCGCCGCCGAGGTCACGCCGACGACCGTGCCCGCGCCGGTCCCCGGGTCCACCCGCTGGAGCCACGGCCCGCCGCTCGCGCCCTGCGTCAGCCCGCATTCCTCCAGGAGCAGTCCGCCGACGTTCGCCGCGATGGCCTCGTCCGGCCCGATCACCCGGGTCGGACCGGTGCAGTAGTAGGGCGACTCGCCGTCGTAGGGGTGGGCGGCGGCGTAGCCGATGGCCGTCACCGCGTCCTCCTCGGGGACCGGGGCGAAGCGGAGCCGGTTGGCGCCGTGCGTCTCCTGGAGGGTGCGGCCCTCCCGCCGCTCCACGGTCAGGAACGCGTAGTCGTGCGGGAGGATCTCCCGCAGTGGGCGGGTGACGTCCCACTCCTCGGGGAGGTGGACCCCGGTCACCTGCCAGCCGTCGCGGCGGAAGGTGTCGAAGCCGTGCTCGTAGCCGGGGAGGAACCAGGCGTCGCCCGGCGCGGGGGTCCCGGGTTCCCGCACGCAGTGGGCGGCGGTGGCGACGACGCTGCCGTTGGGGGCCGCGACCACGGCGCCGGAGCACATCCGGAGCCCGCCGTCCGCCGTCTCCCAGATGAGCTTGCCGACGCTGGGGACCTTGCGGTCCAGCGGACGGGTGGTGTCCCCGTCGTCACCCGGGCCGGCGCCACCCCGACCGGCGTCGGGCTCGGCCGTCGGCGACGCCCCACCCGCCGTCACGCCGACGACGCCCGAGGGGCCGTCACCTTCCTGGGCGACGTCACCGTTCGGTGCCGGGCCCTCGTCGGCGGCGAGCGGGGCGGGGCCGCCCGGGGCCGCGGCCGTGGGGGCGGCGAGCACCGGTGCGACCAGGGCGAGGAGACCGGCGCACGCCGCCGCGAGCCTGCCCGAGGC
>NZ_JAAVJB010000152.1 GCF_012034385.1 Streptomyces spiramenti
CGCGGCGACCGGGCCGCCGGGCGGGCGACGGACCGGACCCGACCCGCGCCGCCCTTCCGGGCCCCGGCGCCCCACGGACCGGGCCGCTACCCCACCTCCGAACGCAGCACGGCCACGCCGTGCCCCGGCAGCGTCACCGTCTCCACCGGGGTCCCGTCCAGCGTGGTGAGAGCGCGGTGGTCGTGCAGCTCCGGGCGGACGGTGAGGTCGTCCGGAGCCTGACTCACCAGCCACACGTACTCGTGCCCCGCCTCGTGGACCAGCCGGTCCACGGCGACCCGGGGATCGGCCACGGTGACCGGCCGACGCACCCCCGCCTCCGCCGCGAGCGCCCCGTAGAGCGTGACGGAGGCATCCGGGTTGACCCGCGGTGTGCACGCCGCGAGGTACTCCAACGGGTAGACGCACAGCACGAGGGAACCCGCGCCGACGCGGCGCCGCATCAGCGCGGGACGCCCGTGCGCGTCCTCGGCGAGCACCTCCGCGTCCACCGGCCGGACCGGCAGGCGGACCCGGCCGCTGTCCGTGCCGTGCGTCGCGGTGAACCGCAGCCGGTGACCGGCCGGGAGCCCGCCCAGGCCGGTGGTGAGGACCAGCTCGACCTCCGGGTCCTCGATCGGGTCCACGAGCCCGTACTCCAGGCCGTGCCGCACCCCGAACAGGCTGTCGAGGTCCGGGTACCACGGCCCGCGCTGCTCCTCGTGCGAACCGGCCGAGTACGACACGTACACGGTGGCGCCCGACTCGGCCAGCTCCCGCAGCCGGTGCCAGGTCGGGGCCAGCAGCTGCTTCACGGACGGCACCAGGTAGAGCCGCGCCGTCCCCGGGAGGCCGTCGCTCTCCCGCACGACGGCGGGCGGCGCGTCGGCGAGTCGT
Organism: Streptomyces spiramenti; assembly: GCF_012034385.1. GTDB lineage: Bacteria > Actinomycetota > Actinomycetes > Streptomycetales > Streptomycetaceae > Streptomyces > Streptomyces spiramenti. The sequence continues at coordinate 877 of NZ_JAAVJB010000152.1, forward strand.
GCGGCGATCCAGGACTGCCGCGCGGTGCGCGCCACGTGCTCGCGGTCCTCCTCCCGGGTGAAGGGGTGAACGGTGTCGAGGTAGGAGGACACCACCAGCGCGGTGTCGGTCTCCGCACGGGTGCAGCGGGAGAGCTCCACCGCCTCGACCACCGCTGCGAAGTCGCGCAGCTCCCGCAGGGGCGCTTTGGGGGCGCCCGCGGCGTCGGTGATGCCGAACCGCATCTCGAAGGCGTGGTGCCGGTAGGGCGGCTGCTCGTACAGCGCGTCGTAGTCGGTGTTGTTCCACGCCACCCAGCCGGTCGCCCCAGCCAGCAGCGAGGTGTGGAGCAGCTGCCGGTAGTAGCGCGCCGAGTCCTCCTCGGAGGCGAACGCTCCGGTCAGTCCGAACTCCTCCAGGACGACGGGCCGACCGAACCCGGTGGTCAACTCGCACACCCAGGCGGCGGAGTGGTGCCGGCGCACGGCGTCGTCCTCCATGCGGTAGACGTGCGGGCCGAGGAAGTCGCACAGCCTCGCGGTGTCACGCAGCCGGAACCCGTTGTCGCGCCCGGTGTTCTCCAGGCCCCAGGCGCCGTCCCCGAGGGAGACCGGCTGCCGTCCGCCGCCCGCCCGCACGGCGTCCACCATCAGCTGCGCCCACGCCGCCACCGCCTCCCGGTCGGCCTCGGGCTCCCCGGGCGGGGAACCGTAGAGCGGCATCTCGTTGGATATCAGCCATGCCGCGACGGCCGGGTGGTGCGCGAACCGGCGGGTCGTCTCGCGGACGAACCACGCCTGGCGGGCCACCAGCCACACGTCCCGGTAGAGGTCGCGCCCGCCGCGCCACGGCGGGTCCCAGTTCTCCCCGGACATGTGGCCCACCAGGAACGTCGGAACGGTGACGAGGCCGTGGCGGTGGTGGCGGTCGAGGAAGTCCGAGAAGTGCCGGCACTTCTCCTCGTCCACCCGGTCGGGCTCCGGATGGAAGTCGGGCCAGTAGAAGAACGACCGCGTCATGGTCAGGCCGTGGTCGCGCAGCGTGCGGAGTTCGGAGTCCACGACGCCGGCGTCGTAGTCGCGCCACATCAGGGGGCCGCCCGCACGCGACCAGTAGTTGGCGCCCAGCCAGGTGGCCGGTCCCTCAGCGGTGCGCAGGTGGGCAAGGGCGCGGTGCATCGGTTCTCCCTCGACGGAGCGGCGGGGGTGACGCGGGAGTCGGCACGTTCGGTGAGGAGTGCGACGCCGACAGTGAACTGGTGCGCGACGGTCCGGTCAAGGGCGCCCCGGCCCGTTCACGGCGCGGCGAGCGCCCGATTTCCCGCCGCGGTCGACGCCTGGCTGCCGCTGAACCCCGTTCCCGGCGATAGGGTTCCCCCTGCCGGACTATTGGTCGGATATCCATACCGTAGGGATCTCCGCGTCAGGTCGTGGACATCCGCCACCACCGGGCGCCCGGCACAGCGACATCCGAGGGAGCGACGACCGCGTGCACAGGCCGACCAGCGGCCGGGGGGCCACGACCCCCCCGACGGACCGCCCGACCAGCAGAACACGCCGCCTCCCCCGAGCGGGCCGCCCAGTGCGGGCGGCGCTCGCGGCCGTGGGCGCGCTCACCGCCGTCGCCGTGCTGGCGGGGTGCTCCTCGACCGGCGGCAAGCGGGCCGAGGAGGAGCAGCGCCGTGCCGCCGGCGGCCAGTCCGCGGTCGACACCCCGCGCTGGAAGGTGGCGATGGTCACCCACTCCGGTGAAGGGGACACCTACTGGGACATCGTCCGTTCCGGCGCGCAGCAGGCCGCGGACAAGGACAACATCGAGTTCCTCTACTCCCACGACGACGAGGCCGGTCGCCAGGCCGAGCTGGTGCGCACCGCGATCAACCAGGACGTCGACGGCCTGATCGTCACGCTGGCCAAGCCGGACGCCATGGAGGCCGCGGTCCGCGCGGCCGTCGAGGCCGGCATCCCGGTGATCACCGTCAACTCCGGTCAGGACCTCTCCGCCGGATTCGGCGCCCTCGCCCACATCGGTCAGGACGAACAGCTCGCGGGGGAGGCCGTCGGCGAGGAGCTCAACGAGCGCGGCGCGTCCGCCGCGGTCTGCGTCCTCCACGAGCAGGGGAACATCGGCCACGAGCAGCGCTGCGACGGCGTGCGGGCCACCTTCGAGGGCACCGTCGAGAGCCTGTACGTCGACGGCACCAACATGCCCGCGGTGGAGTCGGCCATCGAGGCCAAGCTGATCTCCGGCGACGACGTCGACACGGTCGTCACGCTCGGCGCGCCGTTCGCGACGGTCGCCGCCAAGGCCGCGTCGCAGGCCGGGAGCGACGCCCGCACCATCACCTTCGACCTGAACCCCGAGGTCGCCGGCGCGCTGGAGGAGGGCGCCATCGACTTCGCCGTCGACCAGCAGCCCTACCTGCAGGGCTACCAGTCCGTGGACCTGCTCTGGCTGTGGCTGTCCAACGGCAACATGCTCGGCGGCGGACAGCCGGTCCTCACCGGGCCCCAGATCGTCACCCCCGAGCAGGCCGCGGACCTCGTGGACTACGCGCGGCGGGGCACCCGGTGAGCGCGACCGTCGAGAGCATCGCCGCCGAGGACGAGCGGCTGCTGCCGCGCTCCCCGCTGCGACGGCTCATCGGACGCCCCGAACTCGGCTCGGTGCTCGGTGCCGTGGCGGTCTTCCTGGTGTTCGCCGTCGTCGCCGACAACTTCCTGCGCGCCGGCAGCCTGGGCACGGTCCTGTACGCCGCGTCGACCATCGGGATCATGGCCGTCCCGGTGGCGCTGCTGATGATCGGCGGCGAGTTCGACCTCTCCGCCGGTGTGATGGTGACCTCCTCGGCGCTGATCTCCTCGATGATCAGCTACGAGTTCACCGCCAACGTGTGGGTCGGCATCGGTGTCTCGCTGGTCGCGACCCTCGCCATCGGGCTGTTCAACGGCATCCTGCTGACCCGGACCGGTCTGCCCAGCTTCATCATCACGCTGGGGACCTTCCTGATGCTGACGGGGCTGAACCTCGGCTTCACCAAGCTCATCAGCGGCACCGTCGCCACCAAGTCGATCGCCGACATGGACGGCTTCCCCGCCGCCCGCGCGCTGTTCGCCTCCCAGCTGAACATCGGGGGCTTCGCCGTCCAGGTCACCGTCCTGTGGTGGATCGCGATGATCGCCGCCGCGACCTGGATCCTCCTGCGCACCCGCGCCGGCAACTGGATCTTCGCCGTCGGCGGCGGCAGGGACGCCGCGCGTGCCGTGGGTGTGCCCGTGGAGCGGACGAAGATCGGCCTCTACCTCGGCGTGGCCCTCGGAGCGTGGATCTCCGGACAGCATCTGCTCTTCAACTACAACGTGGTCCAGTCCGGCGAGGGCGTCGGCAACGAGCTGATCTACATCGCGGCGGCCGTCATCGGCGGCTGCCTGCTGACGGGCGGCTACGGATCGGCCATCGGGGCGGCCGTCGGCGCGCTGATCTTCGGCATGACGAGCAAGGGCATCGTCTTCGCCCAGTGGGACCCCAACTGGTTCAAGTTCTTCCTGGGCGCCATGCTGCTGGCGGCGACCCTGCTCAACCTCTGGATCCGGCGACGGGCGGAGGCAACCCGATGACCGATGCGAACGACCCCCGCGACCCCGCGGCCCGCCCGGCGGCGGAGCCCGGCCCGACGGCGGGACGCACCGCCGGCGTACCGACTCCGGCCGACGACGCGAACGACCTCGACGCACCCGCCGACGACGTGAACGCCGCTGCCACGGGGACACCCCTGCTGGAACTCGCCGCCGTCAGCAAGCACTACGGCAACATCCGGGCGCTGGAGGAGGTCTCCCTCACGGTGCGCGCCGGGCGCGTCACCTGCGTCCTCGGCGACAACGGCGCCGGCAAGTCCACGCTCATCAAGATCATCGCCGGACTGCACCGCCACGACGCGGGCGTGTTCCGCGTCGACGGCGCCGAGACCACCCTGGCCTCGCCGCGCCAGGCCCTGGAGCTCGGCATCGCCACCGTCTACCAGGACCTCGCCATGGTGCCGCTGATGCCGGTGTGGCGGAACTTCTTCCTCGGCTCCGAACCCACCGTCGGCCGCGGACCGCTCCGGCGCCTGGACGTCCGACGGATGCGGTCCACCACCCGCGAGCGGCTGCTCCGCATGGGGATCGACCTGCGCGACGTCGACCAGCCCATCGGGACCCTCTCCGGCGGCGAGCGCCAGTCCGTGGCCATCGCCCGCGCTGTGCACTTCGGTGCCCGGGTCCTGGTGCTGGACGAACCCACGGCGGCGCTCGGCGTCAAGCAGGCCGGCGTGGTGCTGCGCCGGGTCGCGGCGGCCCGCGACGCGGGACTGGGCGTCGTCCTCGTCACGCACAACCCCCACCACGCCCACCTCGTCGGCGACCACTTCGTGCTGCTCAAGCGCGGAGCCATGGCCGGCGACCACGCAGCGGGGGAGATCACCCTGGACGAGCTGACCCGGCAGATGGCGGGCGGCAGCGAACTGGCGGAGCTCGGGCACGAACTCCGGCGGGCCGCTCCTCCCGGGCCGGACAGCGACGAGTAGGGCAGAATCGGTGTCGATGAACACGTACCGCGAGCGAGTGCACCAGGGGACGGCGCGGGCGACGGTCCTGCGCACCATCGCGACCCGCGAGCGCCGCTCCCACCTCTCCGCCCCCCGGGTGCCGACCGTCGGTATCGACATCGGCGGCACCAAGGTCGCCGCCGGGGTGGTCGACGCCGACGGCACCATCCTGGAACGCATCCGCACGGAGACGCCGGACAAGTCCAAGAGCCCGAAGGTCGTCGAGGACGTCATCACCGAACTGGTGCTGGACCTCTCCGACCGGCACGACGTGCACGCCGTCGGGATCGGTGCCGCCGGCTGGGTGGACGCCGACCGCTCGCGGGTGCTCTTCGCACCCCACCTCGCCTGGCGCAACGAGCCGCTGCGTGAGGCGCTGGCCACCCGGCTCGCCGTGCCGATCCTCGTCGACAACGACGCCAACACCGCAGCCTGGGCGGAATGGCGGTTCGGGGCCGGGCGCGGCGAGGACGACCTGGTGATGATCACCCTCGGCACCGGCATCGGGGGCGCCGCGCTGGAGGACGGCCGGGTCAAGCGCGGCAAGTACGGGGTCGCCGGCGAGTTCGGGCACATGCAGGTCGTCCCGCAGGGGCACCGCTGCCCGTGCGGGAACCGCGGCTGCTGGGAGCAGTACAGCTCCGGCAACGCGCTGGTCCGCGAGGCCCGGGAGATGGCCGCGGCCGACTCCCCGGTGGCCCACACCATCCTCGCCCGGGTCGGTGGCCAGATCGACGAGATCACCGGACCGATGATCACCGACCTCGCCCGCGAGGGCGACCCGATGTGCGTGGAACTGCTGGAGGAGATCGGCCGTTGGCTGGGTGTGGGACTCGCCAACCTCGCCGCCGCCCTCGACCCCGCCCGCTTCGTCGTCGGCGGAGGTGTCAGCGCCGCCGACGAACTGCTGCTCGCCCCCGCCCGGGACGCGTTCCGCCGCCAGCTGACCGGCCGCGGCTACCGCCCGGAGGCCACCATCGTGCGGGCGGAGCTCGGAGCGGACGCCGGCATGGTCGGCGCCGCCGACCTCGCACGGCTGGTCGCCCGCCGCTTCGTCCGCGCCAACCGCCGCCGGGCCGAGCGGATCCACCGGGCGGGGCTGCGGATGCCGCTCGCGTCGTCCCGCACGGAGACCCGGCCGTGAGCGGCACCCCGCCCCCGCAGTACCAGCCGCGGCACCCCCCGCACGTGCCGCGGCGCCGCTGGCTCACAGCCGTCGTCGTCGGGCTGCTCATCGCGATCCCCGCCGGCTACACCGTGGTCTCCGCCGAGCAGAGCCGGGACAGCGGTGAGCACAAGGCCCGCGCCGCCGCCGCCCGCGGCCTGGTGTACGAGTGGCCCAGCAAGGTGCAGCGCCGCATCTACGACATCCCGATACCCGACGGCTCGACCTATGTCGGGCACTACGAGGAGAACAGCTGGGACCGCTCCACGATGTGGGTGCAGTTCCGGACCTCGCCCGAGCAGCTGAGCCGGTTCCTGGAGGACCTCGGCTCCCAACGCGGCGAGCTGCGCAACGGTGACGTCACCATCCCGGACGCGGACGCCGCCGTTGCCGGGTGGATCCTGGACCCCCGCCGACGGGAACTGGCGGGGGTCACGGTGCAGCAGTCCGCCAAGGAGCCGGTGGTGGCGATCACCGTGGACCTCACCAAGCCGGAGCGGCCACGCGTCCACGTCGTCTCCACCACCGAGCCCTGACCGCGCGTCCGGCCGACCGCCGCATCCCCGGCACGCACGGCAACGCGACGGTCGCGGTCGGCGGCTGAGCGGTCACAGCCGGTCGGCCGCCAGCGTCTCCGCCAGCCGCCGCAGCAGCGGGCCTGCCTGGGCCAGGCAGACCGAGGTGTCGGACTCCAGCGACGTCAGCGCGTAGGCACGCTCGATGCCCGCCCCGCGCAGCGCCTCCTCGTCGAGCGTCAGCCGACCGCACACCGCCACCACCGGCAGACCGGCCCCGCGCGCGGCGGCGGCGACACCCGCCGGGGCCTTGCCGTGCAGGGTCTGCGCGTCCAGCGAGCCCTCGCCGGTGATGACGAGGTCCGCGTCGTCGAGCGCCTTCGCGAAGCCGAGCACCTCCAGCATGACCTCGATGCCCGGCCGGAACACCGCCCCCAAGCCGGCGAGCGCGCCGAAGCCGACCCCGCCCGCGGCACCCGCGCCCGGCGACTGCGCCAGAGCGGCGGCGCCCTCCCCGGCAGCGGCCCCCAGGACGCGCGCGTACTGCTGGAGCGCCGCGTCCAGCGTCGCCACGTCGGCCGCGGTGGCGCCCTTCTGCGGGGCGTACACCGCCGCGGCTCCCTGCGGTCCGGTCAGCGGGTTGTCCACGTCGCAGGCGAGTACGACACGCGTCCCCGCCAGGCGCGGGTCCAGCCCCGACAGGTCGACCGCCGCCAGCTCCCGCAGCGCGGCGCCCCCGGGTGGCAGCGGCCGGCCGGTGGCGTCGAGCAGCCGGACACCGAGCGCCGTCAGCATCCCGGCCCCGCCGTCGGTCGTCGCCGAGCCCCCGATGCCGAGGACCACCGTCCGGGCGCCGGCACCGACCGCCGCCGCGATCAGCTCGCCCGTCCCCGCCGTCGTCGCCGTCAGCGGTGCGAACTCACCCGGCGGCAGCAGCACCAGCCCGGATGCCGCGGCCATTTCCACGACGGCCGTGTCGCCGCGGAGGGCGAACTCCGCCCGCACCGGCTCGCCCAGCGGGCCGGTGACGGTGACGGTCCGGGAGGAGAAGCCGGCAGCCACCGCGGCGGCGACTGTCCCGTCCCCGCCGTCCGCGACCGGGAGGGAGGTGACGGTGACGTCGGGGCGGTGGGCGCGGAGCCCGGCCGTGACGTGCTCGGCGACCTCGGCCGCGGTGAGCGAGCCCTTGAACTTGTCCGCGGCGATCAGCACCCGCGTGGTCGTCGTCATCGAGGTACCTTCTCCGCTCGTCCGTGCAGTAGGCGAGACCCTATCCGCACGGTCTCCCGCGCCCGTCGGCGCGTCCGAAGGGCCGCCGTCACCCGATCGCCGTCACCCGGTCGGACCTCCGGGCGCGCGGGTCCGGCGCCATCCGCACATAGTTCAGTTCCATGAGCACGGACGCCGGGTCGGATGGGCCCAAGCCAGCCGCAGCAGAGAACGTCCGGCGGCCCGATCCGCCGCCGGACCTGCGGCTGGTCGTGATCGGGGTGGCCGCGGTGACGGCCATGGTGGTCTGGGCGGCGGTGTGGACCGACAACTTCTCGTCGGTCGCCGACACGGCGCTGGACTGGGTCCTGCACAACTTCGCGTGGCTGTTCGTCCTGGGCGCCGACGCGTTCCTGGTGGTGGCGGTGGTGCTCGCGCTCAGTCGCTTCGGGCGCATCCGGCTGGGGCAGGACACCGACGAGCCCGAGTTCACCAACGCGGCCTGGATCGCGATGATGTTCAGCGCCGGCATGGGCATCGGCCTGATGTTCTTCGGGGTCGGGGAACCACTGATGCACTACGCGGACCCGCCGCCCCTCACCGGCGCGGAGCCGCAGAGCGGCGACGCAGCCCGCCACGCGCTGGAGTACTCCTTCTTCCACTGGACGCTGCATCCGTGGGCCATCTACGCCGTGGCGGGGCTGGGCCTGGCCTACGCCACGTTCCGCAAGGGCCGCGGCAACCAGCTCTCCTCGGTCTTCGTCCCACTGCTCGGCGAGCGTCGGGCCGCGGGGTGGCCCGGCAAGGCCATCAACCTGCTCGCGGTCTTCGCCACGGTCTTCGGCACGGCGACCAGCCTGGGACTGGGGGCACTTCAGATCGCGCGGGGCCTCAACCTGACCACGGGCATCGAGGACAGCCAGACACTTGAACTCGTCATCATCTTCGCGCTCAGCGCGGCCTTCGTCCTCTCCGCGTTCTCCGGTATCCACCGGGGCATCAAATGGCTCAGCAGCATGAACGTGGTCCTGGCCGCCGCGCTGATGCTCTTCGTCTTCGTGGTCGGCCCTACCGTGTACGTGCTGGACGCGATGCCCTCGGGCGTCGGCGCCTACCTCCAGGACCTGCTCACCCTCGCGACCCGCACCGGCGCCTTCGGCGAACAGGAGTGGCTCGGCGCCTGGACCATCTTCTACTGGGCCTGGTGGCTGTCGTGGGCCCCGTTCGTCGGGACCTTCATCGCCCGGATCTCCCGGGGCCGCACGGTCCGGGAGTTCCTCATCGGGGTCCTCCTGATCCCCAGCGGCGCGTCCGTCGTCTGGTTCTCCGTCATGGGCGGCAGCGCGATCCGCACCGACGCCACCGGGCGCTCTGACCTCACCGGGGCGATCGCCGAGAAGGGCGAGGAAGCCGGGATGTTCGGGCTGCTCGACGCGCTGCCCCTGGGCACCATCAGCTCCTTCGTCGCGATCGTGCTGGTCATGGCGTACTTCATCACCAGCGCCGACTCCGCCGCGCTCGTCATGGGTTCGCTGACCAGCAGCGGCGCGCTCCACCCCCGCGGCTGGCTCGTCGTCACCTGGGGGGTGCTGATGGCGGCCGTGGCGGCGGTGCTGCTCGTCGCCGGCGGGCTGGAGGCACTCCGGTCCGCGACGATCCTGGTCGCCCTGCCGTTCGTCGTGGTGATGCTGCTGATGTGCTTCGCGCTCATCCGCGAGCTCTCCCGCGACCCCGGCGCGGGGCCGCCGCGCCAGATGCCGCTGCACGGTCTGCGCGACGCCGTGCGCACCATGGTCGGCGAGGCCGTGGACGAGCAGCACAACCCCCGCCACCGCCGGCTGCGGCGCGCCGCCGACCAGGCGCGCGAGCGCGGCGCCGAGTCGCAGCACACGCGCGAACACGACGACGGCGGCTGAGGTGGGCGGCCGAGCCGCCGACAGGCGGCCGGTGAGCCGGGGTCAGCGGCGTCCTGCCAGGTGGAGGAAGACCGAGCGCGCCGCGTTCCGCCCCGACATGCCGTGGACGCCGGGACCCGGCCAGCTCGCCGAGGAGCAGAGGAACACCGCGGGGTGCTGGGTGCGGTAGGGGTCGCGCGCCAACCCGGGGCGGAACATCGCCTGCACCCCGGAGAACGCGCCGCAGGCGATGTCGCCGCCCACGTAGTTGGCGTTCCGCTCGGCCAACTGCGGCGGGCCCGCCACGGCCCTCGCCAGGACGAGGTCCCCGAAGCCCGGCGCGAACCGCTCCAGCTGCCGTTCCACCGCCGCGGTGAGGTCGCCGCGCCACCCGTTGGGGACGTGGCCGTAGGCCCAGAAGACGTGCTTCCCCTCCGGTGCGCGGGTCGGGTCCACCAGCGTCGGCTGAGAGGTGATCAGGAACGGCACCTCCGGCGCCCGGCCGCCCACCGCCGCCCGCAGTGCGGTGTCCACCTCGCCCGCGGTCGGCCCCAGGTGCACCGTGCCGGCGCGCCGCGCCGCCTCCGAGCGCCAGGGGACGGGGCCGGACAGCGCGTAGTCGATCTTGAAGGTGCCGGCGCCGTACCGGAAGCGGCTGAACGCGTCCCCCAGCCCGGCGATCCTGGCCATCGCGGTGGGCGAGGTGTCGAAGACATAGGCACGTGCGGGCGGCAGCTCGTCCAACCGCCGCACCGTGACCCCGGTGTGGATGAGCCCGCCCTGCGAGGTCAGGAACCCCGCCAGCGCGTCGGAGACCGCCTGCGACCCGCCGGCGGCGACCGGCCAGCCGCGTTCGTGGGCGGCGAGCGCGAAGACCAGCGCCACGGCGCCGGTCGCCGGAGTGTTCAACGGCGAGATCACGTGCGCGGCCAACCCCGCCAGCAGCGCCTTCGCCTTCTCGCCCGAGAACCGTCGCGACAGCCAGGACACCGGTGGGAGGCCGACGGCCCCGAACCGCGCAAGGGTCAGCGGACCGCGCGGCAGCCCCTCCCACGGCACGGACATGAAGTCCTCCGCCAGCGCGTCCCACCGGCCGGTGAACGGCGCCATCAGTCGGCGGTAGCGCGGTGCGTCCGCCGCGCCCAACGACATGGCCGTCTCCCCGACCGAGTGCGCCAGCACCGCCGCGCTCCCGTCGGGGAAGGGATGCGCCATCGGGATGTCGGGGTGGAGCCACCGCAGCCCGAACCGTTCCAGCGGCAGCTCCGCGAAGGCCGGGGACCCGGCGCCCATGGGGTGCACCGCCGAACAGGGATCGTGACGGAAACCGGGGAGCGTGAGCTCCTCGGTCCTGGCCCCGCCCCCGACCGTCGCCTCCGCCTCGAAGACCTCCACCGACATGCCGCGGCGCGCCAACTCGGCCGCCGCCGTAAGACCGTTGGGGCCGGCACCGACCACCACCACGTCCGTCATCGTCGTCACGCCGTGCGCTCCCCTCGCCGCCTGCTCAGGCCGCCGTCGGCCGCCCCGCCGTCAGGAGGTCGAGGATACGCCGCGCCGTCGCCTCGTCACGCGCCGCCGTGAACGGCAGCGCGTTGGGGCGGGTCAGGGAGAACTGCTCCCCGGCCAGGGTGCGGTCGATACCTCCGGCCTCGGAGACCAGCAGCAGGCCGGCGGCGTGATCCCAGGCCAGCTCCCAGGAGAAGGCCACCGCGTCGAGCTGTCCCCGGGCGACCCGCAGGTACTCCAGCCCGGCGGAACCGCAGGGGCGCGGGTCCACCCCCTCCGTGCGGAGCGCGGCCAGCGCCTGCTTCTGCTCATCGGTGGTGAAGTCCGGGTGCGAGGTGGCGACCTCGAGAACGGCTCCGGCGGGGGAGCCCGATCGCAGCCGTTCCCCGTTCAGCCAGGCGCCGTGCCCGCGGCGCGCCACGGCCATCAGGCCGCGGGCGGGCGCGAAGGTCCATGACGCGTGCACCGTGCCGCCCTGCGCCAGCGCCACGAGGGTGCAGAACCCCGGCTCCCCGCGAACGAACTGGCGAGTGCCGTCCACCGGGTCCACGATCCACACCGGTGCCTCGCCCCGGAGCGCGTCGTACCGGGTGGGGTCCTCGTGGACGCCTTCCTCGCCGACCACCACCGAACCCGGCAGCAGCCGGGTCAGTGCCTCCGTGAGGTGGCGCTCGGCGCCCCGGTCGGCCACGGTCACCAGGTCGTGCGGGCCGGACTTCGCCGTCACCTCGTCGTCGGCGAGTTGCCGCCACCGCGGCATGATCTCGTCCGCCGCCGCCGTCCGTACCGCTTCCTCCGCCGCCGCTGCCAGCTCTTCATCGATCATGTGTCCATCGAAGCACGCCCCGCGCGGCGGCGTGCGCCCCGCCGCCCGCGGCGTGGCAAC
>NZ_JAAVJB010000153.1 GCF_012034385.1 Streptomyces spiramenti
GGCCGGCGGCGCGGCCGGACCGGTGGCGGCGGGCACGACCGCCGCCGCCCCCGCCACCGGAGGAGCCGCCGTATGACCGCCTCGCACCGCCCGCTCCGGCTCGCGGTGGTGTCCGCGGGCACCGGTGTGCCCTCCAGCACCGGTCTGCTCGCCGATCGGCTGGGCGACGCCGTCGCCACCGCCCTCGGAGGCCGGGGCCGTCCGGCCCGCGTCGACCGGGTGGAGCTGCGCGACCTCGCCGTCGCCGTCGCAGGCGCCGTCGTCACGCAGGTGCCGGACAAACGGCTGACCGTCGCGCTCGACACCGTGCGGAACGCCGAGGCGCTCGTCGCGGTGACGCCCGTCTACAACGCCTCCTACAGCGGACTCTTCAAGTCGTTCTTCGACCTGCTGCGGCCCGAGGACCTGGCCGGCACCCCGCTGCTGGCCGCCGCCACCGGCGGCACCCCGCGCCACTCGCTGGTGATCGACCACGCGATGCGTCCGCTCTTCGGCTACCTCCGGGCGATCACCGTGCCCACCGGCGTCTATGCGGCCACCGCGGACTTCGGCAGCCACTGCGGTGCCGAGGCGGAAGGGGAGGCCCCACTCACGGAGCGCATCGCCCGAGCCGCCGGCGAGCTGGCCGACCTCGCGGCCGGCCGGTCCGCCGAGCCGACGGGCCGGGGCGTTCCCCGGTCCGGGGTCTCGGCGGTGACCGCCGCGACCACCGGGCCCGCCGGGGCCACGGCGGCCGGCGCGTCCGCGTCGGACGACGGCCTGTCCGAGGTTGTGCCCTTCGCCCAGCAGCTCGCCGCCGTGAGGCGTGGCTGAGGGGGTGTGCGATCCTGGGCGCGCGCCGGCCGACGGCGCCGAACGGGCGAACAAGGGGACAACGGCATGACGGCCACGTACGAGCAGATGCGGCACAAGGAACCGGGCTCGTTGGCCCGGCCCCGCGAACTCGTCGTGGCCGTCGCGCCGCTCAAGAGCCGGGTCAACCTCTCCACGATCCTCCGCGCGGCCGGCTGCTGCGGCGTCACCCGGGTCATCGCCTGTGGCAACGCCAAGGTCGACCCGACCGTCGCCCGCGACAGCCTCGACCAGATCACGGTCGAGAACCGACGGACCCTGCCGCCGGTGCTCAAGGCACTCCGTGAGGACGGCTACCGCGTGGTCGGCCTGGAGCAGACCACCAACTCGGTCAGCCTCCACGAGTACCGCTTCCCCCGACGTACCGTGCTGGTCGTCGGCAACGAGCGGCTCGGCATCACGGAGGAGGAGCTGCGGTACGTCGACGACTGCGTCGAGATCCCGGTCTGGGGCGCGCCGCACAGCTACAACGTCGCCACCGCCGCCGCGATGGGACTGTACGAGTACTGCCGCCAGTTCCCCGAAGGCTGACCGCCGCCCGGCCGCGGCGGGGAAGGCCCGGCCGGTCGGGCCCCGGCCGGTCGGGCGCGGCCGGTCGGGCGCGGCGGCGCACGTCGCGTGGTCGCGCTCCCCGGGCGTGGCGCACGCCTGTCCTCACGCTCCGAGGCGTACGGCGTTGTCTCCGTCACGCGCAGGGGCGCACCGCTTTCCGCGGACACTCCCCGGAGCGTGAACGCACCCAGGCGAACGCCACCGGGGCGCGCCCCGGTGGCGGTGAGCTCGGCCCGGAGTCCCGCGCGACGAGCCGGGGGTCAGCGCGCGGTGCGTGCCTGGCGTTCCAACCGCCCCAGCAGCAGCTTCGCGCGGTCCAGCGCCCCGTCGACGCCGTTCTGGAGCCGGTCGCGCACCGGCGACCAGAACGCCTCGTCCGGCGCCGCCGAGACCGTCACCCGGGACCCGTCGCTCCACTCCTGGTCGTACGCGAGCTGCCACGAGTGCAGACTCGCGCGGGCCGAGGGCGGGGCGGCGGCCCGCGCGAAGAGCGGGTCGCCCTCGATGGGGTGGCCGATCCACGCCAGGTGCACCCTGATCTGGTGCCGCCGTCCGGTCACCGGCCGGACCACCAACACGCTGTGCCGCTCGTCGCGCCACACGGTGGCGAACAGCGTCTTCGACGGATAGTTGCGGACCTTCGGCAGCACGTCGCCCTCTTCGACGTACCACCGCCCGCCTCCGCCGCGGATCGCCTCACGCGGCGCCGCCACGCGCACGCGGGACTTCCGCCCCACGCTCAGCGGCAGGTCCACCTCGCCCTCCTCGGGCAGCGACGGTCCCGTCCCCGGCAGACCGTCGTTGCGGACCACGGCCAGGTAGGCCTTGCCGACGCTGCGGCGGTTGAACTGCCGGGCGAGGTCGGCGTGTACGGGCAGTGACCGGGCGAGCAGCACCACCCCGGACGTCACCTTGTCGATCCGGTGGGCCGGCATCAGCCACTCATCGGCGTCCTTGGCCAGCTGCATCAGGTCGGTGTCGTGGCGCTCGCCGACGACCGAGACGTCGGCCGGCTTGTCGATGACCAGCACGGCGTCGTCCTCCCGGACGGCGGTGCGGCGGCGGATGGTCGGCCAGTCCAGCGCCGTGGTGGGGCCGCTCGTGGCAGTCGAGCCGGTGGTGGGGCCGACGGCCGAGCCGGTTGCGGGGGTGGCGCCGGGGGAGGAGCCCGCTCCGTCGTCCGTCTCCGGGCCCCCGCCCGTGGCCGATCCGTCCGGTGCTCCGTTGTGCCGCGTCGCCATCGTCCCGCTCGCCGTCGTGTGCCGTCCCCGCTCGCGGGGGCCCGCGGCGGGCGCTCCACTCTACGTGACGGGGCGAGGTCTCCCGCCCGTGCTGCTCCGCCCCGCCCCCGCCCCGTGCGGAGGCCCCGTGGCTGCGCCTCGGTCGCCCCGTGTTGCTCCGCTCCGTGTCCGCCCCGTGCGGGCGGCGGCGAGGGGCGGCTCGGGAAGACGATCCGGTCAGCGGTCGGTGTCGATGTTCTTCATCGTCAGGTGGGAGCCGATCCGCAGTACGCCGGGCAGGCCGCTCAACTTCTCCGTCAGGAAGGTCTCGTACGCGGCGTGGTCGGCGACCGCGACCCGGATGAAGTAGTCGGGGCGGCTGCCGAACATGCGGCGCAGCTCAACCACCTCTTCACAGGCGGAGAGGGTCTCCTCGAACTGCTCGAAGGTCGCCCGGTCGGTCGCGCTCACCTCGACGTCGACCAGTACCTCCAGTGCCCGGCCGATCGCATGCGGGTCGACCACCGCGCGGTAACCCAGGATGACCCCGGCCTCCTCCAACCGCTTCACCCGTCGAAGGCAGGGCGGGGGAGTGAGCCCCACGCGACGGGCCAGCTCGACGTTGGTGAGTCGCCCGTTGCGGGAGAGCTGCAACAGAATTTCGCGATCGATCGCATCGAGAGTCGTTTCATTGCGCACCGCCACAGTTTAGCGCCATGACAGGTCATCACAATGCGTGATCATTGTTCTAATCTTCTTCTCATGACTCGCGTTCTTCTTCCTGAGGCCGTGCGCGTCGGCACAGCCCCCTCGGCCGAGCGGGAGACCCGAACGTCTGCCGTCGCCCTGCGTGACTCCTTCTCGGTGGGTGTCGCCCTGGTACCGCTCGGTCTCGCCTTCGGCATGGTGCTCACCCAGGCCGGACTCGACTGGTGGTGGGCGACCGTCTTCACCGCCCTCATCTATGCCGGCTCTTTCGAGTTCCTGCTGATCGGGCTGGTCACGGCCCTCACCCCGCTGGGCACCGTGGCTCTGACCGCGATGCTGGTGAACCTGCGGCACGTCTTCTACGCCCTGTCGTTCCCGCTGGACCGCGTCCGGGGGGTGCGGGCCAAGCTGTACAGCACGTTCGCCATGACCGACGAGGCGTATGCGCTCACCGCCACCAGCGCCTCCCGCAGTTGGTCCGGGCCGCGCATCGTCTGGATGCAGCTCTACCTGCACCTCTACTGGATCATCGGCGGCACCGCCGGCGCGCTGCTCGGCGCTCTGATCGGGGACTCCGTCGCGGGGCTCGACTTCGCGCTTCCCGCGCTGTTCACCGTCATGGCCATCGACGCAGCCCGGGAGCGCCCGGAGGACGTGAGCGGTCCGCTGCTCGCGTTCGCCGCGGCGGTGGTCGCCGCCGTCGTCGCGCCCGGCCAGATGCTCCCCACCGCTTTCGCCCTGCTCACCGTCGCGCTCCTCGTCTCGTTGGTCGCGTCCCGGCTTCGGAGCCGTCGTGCCTGAGACCCCCTACCTGTTCGCAGCCGTGGCCGTCACCGTGGCCGTCACCTGGTCGCTGCGTGCGCTGCCCTTCGTGGCGCTCGCCCCGCTCCGCGAGAGCCGCACACTGCATTACCTCGGCGTGCGCATGCCGACGGGCGTCCTGGTGGTCCTCGTCGTCTACTGCCTGCGAGGCATGCCGGTGGCCGACAACGCCTGGCTGGCCCCGGCCGCCGCGCTCGCCGTCACCGCCGGCCTCCACCTCTGGCGCCGCAACGTCCTCCTCAGCATCACCGCCGGCACCGCTGTCCACGTGGTGCTGCTGAACCTCTGAGACCGGTGGGCCCACTGGTTGCGCCGGGGGAGCACCGGCGGTCAGCGTCCGCGGCGGCGGGGTCGCCGCGGACGTTCCGCCCGGGTGGCCAGGCGGTAGTCGACGCGGACTTCGTCGTAGTCCTCGCCCGCCTCGACGCGGTCGGGCAGGTTCTCCCGTGCGGATTCCGAGGAGGATCTCACCCCGGGCCCCTCGCGGAAGGTGACCCGGGCGTCGGGCGGTTCGTCGAACCGCAACCGGTCGGCGCGGACCCGGGCCGAGAAACCGACCTCGGGCGGGTCGTCGGACTGCTTGGACTGCTCCGGTGAGGCCGGTCACGGAGGGTGCTGACGGCGGCCCCGGCCGCCTGCCGCCGGCTCGCGGCGACGGCTGCGGCGCTCGCCGGCCGACGAGGCCGTCCGGCGCGGACGGCCGGTGCCGGTGCGGGGGGTTGCGCGGCGCTCGGCTCGCTCGCTGCCCTTCTCGACCGTGCCGGAGACACTCCGCTTCTTCTTCTGCGGGGCCTCGGCGGGCTCGTCCGCCGACTCGTCGGCAGGTTCTTCCTCGTCCGCCTCGGGCTCTTCACCGACGGCGTCGAGTTCGTCCGCGGCATCCCCAGCGGCATCCCCAGCGGCGTCCTCGGCTTCGTCCACGGCTTCGGTCGCGGTGTCCGTCAGCTCTCCGGCGGTGTCGCCGACGGCCTCCGCCGTGTCCCCCACCGCGTCGGTGGCACTCTCCCCCACGGACTCCACGGCCTTGGACGCGTGCCCGGCCGTGTCGGCGGCGGCGCGGCCGACCTCCGGTACCGCCTCCGCGGCGGCGCTGCTGACGCTGTCCGCCGCGGACTCCGCGGTGCGGGCGATGTGCGCCACGATCTCCGGGTTCTCCGCGAGCGTGGTCAGCGCCGTCTCGATCATCGAGGCCACGTTGTCCAGATGGACCTCCAGCAGTGCCTGCACTTCGACACCACGGATTCCCACGTTCAGCCGACCCAGCGAGACGTCGGCTCCCACGTTGATCTTCAGCAGGTCCAACAGTTCGGCCTGGAGCGTGACACTGGCCCGCAGGTCCTCGGCCTCGATCTCGATCTCCTCGACGTTCAGCACCGGCACGTCGAGCGTGACGTCGGGCGCCGGGGCGACGTCGGAGTCGGACTTCTCGGGGAGCTGGTCGTCGCTCATTCCTCAGCCTCCGGGGACGGGGGCCGCTGCGCGGCCCGGTGGGGGGCGTCGGCCGGGCGGGCGGCCGTCACCGGTCCTCCTCTTCTCCCTCTTCCTCCTCGTCCTGGTCAGTGTCCTCCGCTGCCGCCTCGTCGTCTTCCGAGTCCTCGTCTTCCTCCTCGTCGGACTCGGCGGCCTCCATGGCCTCCTCGTGGGTGCGGACGACCTCACCGTCGCGGATCTCGCCGCGCCAGCCCTCCACCTCCGGGTCGGCCGAAAGGGTGACGTAGCGCTGGAAGTTCTTCATGTCCAGGCGCAGGCGGCGACCCTGGGCACGCCACAGGTTGCCGAGCTTCTCGATGAACCCGTTGGGCGAGTACTCGACCACCGCGATCACGCGGGTCAGGCTCGGGCCCAGTTCGTGGAAGGTGACAGCCCCGTACGTGGTGCCCTTCGCCCCTTCGGAGCTCCAGATGACCCGGTCGTCGGGGACCTGCTCCTCGATCGTCGACTCGTACTCCCGGCTGGAGAACACCATCTTGAAAGCCCAGGTGGCGCTCTCGTCCTCCTGCTGGGTGACGTTGCTGACGCCCTTGGCCCAGGTGCCGAAGTCCTCGAACTCGGTCCAGTGGTTGTAGCAGACCGACCGGGGGACCCCGACATCGATGGCCTCGATGATCGCGGTGACCTTGGCGAGGAAGGCGTGGTCGTCACCCTCACCGGCCGCCGACTGGGATTCCTCGTCCTTGCCCATCCCCGGCACGTGCCGGGTGATGCCCTCCTTGACGGACCCGGCAGCCGCCGAGGCCGGGTTCTCCCCCTGGAGCACCTTGCCGGCGACATCCGGCAAGACCTTGCTGCCGGCGGCCGAACCGGCGGCGCCCAGTGCGGAACCCTTCAGCTTCTCGCCGGTCGCGTGCACGGCGGCCTTCGCCTGCGCGGCGAGCATCTGCATCAGCTCTTCGCGCACCTTGCCCATGGCAGCCGACATCGGGCCGGCGTCCTGCTGCTCTGTGGTGGTCATCAGCTCTCATCTCCGCGGCGTGCACGGGTGGCCGCCGTGCTGCGGCGCGTGCTGCGCTTCGCACGGGGCGCGCGCGACGTGCGGTCGCCGCTGCTCCGACGTGTCGTCGTCCCGTCGGCGGAGTCGGTCGACGCCTTCTCGGAGGACGTGCTTCCGGAAGAGGTCTTCTTCGCGGCGGTCTTCCTGGCGGCCGACTTCCCGGCAGTCGTCTTGCCTGCGGTGGTCTTCTTGGCCGGTGTGCTTTTGGTTGCCCTGCTCTTCGGCTGTGCCTTCTTGGCGGGGGCACGGGGCGCGGTCGGTTTCGTGCCGACCTGCTTCTTGCCGGCGGCCTTACCGGAGGGGCTCGGTGCGTCGGCGGCGGCCTTGGGCGTCGCCGTCCTCTTGCCGGTCGCGGGTTTCCGGGGTGTCGACGGGCCGGACTCCTCGGGCTCCTCGGCCTCGTGGGCCGCAGCCTCGTCGTCGTCCTCGGGTTCCTCCGTCTCGTCGGGTTCTTCCGTCTCGTCGGGCTCCTCCGATTCCTCGGACTCGGTCGCGCCCTCGGTCGCTTCCTCGGGCTCGTCCTCGGTCGAGGAGGAGGCCCCGTCAGCCCCGTCGGCGTCCTCTCCTTCGTCTTCGGCGCCGGCGTCCTCGCCGTCCTCCGTCTCGCCGGTGTCGTCGTCGGACTCGTCCGCCGCGTCGTCCGCAGGCGTCTCCGAGTCGCCGGCAGCGTCTCCGCCGTCCTCGTCCCCGTCATCGGCCGCGCCGTCGCGATCCGACTGCTTCGCGGTCAGCGCTTCCGTGCGCGCGGCGAGCGCGGCAGCCAGCGAGGACGCGCCCTGTCGGACCCCGGAGTTGAGCGTCGAGCGGCCGGAGGCGACGACGCCGCCACCGGCGGTGCTCAGCCGCTGCACCAACGACGACTTCTCCACCTGCTGGAGTTTGCCCTTCGCCGCCTCGGCAGGGTGTGGGCCCTTGCCCCGTCGGCCCAACGCGACGCCCGCGAGCGCGAGCGCCATCTTGGCGCGCTTGGTGCGGCCCAGCAGGTAGCCTGCGGCCACCCCCGCCGCCATGGCCGAACTGGAACGTCCCATTGTCTCCGCCTTCTCTCGGTCGAGGCCGAACGTCGCCTCCGAGTCGGCCGGGCCGCGCCCGCGCCGTCCGCCGCGGTCCCCTACGGGGCCGGGCGTCACTTCGGCCGCGCCACCCGGGCCGCGGCGCTCGCCGGGCCGCCGGGGGCAGCGATGAGCCGAAGGCGAATCGCTCGCTACTCCATTGGAACGCCCAGCCGCACAGGCCGCATGTGCAACCGCCCCGTGCGTCGTCGCGTGGCCGCCCCGCACGGCTTCAGGCCGTGGCGTCGTCGTCCAACGCCGCCAGGCCCGTCTCCCAGCGGTCGCGTCGCTCGCTATCGCTCTGTTCCCACCACGGGGTCCCGCGCTCGCCCAGCGCCGTCTTCGCCAGCTGCACCCGCCTCCTCGCGTGACGTTCCGCCGCGCCGTCGGCGGCTCGCAGCGCGGCTCCGACCTCGCGTCGCGCCGACATGAGGTGCCGTCGCAGCCGCTGCCCGACCTCCTCCGGGAGCGCCGGGTCGGTCGCCCGCCACCGCCGGCCGTTGATCAGCAGGTAGCGACCGTCGTCGGTGGTCTCGGGGGTGTGGTCCGCCATGGCGCGATCCTGCCCGGCCCGGCCCGCCCCGGCGACCGCCCGCCCCTCCGCTCCGGCCCCATCCACCTGGCCGGGACGGGACGGGGCGGCTCCGCGGGGTACCGCGCACGCCCGGCGGACGTCCGCGGCGGGCCCCGTGCAGCACGTCTGGGCCCCGTGCCCCGCCCCGTGCGATCGAACGGTGCGGGGTGCCGCCCCGTCGCGGGGACGTGGCGCGAGCGGACGAGGCCGCACCACCTGCGTGGCGCTCCCCGGCTTGTCGGGCCGGCTCACCTGCCCGACTCTGGAGCAGGGGCCGCTGCCGCCGCGGTGGCGGTACGGCGAGACCGCTGGAGGCGGCATGGCGCAGGGCGCGTGCGGACCGGCGGACGACCCGTGGGCCGACGTACCGGACGAGGCCGCCACCGCGCGCGCCGTGCTCGACGCCTCCGGCACGGTCATCCGATGGAACGACGGCGCCCGCCGCCTGCTGGGCCGGGACGCCGAAGCGACCGTCGGACTCCCGGCCGCCGAACTCCTCGCCGACCCCGCTGCCGCCTCCCGGGCGGCTCTCACCACGCGGGGCCGCCCCCGCTGGTACGGCACGCTGGACGTGCTGCACCGGGACGGCCGCACCGTGCCGGTCCGGCTGATCGCCCACCGGCTGACCGACGAGACCTGGGGCCCCGTGGGCTGGTTGCTCGTCAGTCCGCTCGCCGGAACCGAGGCCACCGAGGGCGACGCCGACCTCCCACGGGACGCCTTCCGCCACGCCCCGAACGCGCTCGCGCTGTACGACACGAATGTCCGGCTGCGCCGCGCCAACCTGGCGATGGAAGCCGTCCTCGGCCTCCGCGAGGACGACATGCGCGGCCTGCGGCTGTCAGAGATAGGCGGAAAACCCCAGAGCCTGGAGCTGGAACGCCAGGTCAGGGAGGTCGCGGTCAGCGGAGTGCCCCGCGACGTCCGGACCCGGCTGCGCACCGGTGGAGAGGCGCGTGAGCACGCCTGGATGGGCCGGCTCGCGCCGATCCGGGACCCGCAGGACCGGCTCGTCGCCGTGGCGCTCTCCGCGGTCGACCTCAGCGTCGAGGACGAGGCACGCAGCCGCCTCCAGCTGATCAACGACGCCGGCACACGCATCGGTACCACCCTGGAGGTCGGCCGGACCGCCCAGGAGTTCGCGGACGTCTGCGTCCCCAGGCTGGCGGACTTCGTCAGCGTCGACCTGCTGGAGGAGCCCCGAGACCCAGGTTCCGACACGACCTGGCCGTGTGAGGGCTACGTGCGGCTGCGCCGCGTCGCCCACCGCTCGGTCACCCCCGGCACACCCGAGGCGATGGTGCCGGTGGGCACCGTCTGGGACCACCCGATGGCCGCCGGCACCGTCCACGCCCTGCTTTCGGGCGAGCCCGTGACCGTGCATCGTGGCGAGCCCGGGTTCCTCGCCTGGGTGGCGCAGGACCCGGTGCGCAGCCGCCGCGCCTCCGAACTCGGGGTCCACGCGATCCTCGCGGTGCCGCTGACCTCGCGCCGCAGGACGCTCGGGGTGGGACTGCTGCTGCGCTACCGGCGGCCCGAACGGTTCGCCTCAGACGACGTGCTGCTGGGCCGGGAGATCGCGTCGCGTGCCGCCGTCTCGCTGGACAACGCGCAGCGCTTCACGCGGGAGCGTGACACGGCGCTCGCCCTCCAGCGCAGCCTCCTGCCCAGGACGCTGCCGCAGCGCTCCGCCGTCGATGTCGCCCACCGGTACCTGGCGGCCTCCGGGCACAGCGGTGTCGGCGGAGACTGGTTCGACGTCATCGCGCTCTCCGGGGCCCGGGTGGCGCTGGTCGTCGGCGACGTGGTGGGGCACGGTGTCCAGGCGTCCGCCACCATGGGCCGGCTCCGCACCGCGGTGCGGACACTGGCCGACGTGGACCTCCCACCCGACGAGCTGATCGCCCACCTGGACGACCTGGTGGTCCGTCTCGCCGAGGAGACCGGCGGCGGTGAGAGTGCCGGCGACATCGGCGCCACCTGCCTGTACGCCGTCTACGATCCGGTCTCCGGGGTGTGCACCATGGCCCGCGCGGGGCACCCACCTCCGGTGGTGGCCTCGCCCGACGGCACCACCGTCACCACCCTGGAGGTTCCCGCCGGCCCGCCTCTGGGGCTCGGCGGGCTGCCGTTCGAGGCGGCCGAGTTCGACCTGCCCCGGGGCTCCGTGCTCGCCCTGTTCACCGACGGACTGGTGGAACGGCGGGACCGCGACGTGGACGCGGGGTACCGGGCACTGCACACCGCGCTCGCCCGCCCGGCGGCGACACTCGACGACCGCTGCGCAGCGGTGCTCGACGCCCTGCTCCCCGACGAGCCGCCCACCGACGACGTGGCCCTGCTGATGGCCACCACCCGGGTACTGGACGAAGCGAACGTCATCACCTGGGACGTGCCCCACGAGCCGTCGGCCTGCGCCACCGCCCGCCGGGACGTCGCCGAGCAGCTCGACCGGTGGGGCCTGTCGGAGGCAGCCTTCACCACCGAACTCGTGGTGACGGAACTGCTGACCAACGCCATCCGCCATGCCACCGGCCCGGTGACGCTACGGCTCATCCTCGACGACACCCTGATCTGCGAGGTGTCCGACACCAGCGCCACCTCGCCGCACATGCGCCGGGCCGGCGGCTTCGACGAGGGAGGCCGCGGGCTGATGCTGGTCGCCCAACTGGCGCAGCGCTGGGGCACGCGCCACAGCCCGACGGGAAAGACCATCTGGACCGAGCAGCAGCGCCCCGACCGCGCCGGGGAGAGCTGAGCGCCGCGCTGAGGGCAGTCGTGCGAGGGTCCGTCCGGTCGGAACCCGCTCAGCACTCGATGACGTTGACCGCGAGCCCGCCCCGGGCGGTCTCCTTGTACTTCACCTTCATGTCCGCCCCCGTCTCCTTCATCGTCTTGATCGCCTTGTCGAGCGAGACGTGGTGGCGCCCGTCGCCGCGCAGCGACATGCGCGCCGCCGTGACGGCCTTGACCGCGGCCATGCCGTTCCGCTCGATGCAGGGGATCTGCACCAGCCCGCCCACCGGATCGCAGGTCAGACCCAGGTTGTGCTCGATGCCGATCTCGGCGGCGTTCTCCATTTGCTCCGCCGTCCCGCCCAGGACCTCCGCCAGACCGCCCGCCGCCATCGAGCAGGCCGAGCCGACCTCGCCCTGGCAGCCGACCTCCGCACCCGAGATCGACGCGTTCTCCTTGAACAGCATGCCGATGGCGCTCGCCGCGAGGAGGAACCGCACCACGCCGTCGTCGTCCGCGCCGGGCACGAACCGGGTGTAGTAGTGCAGCACCGCCGGGATGATCCCCGCCGCCCCGTTGGTGGGGGCCGTCACCACCCGGCCGCCGGCTGCGTTCTCCTCGTTGACCGCCATCGCGTAGAGCGTCACCCACTCCATGGTGTGCTCCGCGCGCTGCCCCTCGGCGCGCAGCTGCCGCGCCGTCTGCGCCGCGCGCCGCCGCACCTTCAACCCGCCGGGGAGGATGCCCTCCCGCGTCAGGCCGCGTGCCACGCACGCCTCCATGACGCCCCAGATCTCCAGCAGCCCGGCCCGGATCTCCGCCTCGCTGCGCCACGCGAGCTCGTTCTCCAGCATCAGTGCCGAGACCGACAGCCCCGTCTCCCGGGTCAGCCGAAGCAGTTCGTCGCCGGTGCGGAACGGGTGGCGGAGCACGGTGTCGTCGAGCTTGATCCGGTTCTCGCCCACCGCGTCCTCGTCGACGACGAAGCCGCCGCCCACCGAGTAGTAGGTCTTCTCCAGCAGTGGCCGGCGCTCCATGTCGTAGGCGCAGAGCGTCATGCCGTTGGCGTGGTACGGCAGGGAGCGGCGGCGGTGGAGCACGAGGTCGGACGCGGGGTCGAAGTCGACGGCGTGGCTGTCGCCTATGGCGGTGCCCAGCAGCCGCAGCCGGCGCTGCTGCCGGATCCGGTCCACCTCCGCGTCCGCGGCGTCCACGTCCACGGTGTCGGGGGCGTGTCCCTCCAGCCCCAGCAGGACCGCCTTCGGCGTGCCGTGTCCGTGGCCGGTTGCGCCGAGCGAGCCGAAGAGCTCCGCCCGCACCGAGGCGGTCGTGGCCAGCGCGCCCTCCTTCTTCAGCCGGTTGGCGAACATGCGCGCCGCGCGCATGGGGCCGACGGTGTGCGAACTGGAGGGGCCGATGCCGATGGAGAACAGGTCGAAAGCGGAGAGGGCCACGGTTGCGGACTTCCTTGTCTGCTCGTGATGTCCCGCCCGGGTGGAGCGGTCGTCGCGTGGTGCGGGCACGGGGCGGATCGCGCTCCCTGCCCGCCCCGCGGGGCGGCCGGAAGGCCGC
>NZ_JAAVJB010000154.1 GCF_012034385.1 Streptomyces spiramenti
GACCGGACGAGGCCGGCGGAGGGGTGTTGTTGCCGGAGGGGCGGGGCGCCGGGGGCGCGGTGAACTCCGGACCGGCGGGGGCCGGCTTGCTCTGCGCCGGCTTGGGGCCGGGGCGCGGGGCGGGGCCGGGGCGCGGACCGTCCTGACGAGGACCGTCCTGGCGCTGGCTCTCCTGGCGGGGACCGTCCGTGGGACGGGGAGTGGGCGCCGAGGGGCCGGGGGTCGGGGCGCCCGGCCTGGGGGCGCCCGGCTTGGGGGCGCCCGGCTTGCGGGGCGCCGCGGGCTTCGCGGCACGGCGGTTGCTGCCGCCACCGTCGAAGGCGTCTGTCAGCTTGCGTACTACTGGCGCCTCGATCGTCGAGGACGCCGAACGGACGAATTCACCAAGTTCTTGGAGCTTGGCCATGACGACCTTGCTCTCCACTCCAAGCTCCTTGGCGAGCTCGTATACCCGGACCTTAGCCACTTCGCTCCTTATCGGGTCCGGGGTGGGTCGTCCGCCGGACCGTCGCTACTTCACGGGCGTACTCATCGCGTACTCATCGAGTGCTCATCGCAATCTCGACCTACTTCCAACTCGCGAGGTACTGAGCCGTGCGGAGGTTCCGCACGCCTTCACCGACATGGACCGATCCGACGCGCATCGCGCGCTCACGGCCCGGGGAATCCGACCTGTTGCTCCAGCGGCGCGGTGTCCAACGCGCCCGTGGCCCGGAAGGCCCGTGGGAACGCCCGACGACGCAATGCCGACTCGAGACAGGCGGACACGGGATGCAGGTAGGCACCCCGGCCAGGCAGCGTACCGCGAAGATCGGGAAGGCATGTGTTCCCGATCAGCGCCACACGCAGCAGATCGTTCTGGGCCGAGCGTCGCCGACAGCCCACGCACGTACGTTCCGGGCAGGCCCGGGGGGACGTCCGGCCAGACATCATCGATTCTACCTCCTCGTGTGCGCCGCGGCCCTACCGGGTCACCGACGGCGCCTGCGGGGCCCCGGCCACAGCCGGGCACACACGCCCGGACCCGCCCCGGCCAGGCACGACACCGGAGCGCGCGGCGGGCAGCCGTCGTCGGGCGCCGGCCCCACCGCACTCGCACCGGCCCGGCGTCCTCCGACGGCCCCGTGGGGCCGGGGGACCGCCGGAGGACGACCTCAGGGACGTCGGGGCTCGGAGCCTTCCTCGCCCGGTTCGGTGTCGGGCCGGATGTCGATCCGCCACCCGGTCAGCCTCGCGGCGAGACGGGCGTTCTGCCCCTCCTTGCCGATGGCGAGGGAGAGCTGGTAGTCGGGGACGGTGACCCGCGCGGAGCGCGCGAACTCGTCGACGACCTCCACCCGGCTGACGCGGGCCGGCGACAGCGCGTGGGCGACCAGCTGGGCCGGGTCCTCGGACCAGTCGACGATGTCGATCTTCTCTCCGTTGAGCTCGGCCATGACGTTGCGGACCCGCCCGCCCATGGGACCGATACAGGCGCCCTTGGCGTTGAGTCCGGCGCGGGTCGAGCGCACGGCGATCTTGGTGCGGTGGCCGGCCTCGCGCGCGATGGCGGCGATCTCGACGGAGCCGTCGGCGATCTCGGGGACCTCCAGCTCGAAGAGCCGCTTCACCAGGTTGGGGTGGGTCCTCGACAGCGTGACCGAGGGGCCGCGCATGCCCCTGACGACGCGCACGACGTAGCTGCGCAACCGCGTGCCGTGGGTGTAGGGCTCCCCGGGCACCTGCTCCTGTGGGGGCAGGATCGCCTCGAGCCGTCCGATGTCGACCAGGACGTTCTTGGGGTCCTTGCCCTGCTGCACGACGCCGGTGACGATATCGCCCTCCCGGCCCGCGTACTCCCCGAAGGTCACGTCCTCCTCTGCGTCGCGCAGCCGCTGCAGGATGACCTGCTTGGCGGTGGTGGCAGCGATGCGGCCGAACCCGTCGGGGGTGTCGTCGAACTCGCGCGGTGCTGCGGGTGCCTCCCCCTCCGCGGGCTCCGGCAGGTCGGCCGGGTCCTCCTTCGCCCAGACCGTCACGTGACCGGTACGGCGGTCCAGCTCCACCCTCGCCACGCGACGGCTGCCGTCGGTGCGGTGGTAGGCGATCAACAGCGCGGATTCGATGGCCTCGACAAGGATGTCGAAGGAGATCTCCTTCTCCTGGACCAGTCCCCGCAGGGCGCTCATGTCGATGTCCATGCTCACGCCTCCTCGTCGGAGCGGCCGGCGGAGCCGGAGCCCTCGGTGTCGTCGTCACGGTCGGCCTTGCGGTTGAACTCGACCTCGCCCCGCGCGGAGCTGATGTCGTCGAACTCCACCCGGCGCGGCTTGGCCTTACGGCCCTTCTCACCCGGGATCTCGGTGTCCAGACCCTTCTCGTCCACCGCCAGGATGCGGACGGTCAGCTCCTCGCCCTGCTGCAGTCGCAGTCGGGCCAGTCGGCCGCGGGCCCGCAGGTAGTGGCGGCGCTGGGTGAACGGCCGGTCGGCGCCGGGCGAGGTGACCTCGAGCACGTAGGCGTCGGAGCCCAGCGGGTCGTCGGCGTCGAGACGCTCGGAGACGACCCTGCTGAGTTCGGCGCACTGGTCGAGCGAGACGCCGTCGTCACCCTCCAGCGTGTCCACCACCAGCTGCAGCACCCGACGCTTGCCCGCCTGCGTGACGCTGAGGTCCTCGAGGCCGATGCCGTGCTGTGCAGCCAAGGGCTCCAGCATCTCCCGCAGCCTGTCGATCTGGGTGGTGCTCATCCGGGTGACTCCTCGGCCGCGTCTGCTGTTGTGGCGTTCGGTGGGAGGCTCGGCGCCGGACCGCGGGGCGGTGCGGCGCGGTGACCGGCGGCCGGGTCCTGGCGACCTCCGGCTCCGGTGGCGCCGTGTCAACGACCGCGCCCACCCACAGTGCTCCACCCTAACGCCTCGCGTGTCCTCCCCGCCCGCCGCAGCGGCCGTAGGCCGACCGGGCGGCAGCCGCCGGGTGCGGCGGCCCGCACGGCGGGGGCCGACGGGGGCCCCGTCCACGCCCCGGTAGGCTCACCGCGTCCGCGTCCGGCGGCCTCCGGACCGCTCCGGGAGGCGCCCACCACACGACGCACCCATGGACTCACCCAGCCCGAACGAAACGACGGGGAGTGGCGCGCACCGTGCCCTGTGAGCTGTCCAGACGCACTCTGCTGGCTGGCGGCGGGGTTCTCCTCGCCGCGGCCCTGACAGGCTGTTCCGCCACCGGCCCGCGACAGGCCGCGGAACGCGCGGAGCGTTCCGCCGGCGCGCGGCGGCTGCGGGACGAGACCGAGGAGGACAGCCGCCTCCTGCTCGCCCGCTACGACGCGACGCTCGTCGCCCATCCCGACCTGACGGAGCGGCTGCTGCCGCTGCGGGGCACGGTCGAGGAGCACCTTGCCGCGGTCGTCGCCGGCGCCGCGGCCACCTCGGCATCGGTGCGCCGCGACGGCGACGGGGCCGCACG
Organism: Streptomyces spiramenti; assembly: GCF_012034385.1. Lineage (GTDB taxonomy): Bacteria > Actinomycetota > Actinomycetes > Streptomycetales > Streptomycetaceae > Streptomyces > Streptomyces spiramenti. Next base: position 3,447 of record NZ_JAAVJB010000154.1, read on the forward strand.
GCCCGGCGCCGGGCCGCCGTCCACCGCCCCGGAGGTCCCGGCGGAGCCGGAGGAGGCAGTCGCCGAGCTCGCCCGCTCGGAAGCCGAGCTGGCCGAACGGCGACTCCTCGCTCTGGCGGACGCCCCACCGGAACTGGCCCGCCTGCTGGCGTCGCTGGCCGCGGCCGGCGCCACGCAGTGCTACCTGCTCGACGGGACGCTGCCCGAGGACGAACCCGGCCTCCTCCCGGAGGCCCTGACAACGGAGGACGCGACATGACGGGGCTGTGGCCCGCTGCCGGAACAGGCACGGACGTGGGAGTGCTCGCGGCCCAGGCCGCGCTCGCCGCGGAACACGCCACGGTCTACGGGTACGGGGTGGTCGGCGCGTGGGCGGGGCAGGAGGTGCGTCCGCAGGTCCGCGGCCTGCTCGAGGCGCACCGCGGGCAGCGCGACGAGTTGCGGCAGACCGTGCGCGAGCTCGGCGGGGCCCCTGTAGCCGCGTCGGCCGGGTACTCGCTGCCGTTCCCGGTGGGCGACGTGGCCTCGGCCAGGGACCTGGCGGCGGAGTTGGAGGAGCGCCTGGCCGGGGCGTACGCGGACCTGGTCCGCGCCAGCGACGGCGCCTCGCGGCTCGCCGCGGCGCGGGCGCTGCGGCGCTCGGCGCTCCGTTCCGCGTGGTGGCGGGGCAGCGGACAGGCGCTGCCGGGGTTGGCCGAGCACTCGACCACCGGTGCGCGGAGGTGACCGCCGACGGCCCGCCGCTGGAACTTCCACAGCGTCTCGAAGAGGCGCAGAAACGTTTCGCGGCGCCATGGCTGCGCCGTCTGCCGGAGCTGACGGCGCAGGTTGCGACGGACTGGGACGTGACCGTGGAGCGCCCGGTCACGCCCGGTGGCCGGGCCTCGCTGACACTGCTGGTCCGCGGCGCGACCGGGGAGCCCCTGACCCTCAAGCTCCTGCCGTCAGGGGCCGCGGCGGAGCACGAGGCCGAAGCTCTTCGGGTGTGGCAGGGGCGTGGCGCGGTGCGGGTGATGCGTGGCGACGGGGCGCGCGGCGCCCTGCTGTTGGAACGGGCTCGCCCCGAGGTGTCGCTCCGGTCGCTGCCGGAGGCCAAGGCCGTACTGGAGACACTGTCCGTGGCGCACCGGCTGTGGCGTGAACCCGGCTCCGGCCACCGACTGCCGGACGTGTCCGAGGTGACGGCACCACAGGTCGCGCTGCTGCGTTCGGCTGCGGACGCCGAGCCGGACCTCGGCGAGACGGTCGAAGAGGCGCTGGCGATGCGGGCACGGCTGCTGGCGGAGGGGCCGGACGAGACCCGGATCCTCCACGGCGACCTGCGCCAGGGGACGGTGCTCGCGTCGCACTCCGAGCGCGCGCAGTGGCTGGCGGTCGGGCCGCACCCTCTGGTGGGTGAGCGCGCCTACGATCTGGCGCGCCCCGTGCGGGACCGGCTCCACGACCTGGTGGCGTCGTCCGGCGCCGCCGCCGTCACCCGCCGCCGGGTGCGCTCGCTGGCCGACGCGACGGAGGTCGACGCGGAGCGGCTCCGTGCGTGGGCCTTCTACCGCGCGGTGGAGGCCGCCGTGCGCGCCGTGGCCGAAGGCCGGCGGCGCGACGCCGAGGCGCTCCTGGAGTTCACGACCTGGCTGTGAGACCGCCGCATGGGAGGGGACGACACGCACGGGGCGGGTGGCGGGCTCGGGCGTACGGTGCGAGGCCCGGTGCCCCGTGCGTGACGCGAACAGGGGCAGCACGCGGTGCGTGACGGCGGACGGGCGGCCCGGCGGCGGCGGCCGGGCGGCGCCAGGCCCCGGGGGCCGCGCCGCTCAGGGCACGCAGCCGGCGGCAGGGGCGTCCTGCCCTTCCGGACGGCGGATCAGTGCGCCATGCGCCCGGGGCGGCTCTCCTGCCGCAGCAGGGGCAGCGGCGCCCCCATCACGGCGTAGGGGCGCGTCGCTGAGGGGAACCGCACCCTGCGCGCCAGGTCCCGGTAACCGAGAGCGCGGTAGAGCGAGCGGGCGGGGCTCTCGGTGTCGATGGCCGAGAGGAGCGTGCGGGGCTGGCTCACGATGTCGGTGAGGCCCGTGATGAGCGCTCTGCCGAGTCCGAGCCGCTGATGGGACGGCAGGACGTGGAGTTCGGTGATGGTGAAGGCGTCGTCCAGCCAGTCGTCGTGCCCGTTGCGCATCAGGTACGGCTCCACCACCGTGGACCACCACTGGGCCCGGTCGCACGGGACGCCGTAGACGAACCCCAGCAGCCGGCCGTCGTCGCCGGTGGCGCCGAAGGAGCGCGCCCCCGGCACGAGGAGGTGACGCAGCACGATGCCCCGCCGCACCCGCTGTTCCTCCAGGGACAGCCCGAAGGCCCGCGCCTGGACGTCCAGGGCGTCGTCGACGCGCGCGGTCAGGTCGAGCGGTCCGACGGCGACGTGGTTCATGATCGGAGACTAGCCCGCACGGGGCGTGAAGTCCCGGCCCCGTGCGGATCCGTTCGCCGGGGCCGGCCGGGGCCCGTGGCACGCCGCGCGCTCTCCGGTGCGGCGGCCGAGCGGTGCGCGTCCCGGCGGCGGACGCCCCTCCCCCGGACCGCGTCGGGTCGCATCGGCACGGAGGGCGACTCCGGCGAGCGACGGGCCCAGCCGGCCCCGGAGCGCCACCCTCGTGGGCATTCGGCCCATTTCACCGCAGGGGCATCCACGCAGGGGACGACCGCACCGCCTCCCGCCGCACCGGGGCGCACCGGGCAAGTCGCCCGTTACCCGAGAGCACCCAAGGTGCTCCTGTGGCGAATGGGCCCAGTGTGACTCGCGATGCACAGTGAGACTAGTTTCCGGATTCCGGACGGATGGCTTCGCTAAGAGGTCATCAGGAAGCATCGGAGCTGTCTCGAACCCATAACTCTGCCCAGCACGGGGTTCCTGTAATCGGTATGCATGGCATCAGAGTTAGCTCTCGTAGTGCCGACACGACGCCGGCGCATCACCAAGGAGCTTTTTGATGAGACGACCGAGGACGATCACCCGCGCAGCCGCGCTCGCGGGTGCCGTCATCCTCACCGCTGCGGCCTGTGGGAGCAGCGACGGTGACGGGGACGGCGGCAACAACGGGGGCAACGGCGGTAGCAACGCCGAGGGCGAGTACACCGGCGGCGAGGTCCGCGCCAACCTGAACAGCCCTCAGACGCTGATCCCCACGGACACCGTCGAGTCCGAGGGCGGCACCGTGGTGTCCGCCGTCTACTCCGGCCTCGTGGACTTCGACATCGACAGCGGGGAGGTGATCCACCTCGTCGCCGAGTCCATCGAGACCGAGGACAACCAGACCTGGGACATCACCGTCCGTGAGGGCCAGGAGTTCCACAACGGCGAGGCCGTGGACGCCGACGCGTTCATCCGCGCCTGGAACTACGGCGCCTACGGCGACAACGCCCAGCGCGGCTCGTTCTTCTTCGATGTGATCGAGGGCTACGACGAGATGCAGGAGGAGGGTTCCGACGTCACCGAGCTCTCCGGCCTGGAGAAGACCGGTGACCTCACCTTCACCGTCACGCTGAAGAGCCCCTTCACGACCTTCGAGGTCGCGCTCGGCCACAACGCGTTCATGCCGATGGCCCAGGCCTGCCTGGACGACACCGACGCGTGCAACACCGAGCCCATCGGCAACGGCCCGTTCAAGATGGCCGGCCCCTGGGAGCACGACGTCGAGATCCCGCTGGAGCGCTGGGAGGACTACGCCGGCGAGAACTCCGCGAACGTCGACACCCTGACGTTCAACATCTACGCCGACGCCCAGACGGCCTACAACGACCTGCAGGCCGGCAACCTGGACGTGCTGCGCACGACCCCGCCGGAGCTGCGGGACGAGGCGCGCAACCAGTTCGGTGACCGGTTCATCGAGGTGGCCACCTCGCAGATCACCAACCTGGCGTACCCGCTCTACGACGAGACCTTCGCCGACCCCAAGGTCCGCCAGGCCCTGTCGATGGCGGTCGACCGTCAGAAGATCATCGACAACGTGCTCCTCGGTGCCTTCGAGCCGGCCGACAGCTTCATCGCTCCGGTCATCCCCGGCTACCAGGAGGGCGTCTGCGAGTACTGCGAGTACGACCCGGACCGCGCCAATGAGCTGTGGGACGAGGTCGACTGGCCCGCGGACAAGAAGCTGCAGCTGCACTTCCACCCGGGCGCCGGCCACGACGAGTGGGTCGAGGCCGTCGGCATCGAGATCCAGAACACCCTCGGCATCGAGTTCGAGCTCCGCAACGAGCTGGAGTGGCCCGACCACCTGAACGCTCGTGACGACGAGGAGATGGAGGGTCCGTACCGCTCGGCGTGGATCATGAGCTACCCGTCGCAGGAGTACTACCTCAAGCCGCTCTACACCTCGAACGGCAGCTCGGCCGACACCGGCTGGACCAACGAGGACTTCGACCGCCTGGTGCGCGAGGGCGACGCCGCCCCGACGCTCGAGGAGGCGCAGGACCTGTACGCCGAGGCCGAGCAGATCCTGATGGAGGAAGTTCCCTCCATCCCGCTGTTCTACGGTCGCAGCTCCGCCGCCTACAACGACACCGTCGAGAACGTTGTCTACAACATCTACGAGACCAACCCGTCCTGGACTGACATTCAGGTGAAGTAACCCCCCTCTGCGGGCGGCAGCCGACGGCCTTACCCGGCCGTCGGCTGTCGCCTGTCAGGAACTTTCCCTGAGACGGTGTAATCCGAGGAGTCCCGATGGGCCGCTATATCATCCGTCGGCTGCTGCAATTCATACCCACGCTCGCCGGCGCGCTTTTCCTCCTGCACTACCTTTCTTCCCTTGCTGTCCAGCTCAACGGAAATCCGGCGCGCGCCATGTTCGGCGACCGTCGTCCTTCCGAGGCCATGCTGGCGGCCGTCCAGAAGCTGTACAACCTGGACGACCCCTGCCTCGAACAAGTGGGCAACCCCTGCTTCGGGCAGTTCGTCAACCGCGTGACCAGCCTCGCGCAGGGTGACCTCGGAACGAACTTCCGCGGACGCCCCGTGACCGAGATCATCGTGGACAGCCTCCCGCTCTCCGCACGACTCGCGGTCATCGCGCTGATCGTGCAGATCCTCATCGGGATCACCGCCGGCGTCTTCGCCGGTCTGCGCAACAAGGGCGTCATCGACTACGCGGTGAAGATCTCCACCGTCGTCATCATCGCCTTCCCCGTCTTCGTCCTCGGCAAGGTCATCCAGACCACCGTCAACGTGCCGGTGACCAACGCGCTGCGGGAGGCCTCCTGGGCCCCGGACTGGCTCGGCACCGTGTTCAGCATCAGTTACCAGGCCAACTCGCCATGGCTGAGTCTCCTGGTACCCGGAGTGGTGCTCGGAGCCCTGGGTCTGGCCACCACGGCACGTCTCACCCGCACCAGCCTCATCGAGAACCTGCACGCGGACTACGTGCGCACGGCGACGGCCAAGGGAATGCCGCGACGACGCGTCATCGGCGTTCACGCCCTGCGGAACTCCCTCATCCCGGTCGTCACCGACCTCGGCCTCTCCGTGGGTGTGCTGCTGAGCGGCGCCGTCGTGACCGAGGCCATCTTCAACATCCCCGGCGTGGGCTTCCAGTTGATCAACGCCATCCGGGTCGGCGAATCGCCGGTGATCGTCTCCCTGGTCACCTTCTTCGTGCTGATCTATCTCGTTGTCAACCTGCTCGTGGACCTGCTCTACGCCGTGCTCGACCCGAGGATCCGCTATGAGTGAGTCATCCCCCGGTGGCGGCGCCGCCACAAAGACCTCGGACCCGGCCTTCGGCGCGGTGCCCAAGGCATCGTCGGAGCGGGCCCGCAGCCTGTGGTCCGACGCTTGGCGTGACCTGCGCCGGGACCCGGTCTTCATCATCGCGTCGCTGATCGTGCTCGCGGTCATCTCGATGGTGCTGTTCCCCTCGCTGTGGACCAGCGGGGACCCCCGCGACTGCGACCTCGCGCGTGCGCGGCAGAAGCCCAGCTGGGACGCCCCGTTCGGCTTCTCGAACCTGGGTTGCGACTACTACGCGCAGGCCATCTACGGCGCCGGGCCCTCGATCCAGGTGGCGGTCTTCGCGACCATCGGCATCGCGATCATCGGCACCCTGTTCGGTGTGCTCTCGGGCTTCTACGGCGGCCTGGTCGACACGGTCATCTCCCGACTCGTGGACGTCGTCGCCGGCCTGCCGTTCCTGCTCGGCGCGGTCGTGCTGCTGGCCCTGATGCAGTCGCGGTCGGTGTGGGCGATCGTCTTCGTCCTCATCGCGTTGGCGTGGATCACCCTCACGCGTGTCATCAGAGGCACCGTGATGACCACCAAGAACATGGACTACGTCGCCGCGGCCAGGTCGCTCGGCGCGTCCGACCGACGGATCATCTTCCGCCACATCCTGCCGAACGCCATGGCGCCCGGCATCGTGGTCCTGACGATCGCGCTCGGTCTGTTCGTGTCGCTCGAGGCGACCCTGACCTTCCTCGGCGTCGGCCTGCGGGCTCCGACCGTCTCCTGGGGCGTCATGATCGTCCAGGGCCAGTCGCACGTCCTGAGCGGCTACCCGCACCTGCTGCTGGTGCCCTGCATGTTCCTCGTCACCACGGTCCTCGGGTTCATCCTGATGGGCGACGCCCTGCGTGACGCACTCGACCCGAAACTCCGCTGAGGTGCCCATGTCGATCGTCAGCAGAATGAAGAAGCAGACGGCGCCCTCGACGAGCGGCCGCCTCGAGACGGACAGCTCGGCGCCGCTGCTGGAGGTCGAGAACCTCCAGGTCGAGTTCCACACGCGCGACGGCATCGCCAAGGCCGTCAACGGCGTGACCTTCACCCTGGAGGCCGGACGCACCCGAGCGATCCTCGGCGAGTCCGGCTCCGGGAAGAGCGTCACCGCCCAGGCCATCATGGGCATCCTGGACAGCCCGCCCGGGTACGTCACCGGCGGCGCGGTGCGTCACCGCGGCGTGGACATGCTGAAGCTCAACCGCGAACAGCGGCGGCTGATGCGCGGTACCACGGTCGCGATGATCTTCCAGGACGCGCTCTCCGCGCTGAACCCCGTCTTCACGGTCGGTTTCCAGCTCGGCGAAATGTTCCGCGTGCACCGCGGCATGTCCCGCAAGGACGCCCGGAAGAAGGCGGTCGAGCTGCTCGACCTGGTCCGGATCCCGGGTGCCGCGCAGCGCGTGGACGACTACCCGCACCAGTTCTCCGGCGGCATGCGGCAGCGCGTGATGATCGCCATGGCGCTGGCGCTGGACCCCGAGATCCTGATCGCCGACGAGCCCACCACGGCGCTCGACGTGACGGTCCAGGCACAGATCATGAAGCTCCTCGCCGAACTCCAGGCGGAGCGCTCCATGGGCCTGCTGCTGATCACGCACGACATGGGCGTGGTCGCCGACGTCGCCGACGACATCTCCGTGATGTACGCCGGACGCGTCGTCGAGCAGGCCCCGGTGTCGGAGATCTACGAGTCCCCTGCCCACCCCTACACGAAGGCGCTGCTGGAGTCGATCCCGCGCGTCGACCTGCGGGGTCAGGAACTCAGCGTCATCAAGGGGCTGCCGCCCACGCTCACCGCGATGCCGCCCGGGTGCTCGTTCGCCCCGCGCTGCTACATGGCGCGTGAGAAGTGCCATGAAGAGGCGCCCCCGGCGTTCGACGTGGCCGCCGACCGGATCAGCCGCTGCCACTACTGGGACGAGGTGCACTCCGCATGAGCAAGAAGTCGGCGAAGGACACGCCGCGCGAGGAGAACCCGTCCGTCGACGCGGCGGTCGCATCGGACGACGCCGGCCGGGCCGAGGGCCCCGACGCCCCGAAGACGGACGCGTCGGGCACGAAGGCCACCTCGGACGCGAAGGTCGACGCCACGGACGAGAAGGCCACCACCGGGGGCGACGCCGGCAAGCCGGCCGCCACCGCGAAGGTGACCGAGGCGCCCCGTGCGGCCGAGCCCACCACCGCGCCGGTGCTCGACAAGGGCGAGAACGTGCTGGAGGTCCGTGACCTCGTCAAGCACTTCCCCATCACCCAGGGCATCGTGCTGCGCCGCAAGGTCGGCGCGGTCCAGGCGGTGGACGGCATCAACCTCGACCTCCGTCGCGGTGAGACCCTCGGCATCGTCGGCGAGTCCGGCTGCGGCAAGTCGACCCTCGCCAAGCTGTTGATCGGGCTGGAGCGTCCGACCTCCGGCACCATCAAGGTGCGGGGGCAGGACCTCACGGAGCTGCGGGGCGGCGACCTGCTGGCCGCGCGCCGCAACATCCAGATGGTCTTTCAGGACCCGTACACCTCGCTCAACCCGCGTATGACGGTGGGCGACCTGATCGGCGAGCCCTTCGAGATCCACACCGACGTCGTGCCCCGCCAGGGACGCCGGCAGCGGGTGCAGGAACTCCTGGAGCTCGTCGGCCTCAACCCCGACCACATCAACCGCTACCCGCACCAGTTCTCCGGCGGACAGCGGCAGCGCATCGGCATCGCCCGCGCGCTGGCGCTCGAACCCGAGGTGCTGCTCTGCGACGAGCCGGTGTCGGCGCTGGACGTGTCGATCCAGGCGCAGGTCATCAACCTCCTGGAGAAGCTCCAGGACGAACTCGGCCTGTCGTACCTGTTCATCGCGCACGACCTCTCCGTCGTCCGGCACATCGCGGACAAGCTGGGGGTCATGTACCTGGGCCGCGTCGTGGAGTACGGCAACGCCGAGGAGATCTACGAGGCGCCGACCCACCCGTACACGCAGGCGCTGCTGTCCGCGGTGCCGGTGCCCGACCCCAAGCTCCGCGGCATGCGGGACGAGATCGTGCTGGAGGGTGACGTGCCTTCGCCGGCCAACCCGCCCTCGGGCTGCCGGTTCCGTACCCGCTGCTGGAAGGCGGAGGACGTCTGCGCCGAGGAGACTCCGCTGCTGCAGGTGCGGGAGAACTCGCGTCACGCGAGTGCCTGCCACTTCGCGCAGAAGCGGGACGTGGTGCACGGGGCCGCCTGACCCCGGACCAGGAACGGACACGGCCCCCGACGGCACCGAGAGGTGCCGTCGGGGCCCGTCCGTGTCTCCGCCCCTCGGGGGGCGACCGCGCAACGGTCACGGGGCCGCCGGGCCGGGTGCACGGGGCCGCCCCGTGCACCC
>NZ_JAAVJB010000155.1 GCF_012034385.1 Streptomyces spiramenti
GCGGGGCTCCCCCGACTCGGCGGCGTCGAGGTACCAGCGGCCGGCCTCGGCCGCGCGCCCCTGCTCCTCCAGGAGGGCGCCGAGCCGCAGCGCGGCGCGGCGGTGGCCGCGGGCGGCGGCGAACCGGTACCAGGTCTCGGGCTCGTCGGCGCGGGAGGCGTAGCGGTAGGCGGCCTCGCGGTGGCCGCGTTCGGCGGCGGCCCGGTACCAGCCGGTGGCCTCGTCCTCGCCGCGGTGGTCGAGCAGGTCAGCGAGGGCGTAGGCGGCGGAGTCGTGGCCGGCGTCGGCGGCCTGGCGCAGCCAGTACTCGGCGGCGACCTCGTCGCCGCGGTCGCGCTGGACCCGGCCCAGGGCGTGGGCGGCCGGGGCGGAGCCGGCGACGGCGGCCGAACGCCACCAGGTGAGGGCTTCCTCGGTGCGTCCGGTCTGGTGGAGGAGGAGTCCGAGGTTGTTGGCGGCGGAGCGGTCGCCCTCCGCCGCACCGGCGCGCAGTGGCGCCTCGGCTCCTTCGAGATCGCCGCGTCGCAGCAGTCGTGCCCCCTCCCGCGCGGCCGAGGCAGCCCCGCTGTCGAACCTCGTCACGTCCCCCATAAGGTCCATCGTCGCACCACCTGAATGCCGCGTGCACGTTGGTTTGTGCGACGCGAGAAGTAACTTGTAGGTTTGTCGACTTCCCGATATTCAAACCGTCAAAACCCGGATGCCCGACAGAGTTGACCAACCTTGCTCGCAGTATCGCTTCCCGGTCTCACGCATCCCATGAGCCCCGGACGCGGCGAGGTTCCGAACTGTTGCCCAAAGGCTGACGCCGGGCGGTGTGTTCACCGCCCGGCGTCACCGGTACTCCGTCACCGCCTCACAGGGGGTGGGTGCCGTGGCCGTCGTGTCGGCCGGGCGCCCGTCCTGTGACGGTGTTGCTCTGGGTTGCGGGTCGGCTCAGCCGACCGGGTTGAGGACCACCTCGGCGGTGCCGGTCAGCGGCGGGAGGCCGTCCTCACCGGGGTCGGTGTAGGAGGCGACGAACACGCCGCGCAGGTTGTCCCGTTCGGGGTCGTGGCCACCGGCCAGCGAGGTGCGGATGGAGCCGGTGCAGCCCGCCGCGCTGGTCATGGGGTGGCCGTGGTCGTCGTGGCCCAGGATGTAGGTCACGGTGACGCGGTTGCAGTCGACCGGCTGGTCGTCGGTGACCTGCACCTCGAAGTTCACCAACTGGCCGAAGGAGAACTCGTCACCGGTCTGCGGGGTGACGAACTCGACCACGGGCGCCTCGTTGCCGACGACGATCCGGACCTCGGCGGAGGCCGTCTTGCCGCGGTGCTTGCCCCCGACGTCGGTGACGGTGAGGTTGGCGCGGTAGACGCCGTTCTCCTTGAAGGTGTGCGTCGGGTTCTGCTTGCGGGAGTCGATCTTCCCGTCCGACTCGAAGTCCCAGGCGTACGTGAGCTTGTCGCCGTCGGGGTCGGTGGTGCCCTCGCTGGAGAAGGCGACCGTCAGCGGCGCCTGGCCGTCGGTGACGTCGGCGCTGACCTGCGGCACCGGGGCGTGGTTGCCCTTCTTGCCGATGTAGTCGATGCGGGCGAGGCGGGCCTCCTCGTTCTCGGAGAAGTAGCCCTTGCCGTACTCGAGGATGTAGAGGGCGCCGTCGGGACCGAACTCCATGTCGATGACCGAGCTGAGGTCGATGCCGGGGACGATGTCCTCGATCGCGACCTCGCCGTTCTTCTGGACGTGGAAGCCCTTGATGTAGTCGCGGGTCCACTCGTAGAACAGCGGGGTGCCGTCGTACTGCTTCGGCCAGGCGACCGGGTGGCGGCCCTTGGTGGCCTTCTTGTCGTACTCGTACGCGGGGCCGGCCATCGGGCCGACGCCACCGGTGCCGAGGTCGGGGAAGTTCTCCGAGATCTCGTTGCCGTAGTAGACGTCCGGCTGCTCCACCGGCGGCAGTTCGGTCAGGCCGGTGTTGCGGGGGGAGTCGTTGACGGGCTTGGCGCAGTCGAACGCCTCGCCGGACTCGCCGGTGGCGAAGTCGTAGTCGATGTAGGGCTGGTCCGGGGTGATGCAGTAGGGCCAGCCGTGGTTGCCGGGCTTCTTGGCGGCGAACCACTTGCCCTGGCCGAAGGGACCGCGCGCGGGGTCGGAGTCCTTGGCGTCGGGCGAGTAGTCGGCGACGTACAGCTCACCGGTCTTCTGGTTGAGCTCGATGCGGAACGGGTTCCGCAGCCCCATCAGGTAGATCTCGGGACGGGTGTCGGGTGTCCCCGCCTTGAAGAGGTTGCCCTTGGGGATGGAGTAGGAGCCGTCCTTCTCCACCGTGATCCGCAGCACCTTGCCCCGCAGGTCGTTGGTGTTGGCCGAGGCGCGCTGCGCGTCGAACGCCGGGTTGGAGTCGGGGCGTTCGTCGATCGGGGTGTAGCCGTCGGACTCGAACGGGTTGGTGTCGTCGCCGGTCGACAGGTAGAGGTTGCCCTTGGCGTCGAAGACGATGTCGCCGCCGACGTGGCAGCAGATGCCCCGGTCCTGCTCGACGTCGATGATCTCCTGCTCGGTGCCCAGGTCGATCTTGCCGCCCTTGAGCTCGAAGCGGGAGAGGCGGTTGACGCCCTTGAACGGCTCGAAGTCCTCCGGGTCGCCGGTCCAGGGCGCCTCGCCCTCGTTGACGTCCGGGGTGGCGGGGTCGTCGACGGGGGTCTCCATCGGCGGGGCGTAGTAGAGGTAGACCCAGCGGTTCTTCTTGCCGTCGAACTTCGGGTCGACGGCGACCGACTGGAGCCCCTCCTCGTCGTTGGTGTAGACGTCGAGCTCGCCGGCGAGCGTGTTCAGCCCGCTCTTGGGGTCGTTCAGCCACACCTGTCCGTCGCGCGTGGTGTGCAGCACGCGCTTGTCGGGCAGGACGGCGAGGTCGATCGGCTCGCCCGGCATGTCGTTGAGGACGACCTTCTGGAACTCCGAGTCCGCGGGCGGCGGTTCGGGGTCCCCGTGGCCGGGGTGGGCGGTGGCCGGAAGGGCGAGCATGGAGGCGGCCAGGACGGTGACCGCGGCGACGAGGCCGGATCTGCGTATCACGGGCGTTCCCTCTCCTGGAGGTCGTGCAGGGTGGTTCGGTGGGCCGTTCCGCCGGATGCGGACGGCGAGGCGGGGGTTCGGCCGGAGGGGCCCGCGGGGACCCCTCCGGCCCCCCGGTGGGGGTCCTCGGTGCCGGTCAGCGGCACTTGGAGCTGCGGAGGTACCGGTAGCCGACCCGCGCCGTCTGCAGCGGGGTCACGTCGGGGCTGTCGTTCTCGACGATGTACTCCTTGACGGAGTGGGCCCGGAAGATCCGCGGGAAGTCGATGTGGCCGGTGCCGACGTCGGCGAAGCCGCCGGTCTCGGGGTTGCGGTCCTTCACGTGGTACTGGAGCGTCTTCTGCGGCGCGCGGCGGATGACCTCCAGCGCGAAGCCCTCGGGGTCCTTCACCCCGTCGCCGCTCTCGATGCCGCCGCGCACCGCCCAGTAGAGGTCGATCTCCAGGTGGACCAGGCGGCGGTCGAGACGCTCGGTCAGGATCGACCACGGGGTCCGGCCACGGCCGAGGTCGACCGTGAACTCGTGCGCGTGGTTGTGGTAGCCGTACTTGATCCCCGCCCGCTTGGCACGGGCGGCCTCCTCGTTCATCCGGTCCGCCCAGCGCTTCCAGTCGTCGGCGCTCTCGGAGGCGAGGTAGGGCACGTTGATGTAGGACTGGCCGAGCGCCTTGGCGTTGGCGATCTTGGTGTCCAGCGCGGTGTTGGTCTCGCTGACGCCCTCGTGGCTGGAGGTCGCCTTGATGCCGAGGCGGTCGTAGAAGCGGCGGAGCTCCTTGGCGGAGCGGCCGAAGAAGCCGCCGGCCTGCTCGACCCGCGGGTAGCCGGTCTTCGCGATCTCGCGGAGCGTGGCGTCGAAGCCGCGCTCGCCGTTGAGGTCGTCGCGGACCGTCCACAGCTGGATGGATATCTGGCCGGGCGGGACCAGCGGGCGGCCGGAGGGCTTCCGGCCCTGGGCAGGGGCGGCGACGGGCGCCGCGGCTGCGGGCGCCGCCGCTGCCAGGCCGGTGGCGGCGACCGCGCCGGCGGCGGCCGTGGCCAGCGTGCCGCGCAGCACGTTGCGGCGGGAGGACCCGCGCTGGGCGAGCGAGCGTTCCAGGGGACGCTCACCGTCGAATCCGTAACACATGGCGACTCCTTCTTCTCCCGACCGCTGCGGCTCGGCCGCGGCCGGGTGGGGGGCCGTCCCCGGGGCGGGGACACGAGGTTGACGCGTGTGACGTGGGAGAGGTGCGGCTGGTACTGGGTGATCCGTGTGGGGGGTGGAGCGGGTGCTCCCGTGGGGGTGTCAAGGGGCCTGCCCGAGCGGGCGGCGGGGCGCGGCCCTGGGCGGCGGTCCACCGGTGGGGGGGGAAGAGGAAGACCGCCGCCCGGCGCGCATGAGTGGTGCGGTTCGGGGGGCCACGTCCGGCGGCTGTCCTGCCGTGCGGTGCGGTGGCCACGGGTGCTGCGGAGTCGCGCCGGCCGGGTGCGGCCGGAGGGGCGGCGGGGTGTGCCGCGACGCGGTGTCGGGGTGCCGGGGCGGTCCGCTGCTCCGCCCCGGCACGTCGGGGGTGCCCTCAGCCGGCCTCGCCGTCGCGCGGGGAGCTGAACGCCGCGTCGAACGACGACTTGGATGGTTCGAAGAGCTGGCTGCGGACGTACGCCAGCGCCTCCGGCGCGCCGTGCAGCCGGTCCATTCCGGCGTCCTCCCACTCGATGGAGATCGGGCCGCGGTAGCCGATCGTCTCCAGCGCGCGGAAGGACCGCTCCCAGGGCACGTCGCCCCGGCCGGTGGAGACGAAGTCCCAGCCGCGGCGGGGGTTGCCCCACGCGAGGTGGGAACCCATGCGCCCGTTGCGCCCGTTGCCGGTCTGGCGGCGGGCGTCCTTGCAGTCCACGTGGTAGATCCGGTCGGCGAAGTCCAGCAGGAAGCCGACGGGGTCGATGTCCTGCCAGACCATGTGGCTGGGGTCCCAGTTGAGCCCGAACGCCTCGCGGTGGCCGATGGCCTCCAGCGTGCGGACCGTGGTCCAGTGGTCGTAGGCGATCTCCGAGGGGTGGACCTCGTGGGCGAACCGCACGCCCTCCTCGTCGAACACGTCGAGGATCGGGTTCCAGCGGTCGGCGAAGTCCTGGTAGCCGGCGTCGATGTACTCCTGGCCGACCGGCGGGAACATGGCGACGTACTGCCAGATCGAGGAGCCCGTGAAACCCACGACCGTGTCCACGCCCAGCCGCTTGGCGGCGCGCGCGGTGTACTGGAGCTCCTCGGCCGCGCGGCGGCGGACGCCCTCCCCGTCGCCGTCCCCCCACACCCGGTCGGACAGCATCGCGCGGTGCCGGTGGTCGATGGGGTTGTCGCAGACGGCCTGCCCGGTGAGGTGGTTGGAGATCGCCCACACCCCGAGGTTGTGCTGCTCCAGGATGTCGCGGCGGGACTTCAGGTAGGCGTCGTCCTCCGCGGCGCGGCGGACGTCGAGGTGGTCGCCCCAACAGGCGATCTCCAGCCCGTCGTAGCCCCACTCCGACGCCAGTCGGGCCACCTCGGTGAAGGGGAGGTCGGCCCACTGGCCGGTGAACAGGGTGATCGGTCGGCTCATCGCGCTGCCTCCGGCTCTCGGTTCTGGACGGACTCCCCGGCCGGGGCGACCGGGGTGGTGTCGACGGTGGTCCAGGCGCTGTCCGCCGCGGCACTGGCCTCCACGGCGGCGAGCACGCGCTGGACCGCGAGCCCGTCGGCGAAGGACGGCGCCGGGTCCTGGCCGGTGTCGATCGCGGTCAGCAGGTCGGCTGCCTGGTGGGAGAAGCCGTGCTCGTAGCCGAGCAGGTGCCCCGGCGGCCACCAGGCGGACACGTAGGGGTGCTCGGGTTCGGTCACCAGGACGCGCGTGAAGCCGCGGGTGCGGGAGGGCGTCGCGTCCTCGTAGAGGTGGAGGGCGTTCATGTCCTCCAGGTCGAAGGCGAGCGCCCCCTCGCTGCCGGAGATCTCGATCCGGAGCGCGTTCTTGCGGCCGGTGGCGAACCGGGTGGCGGTGAAGGTGGCGGGGGCGCCACCGGTGAGGCGGGCGAGGAAGACGGCGGAGTCGTCCACCGTCACCCGGCCCGTACCGGAGCCGTCCGCCAGTGGGCGCTCGGCGACGAAGGTGTCGGTGAGCCCGCTGACGCCGGTGACGGCCAGCCCGGTGATGAACTGGGTGAGGTCGACGGCGTGGGCACCGATGTCCCCGAGCGCCCCGGAGCCGGCTCGGTCCTTCTCCAGACGCCAGGACATCGGCGCCTCCGCGTCGCTGAGCCAGTCCTGGAGGTACTCGGCTCGGACCTGGCGGACCTGGCCGATGCGGCCCTCGGCAACCAGCTTCCGGGCGAGCGCCACCGCCGGCACCCGCCGGTAGGTGAAGCCGACCATGGAGCGGACGCCGGCCGCACGGGCGGTCTCGGCGGCCGTCGCCATGGCCTCGGCCTCGGCGACGGTGTTGGCCAGCGGCTTCTCGCACAGGACGTGCTTGCCGGCCTGCAGCGCCGCGACGGCGATCTCGGCATGGGTGTCGCCCGGGGTGCAGATGTCCACCAGCTCGACGTCGTCCCGTGCCACCAGCTCCCGCCAGTCGGTCTCGACCGCTCCCCAGTCGAACCGTCTGGCCAACTCCTGCGCCGCGGCCCGGTTCCGGCCGCCGAGGGCGACCAGCCGGGGCGTCAGCGCCGGGTCGAAGAAGCTCCTGGCATTGCGCCAGCCCTGGGAATGGGCCATGCCCATGAAGGCGTAGCCCACCATCCCGATACCGATGGACCGCCGCTCGGCGCCACTCATCCTGTCTCCCTCTTCCGCCGTGTGTGGCCCGTGGGGCCGCTGGTCGCTACCGCCGACCCGTTGGTCAGGACTCGAAGCCCAGGGGCATGTACTGCTCGACGTTGTCCGCGGTCACGACGGGCGCGTTGAGCACGATGCGCCGGGGCACCTCGACCTGGACCAGGTCGGAGAGGCCCTTGTCCTGCGCCAGCAGTCGTGCCAGGCGGATCCCGTCGGCGGCCTGGGTCGGCGGGTAGAGGACGGTCGCCTCCATCTCGCCCGCCTCGATCCACCGCATGGCGTTGGCGGATCCGGCGCCTCCGATGAAGAAGAACTCGTCCCGGTCGGCGTTCTCGAACGCCGCCTTGACGCCGACGCCCTGGTCGTCGTCGTGGTTCCAGATGATGTCGATCTCGTTCGCGGCCTGGAGCAGGTTGGAGGCGGCGGACTCGCCGGACTCCACGGTGAACTCGGCGGCGACCCGGCGGTCCACGTCCTGGCCGCACTCGGCGAGCGCGTCCTCGAAGCCCTGGGAGCGGTCCTGGGTCAGCGGCAGCGAGTCGATGCCGGCGATCTCGGCGATCACGGCGTCGCCGAGGTCGTTCTCCTCCACCAGCTGGCAGGCGTAGGTACCGGCGGAGACACCCATGCCGTAGTTGTCGCCGAGGATGGTGACGCGGGCGGCGAACTCGTTGGAGAACTCGCGGTCGACGTTGACCACCGGGATACCGGCCTGCATCGCCTCGGTAGCGGCCTCGGTCAGCGCGGCGCCGTCGGTGGGCAGCAGGACGATCGCGTCGACGCCCTTGCTGATGAAGGACTCGATGTGGGCGATCTGCGCCGAGGGGTCGTTGGTGCCCTCGGCGATGTCGAACTCGATGTCCTCGTACTTGTCGGCCTCCTCGCGGGCGGCGGAGTTGATCGCCGCCAGCCAGCCGTGGTCGGCCTCGGGGCCGGAGAAGCCGATGGTGACGGTCTCGCCCGGGTCGTCGTTCGCGCTGACGGCGGTGGTCCCGCCGTCGTCGCCACCACCGTTGCTCTCCTCCGCCGGGGTGTTGGAGGTGCAGCCGACGGCGAGCGCGGCCACTGCGGTCAGGGCGCCGATGCGGGTCAGCGTCCGGGTACGACGGGATCTGGCGGTAGCGGACATGACGGTCCTGCCTTTCGGGAACACGAGTGCGGCCTGGGTGCGCCGAGTCGTCGCAGCTGCGGCGCGGTCCCCGGGAGGGGCTTCCCGGGTGGGGCGGTGCCTGGTGCGGGCCCTGGCGGGGCCCGGGTGCCGTGCGGGGCGCGGCGGGGTGAGGCGCGCGGGGCGGAGCCGCCGGGAGGGGCGGCGTCCCGCGCGCCCGGTCAGCCGGGCGTGGATCGCGCCGCCACTCGCTGCTGGAGCAGCACGGCGATGACGATGATCGCGCCCTTGGCCACCGCCTGGGTGGAGGTGTCCAGGTTGTTCAGGGTGAAGACGTTGGTCAGCGTGGTGAAGATCAGCACCCCGAAGACGGTGCCGACGATGGTGCCGCGGCCACCGCTGAGCAGGGTGCCGCCGATGACGACCGCGGCGATGGCGTCCAGCTCGTAGAGGGTGCCGTGGGTGGAGGTACCGGCGGTGGTGCGGGCCATCAGCATGACCGCCGCGATCCCGCAGGCCACGCCCAGCAGCACGTACAGCGAGGTCTGGTGGCGCTTGACGTTGATCCCGGCGAGGCGGGCCGCCTCCGGATTGCCACCGACGGCCAGCGTGCGCCGTCCGTAGGCGGTGCGGTTCAGCAGGACCCACCCGGCGACGGCGACGAGCGCGAAGATGATCACCAGCCGCGGGATGCCGAGGAGCGAGCCCCGGAAGAAGTCCAGGAACGGCCCGACCGTGACGACCTGCGTCTTCTTGTCGGCGATCAGCTCGGCCAGACCACGCGCCGCGGCCAGCATCGCCAGGGTGACGATGAAGGCCGCCATACGCCCGTAGGCGATGAGCAACCCGTTGACCAGGCCGCATCCCGCTCCCACCGCCAGCGCGGTGGAGACCATGAGGATCCAGTGGACATCGCTTGCCATCGTCTGCGTCGCCAGCGTGGTCGCCCACACCGAGGCGAGCGCGACGATCGCGCCGACCGAGAGGTCGATGCCGCCGCCGGTGATGACGAAGGTCATCCCGACGGAGACCACGCCGATGACCGATGCCAGGCGCAGCACCGTCATCATGTTGTCCACGTTGGCGAACCGGTCGCCGGCCGTGATGAGACCGATCAGGCACAGCAGCAGCAGCGCGATGACCAGGCCCAGGTTGCGGCCGGCGGAGCCGGAGAGCAGGTCGGTCGCCCGGGTGCGGAAACCGCCGCCGGACGCCCCCTTCTTCTCCGGCACGTCCTCGCCGGGGCCCGGCTGACCGCCGGACTCCACGGCACTCGCTTGGAGGCTCACGCCACCTCACCTTCCATCACCATGTCGAGCACCTGGTGCTCATCGATCTCGTCGGCCGGGCAGTCGTGCACCAGGCTCCCGTCGGAAATCACCAGCACCCGGTCGGAGAGGCCGATGACCTCCTCGATCTCGCTGGACACCACGACGACGGCGATGCCGCTCGCGGCCAGCGACCGGACCAGGGCGTAGATCTCGGTGCGAGCACCGACGTCCACCCCTCGGCTGGGCTCGTCCAACAGCAGGACCTTGCACTCGCGCAGCAGCCACCGCGCGAGGACGACCTTCTGCTGGTTGCCGCCGGAGAGGGTCCCGGCGGCGCGTTCGACGTCATTGGGGCGGAGGTCCAGCGCACCGGTGTGCTCCGCGGCTGCGCGGCGCTCCTCGGCGTTGTGCATGAACCCGCGCCGGGAGAACCGCGGCAGGCTCGCCATCGTGACGTTGCGGTAGATCGGATCGCGCAGCACCAGGGCCTGGCTCTTGCGCTCCTCCGGGGCGAACCCGATCCCGGCGGCCATCGCCGACCCGACCCGGCCGGGCCGCAGCCGCTTGCCGGCGACCTTGACGCTGCCGGCGGTGGGCTTGCGCGCGCCGTAGATGGTCTCCAGGATCTCGGAGCGTCCGGAGCCGACCATGCCCGCCAGGCCGACGATCTCGCCGGGACGCACGGTGAAGTCCACACCCGTGAACTCGCCGGTCCGGCCCAGCCCCTCGACCTCCAGCACCGGGTCGCCCTCGGGGGCACCCGCGCCGCGGTCGGGGAAGACGTAGTCGATGGAGCGGCCCGTCATCAGCCGGATCACCTCCTTGGTGGGGGTGTCCTTGGCCTCCAGACCGGTGGCGACGGTGCGGCCGTCCTTGAGGACCGTGACGCGGTTGCCGATCTCTCGGATCTCCTCCAGGCGGTGCGAGATGTAGACGATCGCGACGCCCTGGGCGGAGAGGTCGCGGACGACCCTGAACAGTCGGCCGACCTCCTCCTGGTCCAGGACGGCGGAGGGCTCGTCCATCACGATCAGCTTGGCGTCGTGCGAGAGCGCCCGTGCCATGGAGACGATCTGCTTGCCGGCGGCGGACATCCGTCCGACCTCGGTGGTCGGTGAGACCTCGGGGTGGCCGAGACGGCCGAGGAGCTCCGCCGCGGCGGCGTTGGACTCCCTCGCGGCGTTGAACCCCCAGCGGTTGCGGCGCTCGTGCCCCAGGTGGATGTTCTCGGCGACGGTGAGGCCGTCGACGAGGTCCAGTTCCTGGTAGATGGTGGCGATGCCCAGCTTGATGGCTGCCTGCGGGTTCGGCAGCCGTACCTCCTCGCCCCGCCAGATGATGCGGCCGGCGTTCGGCTGGTGGGCACCGGCGAGGACCTTGATCAGGGTGGACTTGCCGGCCCCGTTCTGCCCGAGGAGGCAGTGGACCTCTCCGGCCCTGACGTCCAGGTCGATGCCGTCCAGCGCCTTGACGCCGGGGAAGTGCTTGACGATGTCGTGCATCTCCAGCAGTGGCTGACGGTCACTGGCGCCCGCGGACTCGTCCGGCGCCTGGTGTGCGGCTCCCATGGCGGATGAACGTAGAGGCACTTTTGCCGGTGGTCAATAGAAAGTTCAACGTTACCTGTCAGAAGGTATGCTCCGGCAGGAGGAAAGGGCACGGCGTTGTACCGTGAACGCCCCCACCTTCGTGACTGCGGCATCGGATGGAAAGGCACGTCATGACCGCCACCTCCGCCAGTGGACCGCTGCCGCTCACCGCGGTCAACGCCACGGTCGGAACAGCCGCACTGCTGGACCTCGTCCGGGACGGCCGCCCCCGCACACGGGCGGAGCTCTCCGCCGAGACCGGGCTCGCGCGCTCCACGATCGCCGAACGGGTCGACCTGCTCATGAACTCGGGGCTGCTGCGCCACGCGGAGAAGGGGCGCTCCACCGGAGGACGCCCACCGTCGCTGTTCGCCTTCAACCCCGAGGCGCGGGTCGTGCTGGTCGCCGACGTCGGCGCCACGCACATCAAGCTCGCCGTGACCGACCTCGCTGGTCAGGTGCTGATCGAGGACGACGAGGCGATCGACATCGACCGCGGACCGGAGGTCGTCCTGGGCCACCTCCAGGACCGCGGGCTGGAGCTGCTGGGCACCCTCGGACGGTCCGCCGGCGAGCTGCTCGGCATCGGCATCGGCCTCCCGGGGCCGGTCGAGTTCTCCTCCGGGCGCCCCACCAATCCACCGATCATGCCGGGGTGGGACGGCTTCGACGTCCCCGGGTTCGTCCGCTCCCGCATCGATGCGGTAACACTTGTCGACAACGACGTCAACATCATGGCGCTCGGCGAACACCGGACCAACTGGCCGGACGAGTCGCAGTTCATTCTCGTCAAGGTGGCCACCGGTATCGGCAGCGGGCTCGTCATCGACGGACGGCTCCACCGGGGCGCCCAGGGCGTCGCCGGCGACATGGGCCACGTCCGGCTCCCCCACGACGCGGACGTCGCGGACGTCATGTGCCGCTGCGGCAACGTCGGGTGCCTGGAGTCGGTGGCGAGCGGCGCCGCCGTCGCCTCCCGTCTGACCGATCAGGGGATCTCCGCGCGCGGCAGCGCCGAGGTGGTGGCGCTCGCCCGCAGCGGTTCGGTTCCCACGCTGCGCCTCGTGCGCCAGGCCGGCCGTGACATCGGGGAGGTGCTGGCCACCGCGGTCAGCCTGATCAACCCCTCGGTCGTCGTGATCGGCGGCGCCCTCGCACAGGCGGGCGAGCACCTGATCGCCGGGGTCCGCGAGGTCGTCTACCAGCGGTCCCTCCCCCTGGCCACCGAGCACCTGCGGATCGTGCAGGCAGGGCCGGACGGCCACGCCGGCATCCAGGGCGCCGCCTTCATGGTGATCGAGCACGCGCTGGCCCCGAGCCAGCTGGACGCCCTCCTCACCGCCTGACCGCAGCGCTGCCCCCGTCGCCCCAGCCCGGGGCGGGGCGGGGCGGGGCGACGCCCACAGGGGGGCGTCGCGGACACAACCGACGCTCCCGCACGGCGCCGCGGGGCCGGGCCGCACGGCTGCGCGCCTCTGCTCGCTGGCCGAAGCCGGGCGCCGGAGGCCGGGCGGACGGGACGGCTCGGCCGTGGTCCTGGTTCACCGACGGCGGCGTCGGCCGAGCGCTCGCAGGAGCCGGCCACGTCCTGGGGGCATCCCGCGGGGGGTGACTGGGCCGGCTTCGGTGAGGCACAGGACCGGATCAAGGAACTGAGCCGCCAGCTCGACGAGGCGCTGCGTCCGGAGGGGTCCGACG
>NZ_JAAVJB010000156.1 GCF_012034385.1 Streptomyces spiramenti
CCTCCCGGGCGGGCCGACGCCCGCGCCGGGCCGTGCGCGCCCCGGTCAGACCGAGCGGGGCCGCCTGCGCTGCGGACGCTTCTCACTCGGCCGCTTCAGCACCTCGCCGGCGGCCAGCGCCGCCGTCCGTCGACCGGCGCCGAACTCGGCGAGCGCCTCGGCCAGCCGGGCCACCGACGGCTCGGGGGCCATGACGTCCACCCGCAGCCCGTGCTCCTTCGCCGTCTTGGCCGTCGCCGGCCCGATACAGGCGATCACGGTCACGTTGTGCGGCTTGCCGGCGATCCCGACCAGGTTCCGCACCGTCGAGGACGAGGTGAACAGCACCGCGTCGAACCCGCCGCCCTTGATCGCCTCACGGGTCGGCGCGGGCGGGGGCGAGGCACGCACCGTCCGGTAGGCGGTGACGTCGTCGACCTCCCAGCCCATGTCGATCAACCCGGCCACCAGCGTCTCCGTGGCGATGTCGGCCCGCGGCAGGAAGACGCGGTCGATCGGGTCGAAGACCGGGTCGTAGGGCGGCCAGTCCTCCAGCAGCCCCGCCGCCGACTGCTCCCCGCTGGGCAGCAGGTCGGGACGGACCCCGAAGTCGATCAACGCGCCGGCGGTCTGCTCGCCGACCGCCGCCACCTTGATACCGGCGAACGCGCGGGCGTCGAGCCCGTACTCCTCGAACTTCTCCCGCACCGCCTTCACCGCGTTGACGGAGGTGAACGCGACCCACTCGTAACGGCCCGTGACCAGGCCCTTCACGGCGCGGTCCATCTGCTGCGGCGTCCGCGGCGGCTCGACCGCGATGGTCGGTACCTCGCTGGGCACCGCGCCGTAGGAACGCAGCTGCTCCGAGAGGGACGCCGCCTGCTCCTTGGTGCGCGGCACCAGGACCCGCCAGCCGAACAGCGGCTTGGACTCGAACCACGCCAGCTCGTCCCGGTGGGCCGGGGCCGACCGCTCGCCCACGACGGCTATCACCGTGCGTCCGCCGTCCGCCGAGGGCAGCACCTTCGCCGACTTCAGCGTCCGCTCGATGGTGCCGAGCGTCGCGGACCACGTCCGCTGCTGCGTGGTCGTGCCGCCCACCGTCACCGAGAGCGGGGTGTCCGGCTTGCGGCCCGAGGAGACCAGCTTCGCCGCGTCCGCGCCCACCGACTGGAGGGTCGTGGAGACGACGAGCGTCGCGTCGCTGGCGCCTATCTCCGTCCAGCAGCGGCCGTCGGCGGTGCGGGCGTCGACGAACCGCACGTCCGCGCCTGCCGCGTCGCGCAGCGGGACACCGGCGTAGGCGGCCACGCCCGTCGCCTCGGCCACGCCGGGGACCACCTCGAAGGTGATGCCCTCGCGGGCGCAGGCCAGCATCTCGCCGGCGGCGTCCGAGTCGAGGCCCGGGTCGCCCGCCACGGCACGGACGACCCGCTTGCCGCCGCGTGCGGCCCGCATGACAAGATCTGCTCCATCGTCAGCCCGCTCCGGGCCGGAGGCCGGCTCGTCCTCGACCGGCTGAAGTGGTGTGTCCGCTCCCGCCCTGATGTGCGCGCGCACCACCTCGTAGACCGGCGGGTCGGCGATCAGGACATCGGCCTGCGCCAGTGCTTCGACGGCGCGCAGCGTGAGCAGCCCCGGGTCTCCGGGTCCGGCTCCGAGGAAGGTGACGTGCCCGTGGGAGGTCACGCCGGACGGCTTCGGCTGGGCATGCACGCGTGCGGTGGTGGGGCTCAAAGCGCTCGCTCCCCCATCAGACCGGCAGCACCCTTGGCGAGCATCTCGTCGGCGAGTGCCCGGCCCATCGCTCGCGCGTGGGACAGGGCCTCCTCGACGGACGCGGCCACGGAGCCGGTGGTGGACAGCTGCACCAGCGAAGAGCCGTCGATCCTGCCGACGGCGCCTCGCAGGCGCATGACGGTGGCCTTCTGCCCCTCGTCCCGGAGGTCGGCGAGCGCGGCGACGGGTGCGCTGCAGCCTGCTTCCAGTGCGGCGAGCAGAGTTCGCTCAGCAGTCACGGCGATCCGCGTGTGCGGATCGTCGAGTCCGGCGAGCAGGGCGGTGAGGTCCGCGTCGGACGCGGCGCACTCGATCGCCAGTGCCCCCTGGCCGGGGGCGGGCAGGACGGCGTCCGAGGGCAGGACCTCGGTGATCTCCGACTCCCGTCCGATCCGTCGCAGTCCGGCGGTGGCGAGCACGACCGCGTCGAGCTCACCGTCGCGGACGTACCCGATCCGGGTGTCGACATTCCCCCGGATGGGGACCGTTGTGATCTCGCAACCCAGCGCACGCGCCCAGGCGTTCAGCTGGGCCATGCGACGGGGCGAGCCGGTGCCGACCCGCACGCCCCCGAGGGCGGCGAGCCGCTCGAAGGTCAGGTCGTCCCGGGCGATCAGCGCGTCCCTGGGGTCCTCCCGCACCGGCACGGCCGCGAGCGCGAGCTCGTCGGGCTGCGTGGTGGGAAGGTCCTTCAGCGAGTGGACGGCGAGGTCGATCTCACCGGCGAGCAGCGCGTCGCGCAGGGCGGACACGAAGACGCCGGTCCCGCCGATCTGGGTCAGGTGCTCGCGCGAGACGTCGCCGTACGTGGTGATCTCCACCAGCTCCACGGGACGCCCGGTGCGCTCGCGCACCTGCTCGGCGACCTGCCCGGACTGCGCCATGGCGAGCCTGCTGCGCCGGGTTCCAAGCCTCAGGGGCCTCATGACGACCGCTCCTGTTCGGGGTTGCTGACGGCGGCCACCGCCTGCGGGTCGAGGTCGAACAGCTCCCGGAGCGCGACGGCGTAGTCGGCGCCGCCCGGCTCCTGGGCAAGTTCCTTGACGCGGACCGTCGGCGCGTGGAGCAGCTTGTCCACGACGCGGCGGACGGTCCGGGTGATCTCCGTGCGCTCACGCTCGTCGAGACCGGGGAGTCGGCCTTCCAGCCGGCTCATCTCGGCGGCGACGACGTCGCGCGCCATCGACCGCAGCGCGACGACGGTGGGCGTGATGTGCGCGGCACGCTGCGAGGCACCGAACACCGCGACCTCGTCGGCGACGATCCCGCGCACCGCGTCGACGTCGTCCGCGACGGGGCCGTCGCCGCCGCCCGCGACGGCGGCGAGCGACTCGATGTCCACCAGTCGCGCGCCGGGCAGGCCGCGCACCCCGGGATCGACGTCCCGCGGCATCGCGAGGTCGAGCAGGGCGATGGGCCGCACCTCGGGGCCGTCCGCGCGGCCGAGCATCTGCCGCTCACCCAGCGCCTTGGTGACGGCGTCGGCGGTGAGCACCACGCCGGTGGCACCGGTGCAGGAGACCACGATGTCGGCGAGCGCCAGCTCGGCGGCGACGGAGATGGCGTTGATCGGCACGGCTCGGGCGTTCAGGGTGCCGCCGGCCTCGGGGCCGAAGCTCTCGGCGAGCCCGGCGGCGAGCCGCTCGGCCCGGTCCACGGTGCGGTTGACGATCACCAGTTCGGTGGCGCCTGCCCGCGCGAGCGTCGCGGCGGAGAGCGCCGACATCGAACCGGCACCGATCAGCAGCACCCGCTTCCCGGCGACCCACTCGTCCACGGACCCGCCGTCGGCGAGCTGCTCCAGTCCGAAGGTGACCAGGGACTGACCGGCACGGTCGATCCCGGTCTCGCTGTGGGCACGCTTGCCGACGCGCAGGGCCTGCTGGAACAGCTCGTTCAGCACCCGCCCGGCGGTCCGACGTTCCTGCGCCGCCGCCAGGGCGTTCTTCAGCTGGCCGAGGATCTGCCCCTCGCCGACCACCATCGAGTCCAGGCCGCAGGCCACGGAGAAGAGGTGGTGCACGGCGCGGTCGTCGTAGTGGACATAGAGATGAGGGGTGAGCTCCTCCACTCCCACGCCGCTGTGGCGGGCGAGGGCGGCGGTCAGCTCGGAGACACCCGCGTGGAACTTCTCCACGTCCGCGTAGAGCTCGATGCGGTTGCAGGTGGAGACCACCGAGGCTTCCAGGACCGGCTCCGCCAGCGGGCAGCACCCGGCGCCGACCATCTCCTCCAGGAGGGTCCCGCGGGTGGTGGGGTCGATCGCGGCGCGCTCCAGCAGGCTGACGGGCGCGCTGCGGTGGCTGAGGCCGACGACGAGGACGGTCATGCCGGCATCGCCGCCGATCGTCCGCCGTCGGAACCGTCGGGGCCGCTGCCCGCGTCCCCGGCCCCGTGGCGCGCGGCGCCGTCGACGACCGGTCGCACCGGCGCGTCGTCGGCACGGCGCCGCGTGGCGGCGACGGGCGGGGCGACGGGGGTGACCATGTCGGTGATGTCGGGGGCGGCGGCGGCCTCGCCCGCCTTCCGCTGCTCGTGGAAGGCCAGGATCTGCAGCTCGATGGAGAGGTCCACCTTGCGCACGTCGACCCCGTCGGGAACGGTGAGGACCGTGGGCGCGAAGTTGAGGATGGAGGTCACGCCGGCTGCGACCAGCCGCTCGCAGACCTGCTGCGCGGCACCGGCCGGGGTGGCGATGACCCCGATGGAGACGCCGTTGTCAGCGATGATCGACTCCAGCTCGTCGATGTGCTGGACCGCGATTCCGGCGACCGGCCGACCCGCCATGGCGGCGTCGGCGTCGATGAGGGCGGCGACGCGGAACCCGCGCGACGCGAACCCGCCGTAGTTGGCGAGGGCGGCGCCGAGGTTGCCGATACCGACGATGACCACGGGCCAGTCCTGGGTGAGGCCCAGCTCGCGTGAGATCTGGTAGACGAGGTACTCCACGTCGTAGCCGACACCGCGGGTGCCGTAGCTGCCGAGGTAGGAGAAGTCCTTGCGGAGCTTCGCGGAGTTCACCCCGGCCGCAGTGGCCAGCTCCTCGGAGGAGACAGTGGGGACCGACCGCTCCGACAGCGCGGTCAGCGCGCGCAGGTACAGCGGGAGCCGTGCGACGGTCGCCTCGGGGATACCGCGGGCGCGCGTCGTTGGTCGATGGGGTCGGCCAGTTGCCACGTTGCTCCTGCCGGTTGTGCGAAGCGAAAGGCGGACACCGTCTTCCCGTCCGCCCGATGGCGCCCAGGCTATGCCTTTGTGAACGCGTGCACAAAGATACTGTCCGTTTTGTCCGAGCAAAGTGACCGGTGCCACATGCATGGAAGAACGCACCGGATCACCCTCCTCAGGAATCGTCGGCAACCGCGCCGCCACCCTCGGCGACCGGCGGTCCGCCGGTCCCCGCGACGGCTCGGGGACCGGGTCGGGCACGGGGGAGACGGCCTCGCATCGTATGCCAGAAACCGGAGGCTGAGCACCCGGACCGATCCGCTCCGCACCGCCTCCGACCAGCCCACTCCCCTCGGACGGAGCACTCCGCCCGGGTCGGCTCACGCGGTCAGCGCGGCCCGGAGCCGGTCGGCGCGAACCCGCCAGAAGTCGTGCTGCGCACCGTCCACCAGCACCACCGGAATCTGCTCCCAGTAGCGGTCGTGCATCTCCTGGTCCCGGGTGATGTCCCGCTCCTCCCACGGCACTCCGAGCTCGCCGCACACCTCCGCGATCACCACGCGGGCGTCGTCGCAGAGATGGCAGCCGGGTTTGCCCACGAGGGTGACGAGCCGTTCGGCGGGGTCCTTGCGGCTGGCCTGGCGGCGGAACAGCGGAGTCATGACCTCATTGTGCGCCGGTCGCTCCGGGCCACCGACCACGCGGCGGGCCCGGCGGCGACGGAGTGGTGAGTGTCACGCCGGGTGACGCCGCCGCCGACCGTCGCCACGGGGTCCCGCGGCCCGCCGCGGACGAGGGTGCCCCACGGGCCCGGGGCCGCCGCGGCACAGCGTGTCCCGGGACCGTGACGGGCGGCGACGCGGAACAGTCGGATGATCGCCGGGGCACGGAGGGGGTCAGGTGAGTGGCTATCCTCGACCTCATGCGCCCCTGGTTCCGCCCCCGCACCCGGCTCGTCCCGACCAGGCGCAGTGTGACCGCGGGTGAGGCCTCGGCCGCCGTGGCGCTGGAGACCGTGGAGGCGCTGGAAGCCGCCGAGGCGGAGCAGCGGAAGTCGGCCGCCGCGCCCGACACGCGCGAGCAGCCGGCAGGGTCACCCCCGGCACCGGAGGAGCCCGCCTTCCCCATCGTCGGCGACACGCGGGCCGCCGCCTTCTTCGACCTCGACAACACGATCATGCGCGGCGCGGCCCTCTTCCACTTCGGCCGCGGCCTGTACAAGCGCGACTTCTTCAGCAGTCGGGACCTCGCACGCTTCGCCTGGCAGCAGGCCTACTTCCGGCTCGCCGGCACCGAGAACAGCGGCCACATGGCGGAGGCGCGCGACAGCGCGCTGTCGATCGTGCGCGGCCACCGGGTGTCGGAGCTGATGAGCATCGGCGAGGAGATCTACGACGAGTACCTGGCGGACCGGATGTGGCCGGGAACGCGTGCGCTGGCCCAGGCGCACCTCGACGCCGGCCAGCAGGTGTGGCTGGTGACGGCGGCGCCGGTGGAGACGGCCACGATCATCGCCCGGCGACTGGGCTTCACCGGCGCCCTGGGCACCGTCGCCGAGTCCGTCGCCGGCGTGTACACCGGCCGACTCGCCGGGGAACCGCTCCACGGTCCGGCGAAAGCTGTCGCGATCGACGCGCTCGCGGCGGGCGAGGGGCTGGATCTCGACCGCTGCGCGGCCTACAGCGACTCGGCCAACGACATTCCGATGCTGTCGCTGGTGGGCCATCCGTATGCGATCAATCCCGACAGGACGCTCCGGGCGCACGCCCGAGAGCGCGGTTGGCGTCTTCGTGATTACCGGACGGGACGAAAAGCCGTCCGGTTCGGGGTGCCCGCGGCTGCCGCCGCAGGGGCTCTGGCCGGGGGCACAGCCGCAGCTCTCGCCCTGCGTCGCAGGCGTCGCTGACCGCTCGGCGCGACCACGCGCGACTGGGCGCGACCGGGCGCACCTCCAAGACCACCACTCGCACCTGATCACATTCGCTCAAGCGTCGATCTCTCTTGATCAGGTGACGGTCATTTCTGCCATGGCGTTTGCCTGGCGTAGTAACTCCAACACGCAACACTTCCGACCGAACCGGCGATTTTCGCAACTAGGTGTAGCGCGGAGTGTACGAAGCGTTATTCTCCTCTGACGCATCCGGCTCCACCGTCCCCAGCCAGGTGACGATGACCGGCCTCGTACTGAACGTGTTGGAAGCTCTGCCTCTGGGAGTCCCGTGTACCCACACGTCGGGGTTGACGCCTCGGGCCTGGCCACGCCCCACATCGCGATCGTCGATCGGCTGCGCGCGCTCGTCCCCGGCGCGCAACCCGAGCCCGCGGTCGCCGCGGCCACCACCGCCGGTCCGGGGTACGCCATGACCGAGAGCACCACCGGAACCACACCGACCCGCAGGCGCGCCCGTTCCGGGACCGCGACCACCAGCCGACCGGTCGACAGCGACAGTCGCCGCATGATGGACCTGGTCGAACGCGCACAGGGCGGGGAGGCGGAGGCGTTCGGTCAGCTCTACGACCAGTACGCCGACACCGTCTACCGCTTCATCTACTACCGGGTCAGCAGCCGCGCCACCGCCGAGGACCTCACCAGCGAGACCTTCCTGCGCGCCCTCCGCCGCATCGGCACCTTCACCTGGCAGGGCCGCGACTTCGGGGCCTGGCTGGTCACCATCGCGCGCAACCTGGTCGCCGACCACTTCAAGTCCAGCCGCTACCGACTGGAGGTCACCACCGGGGAGATGCTCGACCCCAACGAGATGGAGCGCAGCCCCGAGGACTCCGTTCTCGAACACCTCTCCAACTCGGCGCTACTGGAAGCCGTCCGCCGACTCAACCCCCAGCAGCGCGAATGCGTGACCCTGCGGTTCCTGCAGGGCCTGTCCGTCGCCGAGACCGCCAGCGCCATGAACAAGAACGAGGGGGCCATCAAAACGTTGCAGTACCGGGCAGTCCGGACACTCGCGCGACTCCTACCCGATGACGCTCGGTAGTCGATCGACCCCGAGCGATCACATCATCATCCGGCCGTAACCCGGGTGCCCGGCCACTCGTTGGGGAGCTTGCAGGCTCTCTGTGGCCGGGTCGATCAGTCACATTTCACCCGAACGGGCGAACATGGTGGCGAACGGCAACCTCCGGTCCGCATTGGGGAGTCGACCATGCTGACGAGAGGAGGTGCCACCCCGTGCTGAGATCCGTACCGACCAGCCGCCGGGCCAACGCCTTCGCCGAAGCCCTCGATGAGCCGCGACTCGGCGAGGCGTCGGCAGACCGA
Source organism: Streptomyces spiramenti (assembly GCF_012034385.1). Taxonomy (GTDB): domain Bacteria; phylum Actinomycetota; class Actinomycetes; order Streptomycetales; family Streptomycetaceae; genus Streptomyces; species Streptomyces spiramenti. The sequence goes on from NZ_JAAVJB010000156.1 coordinate 8,204, forward strand.
ACGACACAGGAGCCAGGCTCCGCGCCGAACGACGCGGAGCAGGCCGGACTCATCTCCCTGGCGGGAGAGCTGCGGGCCGCGCCCCGCCCCGAGCTGAGCGCCGAAACGAGGATGACTCAGCGCGCTCAGCTCGTCGCCGCCATGGAGAACGCCTTCGGAGGTGCCGGCGGCGAGGCCGTGCCCGAGCAGCGGGGTACCCGCCGCAAGGGTGCGCACCGCGCGACCGGTGCCGCGGGCGCCTTCGCCCGCCTCCGCCCGAAGACCCGACTGACCAAGGGACTGGCAGCCGGCGGCCTCGGCCTCGGGGTCGCCGCGGGAGCCTTCGGCGGAGCGGCGGCGGCGAGCACCGACGCGCTGCCCGGGGACACCCTCTACGGCCTCAAACGGGGCATGGAGGACCTCCGCCTCGACCTCGCGGGCAGTGACGCCGACCGCGGCAGCGTGCACCTGGACAAGGCGTCGACCCGGCTCGGCGAGGCCCGACGGCTGATGGAGCGCCAGAAGGCCGGCGACCTCGACGACGACCAGGTCTCGGAGGTCCGCAGCACGCTGTCCCACATGCACCGGGACGCCGCCGAGGGCCACCGCCTGCTGAGCGCCGCATGGGAGACCAACGGGTCCATCGACCCGCTGCGCACCCTGTCGGCGTTCAACGAGCGGCACGGCGGCAACTGGAGCGAGCTACGGGCGATGCTGCCGCCCCAGCTCAGCGACATCGGGGACGAGGTCACCTCGGTCTTCGAGGCGATGGAGGACGACCTCCAGCCGCTCCAGGCGCTGTTGCCGACGGGCCAGGAACAGCCCGGCGGCGAGGGCGGCGGGGCGCCACCCGCGCCGCAGCCACCGCCCGGCACCCCGGAGGTCGAACCCTCGCCCTCCGCGTCCACGGAGAGCCCCCCGTCCACGGAGGAGGCGCCCCCACAGCGGGAGGCGCCCGCCCCCTCGGAGGAGAAGCCGGAGTCCGAGCGGGAGGGGCTGCTGGGCGGCGGGGGCGGTCTGCTCGACCCGCCGCAGCTGCCGGGCGTCGGCGGCGGGGAATCCTCCCCCGAGTCACCGGAATCGGGTCCGACACTCCCGGAGCCGGATGTCACGATTCCCCCGCTGATCGACGGGTTGCTGCCCGGACTCGGCCTCGACATAAGGAAGTCCGAGTAGCGGTGGGGTGACACCTCTCTCACGCGTCGAAGGGCGGCACCGAAATCACGGTGCCGCCCTTCGACGCGTCTCCCACTTCTCGGCCGCCCCGGTCGGCGAAACCCCAACGCGACGTGATGCGAGGCAAGTTCGGGAAAGTCGGCCGCTCCTGGGCGCGGCTCGCAGCCACGGTGTGCGACCGCGTGCCCCGTCCCCTGCCCTGGAGGCCACGACGGTTCCGCGCGGTCTCCCCCCGCGGCACCCGGCCGCCACCGGGCCGCGGCCGACCCGGGAGCCGCCGTCGAGGAGGGAAAGCAAAGGCCCCTCCCACCAGCCGGTGGGAGGGGCCTTCAGCGGCAATCGCTCACTTCTTGTTGCGACGCTGAACTCGCGTGCGCTTCAGGAGCTTGCGGTGCTTCTTCTTCGCCATCCGCTTACGCCGCTTCTTGATAACAGAGCCCACGACTACCCTCGCTCACGTCGATTACTCGGTGCGGGGCGTCCGAGCCCACACGACCTACATCAGGCCAGACTACCCGGCATCGAGCCGAGGCGGTTAATCGAGGGTCGTGCCGAGGCACCCGCAGTGGGCCCCGAGCGGGATTACCGGACGTCAGGCGCTTTCGACACCCACGAACGATTCCCTGAGGTACTCGTGCACTGCCTGCTCGGGGACCCGGAAGGACCGGCCCACCCGAATCGCGGGCAGCTGCCCAGCGTGAACCAAGCGGTACACGGTCATCTTCGACACGCGCATGACCGCGGCAACCTCTGCCACGGTCAGGAACTTGGCTTCACTCAGAAGTCTTTCACCAGCAGCCATGTCACACCTTGACCTTCTGCGCATAGCGGACACCGGCTTCCCCTCCGGTGAACTCCACTCGCATGCGCTCGGACTCAGAGTAGGTGCGGCTGTGGCAAGTGGGGAAGAGGTGCTGAACATGTCATTTCCCGTTACAGATGCACCTTGTTGAGAAGGTCTCGCGCCAGAGGTCCCCGCGGTGCGGCTTTTGCCCCCTTGACGTGCGACCGGTGGGCGGTCCGCACACCGACACCGGTCCCGCGACGGCGACCGCCCCCGAACACCACCGGCGAGATTCGAGCCAGACGCCGCTGACCTGCGACGACAGCGATGCGACGCCCTGGAACCGGCAGGCGGAGGACGAGCCGCCAGTGACTCGCGGGCGGTCGGCCGCCACGGATCACGGTGTCACGAATCGACAGGAACCACGCAACTGGCCACGCCGGCACCGGGGTCCGCCCCGGGTGCCCGAACCGCCTCCGGAGCGTCCGCCGACCCGCTCGGACCCCACCCGAACTCGTCGTGGTGTCGATGTGACGTCCGTCGCGTGGGGGGAGGCAGCGGCACCCGTGCGCCGACCGCGAGGGGCCCGTTAGACGTAGAGCCGTCTCGACGGACCGATCCCGACACGGCCGCAACCGACGCGGCGGAGCCGGAGCGAGGCTCGACGAGTCCCGGCGACAGGGCGGACCGGCGGCAGGCCGAGGCTGTCCTCACGGGACGACAGGGGCGTGACCGGACGGGCGTCCGTCACCGCCGCCTTCAGCGGGCTCCCGCACCGCTGCGCGGCCGACCCGCCGGCCGCGCAGCGGGACCGGTGCGGCAGAGGGACGCCCTGTCGTGCCGACCGCTCCCGATCCCGACGCACGGGCCGCTCTCAGGCGAGCAGCCCGTGCGTGGGGAACACCGCCTTGCGGGTCGCCATGATCGCCCGGTCGACGTCGTCGGCCGGGTCGTAGCCGTCCTCCCAGGAGCGGAAGCGCGCGGTGCCGCCGTCACCCATCGAGCGGGGCGCGTCCTGACGGGTCAGCGCGTAGACGGTGCGGCGCCATTCCTCCGGGACCGGACGGGCCGGGTCGACCGGGGCGTGCGAGGCGACGGCGACCAGGTGCGCCCAGCTGCGCGGTACGACGTCCACGACCGCGTACCCGCCGCCGCCCAGCGCCAGCCACCGGCCCTCCGCATGGGCGTGGGCCCAGTCGTGACAGGCCGCCATGGCGGCGCGTTGCGCGTCGACGCTCAACGCCAGGTGTGCCAGCGGGTCCTCGACATGGGTGTCGGCACCGTGCTGCGTCACCAGGAACTGCGGCTGGAACGCCTCCAGCAACTCCGGGACCACCGCGTGGAGCGCCCGCAGCCAGCCCGCGTCCGCCGTGCCGGGCGGAATCGCCACGTTGACCGCCCCACCGGCGGCGTGGGGCGGACCGCACTCCTCGGGCCAGCCCGTGCCGGGGAAGAGCGCACGGGGGTGTTCGTGCACGGAGATCGTCAGCACTCGCGGGTCGTCCCAGAACGCGGCCTGGACGCCGTCCCCGTGGTGGACGTCGACGTCGACGTAGGCCACCCGCTCCGCACCGCTCTCCAGGAGCCGCGCGATGGCGATGGCGGCGTCGTTGTAGACGCAGAAGCCACCGGCCGCACCCGGCATCGCGTGGTGCAGGCCGCCGGCGAAGTTCACCGCGTGCGGGGTCTCACCCCGCCACACCGCCTCGGCCGCCGCGACGCTCTGGCCCACGATGAGCGAGCTCACCTCGTGCATGCCGGGAAAGGCCGGGGTGTCCGTCGTCCCGATGCCGTACTCCTCCGCGGGAGGAGCGGGCTCCACGGAGCTGCGGCGCACGGCGTCGATGTAGTCGGGGTGGTGGACCAGCCGCAGCGTGGAGTCCCCCGCAGCCGGCACTGAGCGGACCGCGGTCTCCCGGTCCAGCGACAGCGTCTCCACCAGGCGCATCGTCAGCGAGAGACGGATGGGGTCCATCGGGTGGGAAGGGCCGAAGTCGTACCCGGTGACGGCCTCGTCCCACATCAGCCACGTCTTGCCGCTCGTCATACGGCCACCGTATACGAGCGCCGTTCACGACCGCCGTTGCGGAGACCGCGCACCCCGTTCGCCGACGACGCCGGCGGTGCGGTGGCTCGGAGAGACGCGGCACCGCCAGGAGAAAAGCCTTCCGGGAGCGCGCGGGGTGTTCCCGGGAACGCAGAAAAGGGCCCCACCGGAACCGTAGTTCCAGTGAGACCCTCTCCCACACAATTTGTTCGGCGGCGACCTACTCT
>NZ_JAAVJB010000157.1 GCF_012034385.1 Streptomyces spiramenti
CGAGGAGTGGCTGCTCGTCCGTGAGCGGCGACTCGACTCGGTGGCCGCCGAGCTCGCCGCCGGACTGCTTCCCGGCGAACCCTGCGCCGTCTGCGGCGGCACCGAGCACCCGGCGCCCGCCTCGCGCAGTCCGGTCGGGAGACGTTCGCGCGCCGTCCGCTCGGTCGCGCGGGTGCGGGCGGCCTCCTCGGCTGCCTCCTCCCTGAGGTCGAGTGCCGGTGCGACGGTGCCGGCCGCGCGCCCGGCGGTCAGACGGCGGCGCAGCGCGGCGACGTGGTCCGCCGCCGCGGCGAGGCGTCCGGCCCGGTCACGGGCCTCGGCGTGGCGTTGCTGCAGGCGCGCGGTCTCGGTCGTGGCCTCGTGCGCGGTGTGCGCGGCGGTGTGGCGGGCTTCCGCGGCTGCGGCGGCCTGCGCGGTGCGGTCGCGGTCCTCCCGCGCGGTGCAGCGGGCCACTGCCGCGTAGCCGAGCGCGGCGTCGGCGCGGTCCTCCCCGGGTGCGGGGGCGCTCTCGGCGGGGGGCGGCGGCGGTCCGCCTCCGGTGGCCTGGTGCACACGGTGGAGCAGGTGGTCGACCGTGCGGTCGGCGTCGCGCAGCGTCTCCAGGGCGGTGGTGCGTTCGGCGGCGAGGTGCTGCTCGGCGGTGGCGAAGCGGCTGGTGTCGAAGAGCCGGCCGAGGAGCTTGGCACGGTCCTCGGCGTCGGCGCGGAGGAACCGGGCGAAGTCGCCCTGGGGCAGCAGCACGACCTGGCAGAACTGCTCCCGGTTCATGCCGAGGAGGGTGCCGATCTCCTCGGCGATCTCCTGGTGGGACCGGCTGAGGGGACGCAGGGCGCCGTCCGCTGCGCGCTCCGCGAGGAGGCTGACGGCCTTGTCGCGGGTGTTCCCTGCGCCGCGCTTCTTGGGGCGGAGCTGTTCCGGTCGGCGGGTGACCTCCAGGCGGCGGCCCTCGACCGTGACGTCCAGGACGACCTCCGTCGCCACCTCGGGTGCCGCGTGGTGGCTGCGGAGGGCCCCGAGGTCGGCACGGCGCGTGCCCGGCACGGAGCCGTACAGGGCGTAGCAGACGGCGTCGAGCACGGCGGTCTTACCCGCTCCGGTGGGCCCGTGCAACAGGAAGAGGCCGGCGGTGCCGAGGCGGTCGAAGTCGACGTGCTCGGTGCCGGGGTAGGGCCCGAAGGCGGTGAGGGTCAGCCGGTGGAGCCTCATGCCGGGCGGTCCTCCGCCCCGCCGCTCCGGGGCGGGGCGACACGGCCCGCCTCCAGTGCGCGGTCCAGCAGCTCGGTCTCGGCAGGGGTGGGTCCGGACCCGGGGCGCACGTGCCGGACGAAGTCGGCGGCGATCTCACGGTCGGTCCGGCCGCGCAGCCGCTGTGCGTAGCTGGTGGCGCCGTCGCCGGGGACCGGGTCGGGGTCGAGGACGAGGCTGATGAGGTGCGGGAAGCGGGCGCGGAGCCGCGGCATGGGTTCCTCGGGGCGTGCGGGATCGGTCAACGTCGCCTCCACCCAGTGCTGTTCGAGGCCCTCGTGCGTCGGGTCGCCGAGGAGGTCCTCGATGCGGCCCCGGATGCGGCCCAGGGGCCGCGGCACCGGGTGGGGCACGGTCTCCGCGAACAGCTCGCCCGACGGCCCCAGGTCGATCAGCCACATGGACTTGCGGTGGGACGCCTCGGAGAAGGAGTAGGCGAGCGGGGAGCCGGAGTAGCGGACGCGGTCGGAGAGGGTCTGCGCACCGTGGAGGTGCCCCAGGGCGGTGTAGTCGAAGCCGTCGAACAGGGCGGCCGGGACCGCCGCCGCTCCCCCGGCCGTGATGTCCCGCTCGCTGTCGGAGCCGACGCCCCCGGTGACGAAGGCGTGGGCGAGGACGACCGAGCGGACGCCGGGGCCTCGGCGTGCGAGGTCGGCGCGGATCCGGTCGGCGGCGGCGGCGAGCACCTCGCGGTGCCCGGCGCGCTCGACCCCGAACTCGGCGCGCGCGAGGGCGGGTTCGAGGTAGGGGATGCCGTAGACGGCCACCGTGCCGTGTGCGTCCTGGAGCAGCACCGGGCGGTCGCAGCTCGCGGGGTCGGTCCGCAGGTGGACGCCGGCACGCCCGAGGAGGCCGGCGGCGACCCCGAGCCGGTGCGGGGAGTCGTGGTTGCCGGAGATGATGACGGCGGCGATGCCGTGTTCGGCGAGGCGGTGGAGGACCTCGTCGTAGAGGCGTACGGCGGGCAGCGGCGGCACGGCCCGGTCGTAGACGTCACCGGCCACCAGCACCGCGTGGACCTCGCGTTCGACGGCGACGGCGACCAGGTGGTCCAGCGCCTGCCGCTGCTCGTCCACCAGCGGCACGCGGTGCAGACCGCGCCCGAGGTGCCAGTCGGAGGTGTGGAGCAGCCTCACAGAATCGCCCCGACCCGCACGTGTCCCCCTCCTGCGCCTCGGGATCCGGCACGACGCGACCCGGGCTCGCCGTCAACGGCCACCACGCTAGCGCATCCGTCCGCTCCGCCCTCCACCCGTCGGGGGCCCTCCGGTCGGGCGCACCTCCGGCCGGCGGGTCGCCGCCGGGACGCGCCGCCGTCCGGGCTCCGGTCAGGGCCCGCCGTACCAGTCGTCGCCGGGTTCCAGGGTGGCGGTGCCGGCGGTGGCGTCGGCGAGCCACGCGGCGAAGGCGTCGAGTTCGTCGCCGGGCAGGGCGGTGGCGATGGTGACCACGCTGCCGTAGGCGACGTCCCGCACCACGTGGCCGCGGGCACGGAGCTCGTTCTCCAGCTTCCCCGCGCGCTGGTGGTCCACGGTGACGGTGGCGAGCCGGTACCGGGTGCGGGTGACGGTGCCGAGGGTGTCGAGCGCGGTCCCCACGGCTCCGCCGTAGGCGCGGATCAGACCGCCGGCCCCCAGCTTGGTGCCGCCGAAGTAGCGGCTGACGACGGCGACGACGCAGCGGACCTCACGGCGGGTCAGCATCTGGAGCATGGGGAGGCCGGCGGTGCCGCCGGGCTCGCCGTCGTCGGAGCACTTGCGGACCGCTCCGTCGGCGCCGAGGACGTAGGCCCAGCAGTGGTGCGAGGCGGCGGGGTGGCGTTCCCGCTCCCGGGCGACGGCCGCCGCCGCCTCCGCCTCGGTGGCGGCGGGGTCGAGGGTGCAGACGAACCGCGACCGGTTCACCTCGGTCTCGTGGACCCCGGGGCCCGGCACGGTCAGGTAGCGGTCGGGTGCGGACATGGGGCCACCCTAGGTGCGGGGCGAGCGGCGGCCGGTGGCGGGACCGGACCCCGGCCCGGCGGCGGCCCGCCGGGCGGGCGTCGGCCCCGGGAATGGCCGCGCGCCGACGGCGGTTGGCAGCGGTATGTACGGAGACGACGGGACGGTGCGCTCGATACTCGCGCCGGCGCGAGAGACCTGGGCCGTGGTCGGCCTGTCCGGCAACCGGGCGCGGGCGGCCCACGGCGTGGCGGAGCTGCTCCAGCGGTTCGGCAAGCGGATCGTGCCGGTCCACCCGAAGGCGGAGACGGTGCTGGGCGAGCCGGGGTACGCCTCGCTGTCCGACATCCCGTTCCCGGTGGACGTGGTCGACGTGTTCGTCAACAGCGCGCAGGCGGGGGCGGTGGCGGACGAGGCCGTGGCGGTCGGTGCGCGCGCGGTGTGGTTCCAGCTCGGGGTCGTCGACGAGGCCGCGTTCGAGCGGGTGCGCGAGGCGGGGGTGGCGATGGTGATGGACCGCTGCCCGGCGATCGAGCTGGGGCGGCCGGAGTTCGCGGAGCTGCGGCCCGCGACGGGGTGACGACCGGCGCCGCGCTCGGCGTACCAGGTCGGTCCTGGTCAGCCGTCGCCCGGCGGCGGTCCCGTCCAGGGGACGGGAGCCGGTGTGCGCAGGGGAGGCTGCCAGCCCTCGTCCGCGGTCCACCGGCGCACCGCCCGTGCCGGGACGCCGGCGACGACGGTGTGGTCCGGTACCTCTCCGCGTACGACGGCACCGGCCGCCACCACCACGTTGCGGCCCAGGCTCGCGCCGGGGAGGACCACCGCGCCGGCGCCTATCCAGCTGCCGGCGCCTATGGCCACGGGCGCGGCGCGCGGCCACTGCAGTCCGACCGGCCGTGCCGGGTCGTCGTAGGAGTGGTTGGTTGAGGTGATGTAGCAGTACGGCCCGAGGAAGACGTCGTCCGCCACGGTGACCGGTGCGTCGGCGACGATGTGGCTGCCCCGGCCGAGGACCACGCCGTCCCCCAGCGTCAGCCGCAGACCGGGGCCGAGGTCCAGGTCGGGCGCCATACCGACGGTGAGGGTGACGTCCTGTCCGATGACGCACCCGGCGCCCAGGGACATGTACCCCTCGCCGAAGACGGTGCCCTGCGGAAAGGCCAGGCGCGTCCTCGGCCCGATGTGGTGGAAGGCGTAGGGTCCCGGCCGGTCGGCAGTGACGGCCGCCGCCTCCCGCAGGCGCCGCCACAGGGCGTGCGCCACGCCGGAGGCGGCGCGGCCCGCGAGACCGCGCAGCGCGGTCAGCACCGCCGCTCCCGTCCGTCCGCGTACCGCGTCATGGCGGTCAGTTGCTGGGGCGGAGGGTCCAGACGACCGTCATCTCACCGGTGACGTCGCCGTTCTCACGGCGGAGGGTGACGTGGACGTCGAACTCCGGCCGGGTTCCGGCGTCGAGGTCGGCGACGACGTCGCCGATGGGTCGGCGCATCACGGCAGTCGCGGTGATGGGGCCCATCGCGAGCTTGCGGTAGCCGATCTCCGCGCGGACGGCGAGCGGGACGGCGCGGCCGAGCTGGTCGGCGAAGGCGGCGAGCACGATGGCACCGGAGGCCGACTCGGCGAGCGTGAACATCGCCCCGGCGTGGGGGCCCCCGACGTGGTTGCGGTACTCCGGCCGGTCCGGGAGGCGGACGACGGCCCGCTCGGCCGTGGTCTCGGTGAACTCCAGTCCCAGGGTGCGGGCCATCGGCACCGAGGCGACGAGCTGGTCCCCGACAGTGGGCGTACGCGCGGGCGTGTTCTCCGTCATGGCCGGAACGTTACCAGCCGGTAGCGCGGTCGGGGAGGGCACGTTCCCGCCGGAGCCGGGCGGCCGTCGCCGGGGCCGCGGCCCCGGCACGCGGAAGGTCGCGGACGGCACCGGCCGGCGGCTCACCCGACGGTGAAGGCCCCGTCCGGCGGCCGGGGCGAGGGGACTCCCGCACCGCCCGGCGGACGGGCGTCGCCGACGAACCGCCGCAGTGCCTCGCCGTGGACGACGCGTGCGGGGAAGGCGTCGGCGGCGCAGCCGCGGATGATGTCGGTCGTCGGCAGCGGCCGGTCCGAGGCGGCCAGCACCGTGTTGCCGAAGCGGCGACCTCGCAGCACCGACGGCTCGGCCACCAGGCAGACGTCGTCGAAGACCCGCACCGCCGCGGCCAGCTGCGAGCGGAGGAAGCCGAAGGGCGCGGCGTCCGCGAGATTGGCGAGGTGGACGCCGCCGGGGCGCAGCGCCGCCGCCGACGCGCGCAGGAAGGCCGGGGTCGTGAGGTGGGCGGGGGTCCTGTTCCCGGTGAAGACGTCGGCGACGACCGCGTCCACCGACGCGGCCGGCAGCCGGGTCAGCACCTCTGCCGCGTCGCCGTGGCAGAGCTCCACACCCGGGGGCGGCGGGCCGAGGGTGGCGGTGACGAGTTCGATGAGGGCACCGTCGTCCTCGACCACCAGGTGTCGCGAGCCGGGGTGGCGGTGGGCGAGGTGGCGCGGCAGACTCAGCGCCCCGCCGCCGAGGTGGACGGCGCGCAGCGGGTCGGCGGGGGCGACGGCGGCCGTCAGGAGGCGCGCGAGCCGCCGCACGTACTCGAACTCCAGGTGGTTCGGGTCCGCGAGGTCGACGTAGGACTGCGGCACGTCGTCGACCGTCAGCAGCCAGGCGCGCGGTCGGTCGACGTCGGGGAGGAGCCGGGCCGTGCCGTGGGCGACGGGGGCGCTGACGGGCCGGGCGGGTGCGCTGGTCACTCCCCCAGTATCCCCGTGGGCGTCGCCGCCCCGCCCGACACCCGTTCGTACGTGCGCCACGGCCCGGTCTTCTCGGCGCACGGAGTTGTTCACATCCCTTCGGCTAGGCTCGCCGCGTGTCCACCGCCGTTGACGAACCAGCTCCTGTTCTGCCCGAAACGCCTCTCACCCGGGCGGCCGTGATCTTCCGGCTCCTGGTGCTGTGCGCGCTGCTGGGCGGCGGGGTACTGGCGGCGGCGACGCTGGAGCCGCAACGGCTGCTGACGGAGGACACGCTCGGCTCCGCGGGCCTGGGGACCTGGGCCGTCTTCACCCTGGGCTTCGGGGTGCTGAGCGCGCTCATGGTGCCGCGACCGGTCATGGTGCTGGCCGCCGGCGCGCTCTTCGGGGCCGCGGCCGGCACCGCCCTCGCCGTGGCCGGCACGATGCTGGGCGCCGCGGCGGGCTTCGCCGTCGGACGCGTCCTGGGCCAGCGGGCGCTGCGCCCGCTGGTGCGCGGCAGGGCGCTGACGGCGGCCGACCGGCAGCTGAGCAGCCACGGGTTCCGGTCGCTCCTGGTCCTGCGGCTCGTCCCGATCCTGCCGTTCGCCGTGGTCAACACCGTGGCCGCCGTCTCGCGGGTGCCGTGGCTGCCGTTCCTCGCGGCCACCGCGCTGGGCGGCCTGCCCCAGAGCACGGCCTTCGCGGTGGCCGGGTCCCGTGCCACCGACCCCGTCTCCCCCGCGTTCCTGTCGGCCGTCGCCTTCCTGGTGCTCTCCGGCCCGGTGGCGGGCGCGGTGTGGCGGCGCAGGCAGGCGCGACGCGAGCAGGCCGCCGCCCCGCCGGGCCACGAGGGACGGACGACCGACGACACGACCGACGACACCGCCGACGACGACACCACCACCGGCGACACCGCCGGGACCGCCGTGCCGACCGGCGCAGCGGGTGGCGTGACCCGGCCCGACACCGGGACCGCCGTTCTCGACCACAGGGACGAACAGAGCACGCCATGACCTGGTTTGAAGCCCTCGTACTCGGAATCGTCCAGGGACTGACGGAGTTCCTGCCCATCTCGTCGAGCGCGCACATCCGGCTGACCGCGGTCGTGGCCGGGTGGGAGGACCCCGGCGCCGCGTTCACGGCGGTGACGCAGATCGGCACCGAGGTGGCGATCCTCATCTACTTCCGCAAGGACATCTGGGCGATCGTCACCACCTGGACCCGGTCCCTCGTGGACCGCTCGCTGCGCGGTGACCCCAACGCCCGGATGGGCTGGCTGGTCATCGTCGGTTCGGTGCCGATCGCCGTGCTCGGCATCCTGCTCAAGGACACCGTGGAGGGGCCGTTCCGCGACCTCCGCCTCATCGCGGTCGGTTTCATCGTCCTCGGCATCGCGCTGGGGATCGCCGACCGCATGGCCACCCAGGCGGAGCGCGGCGGCCGGCACCGGGCCCGCGCGCCGCTGAAGGACCTCGACCAGCTGTCGGTCCGCGACGGTGTCTTCTTCGGCCTGTGGCAGGCGCTCGCCCTGATCCCCGGCGCGTCGCGCTCCGGCGCCACCATCACCGGCGGCCTCTTCCTCGGGTACACGCGCGAGGCGGCAGCCCGCTACGCCTTCCTGCTGGCGATTCCGGCGGTCATGGGCTCCGGCTTCTACGAGCTGCGGGAGATCGGGGGCGACACCGGGCACGCCGGCTGGGGCGCCACGGTCTTCGCGACGCTGGTCTCGTTCGCCATTGGCTGGGCGGTCATCGCCTGGTTCATGCGCTGGGTGTCGACCCGGAGCTTCATGCCGTTCGTCTGGTACCGGATCGTGGTGGGCGTCGCCATCCTGGTGCTGGTGTGGGCCGGGGTGCTGGAGCCACTGGCGGGCGCCGAGTTCGGCGGCTGACGCCTCGCCGCGCCGGTGGGGGCCGCGCCGGTCGTCCGGTGCGGCCCCCACGGCGCGTCGCGTCACGGGCGCCCCGACGGGGCGCCGCCGTCACGCCGTCACGCTGCGCACGATCTCCTCGCACAGCTCATGGGTGCGCAGCGCGTCGCCGGCGTCGGCGAAGGCTTCGGGCCGACCGGTGCGTACGGCGTCGAGGAAGGCGTGGACGGCCTGCTCGATCCCGCGCTGCCGGGCCACGGGCACCCAGTCCCCCCGGCGTCGCACCGTGGGCTGGCCCTTGTGGTCGACGACCTCCGCGAGGTTGCGGACCTCCCGCTTGGTGTCGGCACCCGAGACCTCCAGGATCTCCTCGGCCGAGCCGGAGAGCCGGTTCATGATCCCCAACGCGGTGAAGCCGTCACCGGCCAGCCGCAGCACCACGTGGTGGAGCAGCCCGTCGCGGACCCGGGCCCGGACGTCCGTGGTGGTGACCTCGCCCGGCACGAGGAACCGGAGCGTGTCGGCGACGTGGATGAAGTCGTCGAAGACCACCCTTCGGGGCTGGTCGGGCAGGCCCACCCGGTGTTTCTGCATGACGATCAGGTCGCGCGAGTGGTCACGGCACTGCGTGTACCCGGGGGCGAACCGCCGGTTGAAGCCGACCGCCAGGGGGAGGCCGCGGGATGCCGCCAGCTCCGTCAACCGGCGCGCGTCGTCGAGGTGGTAGGCGAGCGGCTTGTCGACGTAGGTCGGCACCCCCGCTGTCAGGAGCCGGGTCACCAGCGGCGGGTGCGCCTCGGTCGGCGCGTGCACCAGCGCCGCGTCGGGGGCCGTGGCCAGTAGCTCGTCGAGGTCGGCGTGACGACGGTCCGGCGGGATGTGGAAGGTGTCCGCGACCTCGGCGAGGGTGGCCGGCGAACGGGTGTGGAGATGCAACCGCACCCCGGGGAGTGCGGTGAGCACCGGCAGGTACGCCTTGCGGGCGATGTCGCCCAGTCCGATCACCGCGACTCTCACCGGTGGCTTCCTCTCCTCGCCGGCGCCGCCTTCCGGCACACCGTCCCAGCAAACACGGGCCGTTGCCCGACGTCGCGCAGCCTAGGCCAGGGGCGAGCCTCCCGTCGCGCCGTCCGGCGGCGGGTCGCCGCCGCCTCCGTCCGCCGGCCGGGGTCCGGAGGGCGGGGTCCCGGCCGCGACGTCGGCGAGCCGGTCGGCCAGGGCCTCGATCGCGGCGCGGGTCCGGCGGCCGTGGTCGTCGTCGCCGAGGCGGGCCGCCGCGCTGCGGGCACGACCCAGTTCGTGGCGGGCGGCGGGGACGCAGTCCAGCGCGAGGTGGTCGCCGGCCAGCCGCAGGTACAGCAGGGGGTACAGACCCCGGGTGCCGTCGGACGCTCCGCGCGAGGGCGCCCCACCGGCCTGCGTGCGGGGCACCGGGGACGGCTCGCCCCCGTCGGTACAGGGGGCGGGCCCGGCGTCCACGGCGTCGGCCTCGGCCAATGCGACCAGGTCCCAGCGCAGGGCGGACCTGGGGTCGTCCTGCGCGGCGGCCAGGTAGTGCGCGATGGTGCAGCGTTGCAGCGGTCCGGCGTCGGGCCCCGGGTCCGCCCACAGCTCCGCGAGGCGGTTGCGGGCCTCCTCGCGGTCACCGGCGCGGTGGAGCATGACGGCCTGGCCGACGCGCTGCATCACCGGATGCTGGCTCGGGGTGTGCTGGGGCACCTGCCCTCCCGGGCGGCTGGACGGCGGCGGACCCCGAGGCTAGTCCGGCCCGCTCCCCCGGCGCGGGCCGGGCGCGGCCACGAGCGGCCCACCCGACCCGGGTGGAGCAACGAGCCGGGAGGGGCCGCCGACGGCCCGGCCGGCTCAGCCCGCCAGGTCGGGCACCCGCCAGTCGATCGGCCGGTGGCCCTGCGCCGCGAGGGCCGCGTCGATCCGCGAGAACGGCTTGGACCCCAGGAACTTGCGCGCCGACAGCGGGGAGGGATGGGCGCCGTCGACGATCGCGTGCCGGTCGGTGTCGATCAGCGCCGCCTTCTTCTTGGCGTGGTTGCCCCACAGCACGAACACCACCGGCTCGCTGCGCGCGGACACGGCGGAGATGACGGCGTCGGTGAACTTCTCCCAGCCGCGGCCCTTGTGCGAGTTGGCCTCACCGGAACGGACCGTGAGCACGGTGTTGAGCAGCAGCACCCCCTGGTGGGCCCAGGGCATGAGGTAACCGTTGTCCGGCGCGGGATGGCCGAGGTCGGTCAGCAGCTCCTTGTAGATGTTGCGCAGCGACGGCGGCACCTTCACCCCGGGCCTGACGGAGAAGCAGAGCCCGTGGCCCTGGCCCTCTCCGTGGTAGGGGTCCTGACCGAGCACCACGACGCGGACGTCGTGGTAGGGGGTGGCCTCCAGCGCGGCGAAGACCTCCTCCGGCGGGGGGAACACGGGCCCGGAGGCGCGTTCCGCCGTGACGAACGCGGCGAGCTCCTCGTAGCGGGGGTGCGCGAGCTCCTCCCCCAGGACGTCCCGCCAGGACTCGGGCAGCTTCTCGAACACGTGTGGACCTCCGGTCGCCTTCGCCAGTGACACGCCCGAACGTACCCCGGGGGTCCGACAGTCCTCGGTGCGGTGGGACGGCGGGACGGCGGCGGGCGGTGGACCCCGTCAGGTGACGGTGGCGCCCAGCAGCAGACCTCCGTCGATGAGCAGGGTCTGCCCGGTGATCCAGCCGGAGTCCCGGGAGGTGAGGAAGGCGACGGCGCCTCCCACGTCCTCCGGCGCGCCGAGGCGGCCCAGCGGGTACGCGGCGGCGGCCTCGGCCTCGCGGCCCTCGTAGAGCGCGGCGGCGAAGCGGGTCCTCACCACCGCGGGTGCGACCGCGTTGACGCGGACCCCGGGGGCCAGTTCGTGGGCGAGCTGCTGCGTCATGCTGATGAGCGCCGCCTTGCTGATCCCGTAGGCGCCGAGCAGCGGGAAGGCGGAGACTCCGGCCACCGAGGCGACGTTGACGACGGTACCGCCGTTGTCCCGCTGCCACGCCTCCCAGGTCGCCTGCGCCAGGGCGAGCGCCGAGACGACGTTGACCTCCAGGACCTTGTGGACGACGGTGAGATCCGCCTCGGCCAACGCTCCGACGGCAGGGTTGATCCCGGCGTTGTTGACGAGGTGGTCGACGCGTCCCCAGCGGGTCATCACGCGGTCGACGACCTCCCGCCGGTGGGCCGGGTCGTGGACCTTGCCGGCCACGCCCATCGCCCGCTCCGGACCGAGGTGTTCGACCGCCCGCGCCAGGGTGTCCGGGTCGCGACCTGTCAGGCAGACGCGGTCGCCGCGCGCGACGAGCGCCTCGGCCACCGCGAGGCCGATGCCCCGGCTGGAACCCGTCACGAGCGCGACCTTGCCCTCCGGCGACCGGGCGGCAGCGGCGTCCGCACCGTCGGCGGGCAGCGGGTCCCCACCGGTGCGATCGGTGGTACCGGGGACGGAGTGCGCTGCTGTCATGGGGCGGCCTCTCGGTCGTTCTCTCGCGGTGCCGGCGCGGTCGGCGCTCGGCTCGGCCCTGTTCAGCCGGCGGGACCGCCGGCGACGTACAACGTCTGACCGGAGACGTACCCCGCGCCGTCCCCGGCGAGGTAGGCGACCGCGTCGGCCACGTCCTCGGGACGACCGATCCGCCGGACGGCGGTGCGCGCGGCGATCTCCGCCTCGAACTCCTCGACGGTCAGCCCCGCGCGCTCCGCCGCCGCGGCGGTCATCGCGGTCGCGACGAAGCCGGGGGCGACCGCGTTGACGGTGACACCGAATCGGCCGAGCTCCAGGGCCACGGTCCGGGTGAAGCCCTGGACACCGGCCTTGGCGGCGGCGTAGTTGGCCTGCCCCCGGTTGCCGAGGGCCGAGGTCGAGGAGAGGCTGACGATCCGCCCGAAGCCCGCGTCGACCATGGCGGCCTGGCAGGCGCGGGTCATCAGGAAGGCACCCCGCAGATGGACGGCGACGACGGTGTCCCAGTCGTCGTCGGTCATCCGGAACAGGGCGTTGTCGCGGGTGACGCCCGCGTTGTTGACCAGCACCGCGGGCGGTCCCAGTTCGGCGGTGACGCGCCGCACCGCCGCCGCCACCGCAGCGCCGTCCGTGACGTCGCAGCCGACCGCCAGCGCGGTCCCCCCGGCCGCGGTGACGGCGTCGACGGTGGGCCCGCACTCCGCCTCGGCCAGATCGACGACGGCGACGTCCCGGCCGTCCCGGGCGAGGCGGATCGCAGTGGCGGCGCCGATGCCGCGCGCCGCTCCGGTGACGACGGCGACACGTCGGTCGGTGGTCAGTGGGGCCTCCCGGGGCTGCGGTCGCCGCCCGGGGCGGTGGGGGCCGGGCGGACGCGTGGTCCGATCGGACGCTAGAAGGCGCGGACCGAGGTGTCAACGGTGCCGGGGGCGCGCCCCGCCGGGCCGCGCCTTCGCCCGGACTCAGCGGACCAGCAGCTCCAGCAGGCGCTCCGCCTCGGCCACGGGGTCCGCGGTGAGGCCGGTGTGCACCGGGCCGGGCTGCACCACGGTGCTGCGCGGGGCGGTCAGCCACCGGAACCGCCGCCCCGGGTCATCGCCCGCCGCCTGACC
>NZ_JAAVJB010000158.1 GCF_012034385.1 Streptomyces spiramenti
GGCGGTCGCTCCCCGACGGGGAACGACCGCCCTCGCGGCGTGTCCGCGTGTCCGCGGGGTGGGGTCAGAAGACGCCGACCTCGGCGCGGTAGCGCTCCTTGCACTCCCGGACGATCGGGAGCAGGTACCGCTCGCTCAGCAGGTTGCCGTCCGTGTTCCGGACGCCGTGGGCCTCGGCGAGGTGCCGCGCCAGCTTCCGCGCGTTCGGCGGGTTGTTGTCGTCGGAGTTGATCAGCAGTTCCCGGTAGGCGCGGTAGTAGAACTGCGCCACGTCGCCACCAGCGGGCAACCCCACCGGCGCGTCCCCGTCGTTGTCCTCGGGCGCCCCACCGTCGCGGTCGGGCGTCCGGAACGGCGCCCTGAGGTCCCGCCGTCCGCCGGAGCCCGGCACCGTCTCGGTCGGCGGGTCGGTGAACGGTTCGACGCCGGGCGGATCGTAGGGGCCGGCGAGCGGGTCGGTGTACGGGGCATCGCCGGTGGCGAAGTCCGGCAGCGGCTCGTACGCCTCCGGCGGCCCCGCCGCGTCGCCGTGACCCGGGCCGCCGTCGCCCGTGGCATCGGCCGGGCGTTCCGCGCGGGGGGCGAGGTGGGGCAGCGGGTCGGCGGGCGCGGCCTCCCGCGCCCCGGGCACGTGAGCACGGGGCGCGCCCCGGTCCGGCTGTCCGGCCGTGGCGGGGCCGGGAACGTCCGCACGGCCGGCCGGTCCCTCGCCGTTCTCCCCGCCGGCCCAGGCGGGCCAGTCGTCGGCGCGGTCCGGGCCGCCGCGCCCGCCCGGAGCGGTCGCGGCCACTGTGCCGTTGACGCCGGGCGTGCCGTTGCTCCCTGCGGGGCCGACATCGGTGCGGCGGTCCTTCCAGAGTCGACTCACCGCGGTGCCGTCGGCGGGGTGGCCCGCCGCCGGCAGCGCGCCGACACCCGTGGTCCCCGCGACGGCGGCCGGTGCGGGCGCGGGCTCGATCATCGGGCCGTCGGGGTCCAACGGGACGCCGAGGTGGGCGAGTTTCAGCGGCAGCCGCGCCTCGACCGGTGCCCGGCGCCGCCAGGACCTGCCGTAGCGGGCGCGCAGTCGGGCGCGGTAGACCAGCCGGTCGCGTTCGAGGTCGATGACCTCCTGGTACGAGCGCAGTTCCCAGAGCTTCATGCGTCGCCACAGTCGGAACGTCGGGAACGGTGAGAGCACCCACCGCCAGAGCCGGACGCCCTCCATGTGCTTGTCGGCGGCGACCGCGGTGATCCGCCCCACGGCGTGACGCGCCGCCTCGACGGTGATGATGAAGAGCACCGGGATGATCGCGTGCATCCCGACGGCGAGCGGGTCGCCCCACGCCGCGGCGCCGTTGAACGCCACGGTGGCCGCCGTCAGCAGCCAGGCGGTCTGCCGCAGCAGCGGGAACGGGATGCGCATCCAGGTCAGCAGCAGGTCGAGTGCCAGCAGCACCACGATGCCCGCATCGATGCCGATGGGCACGAACGGGGCGAAGTCCCCGAAGCCCTTGCGTTCGGCCAGTTCGCGGACGGCGGCGTAGGAGCCGACGAACCCGATGGCCGCGATCACCGTCGCGCCGACGACGATGATGCCGATGAGGATGCGGTGGGTACGGGTCAGTTGGACGACGGGCGCCACGACCGGTCCTTCCCTGTTCGGTTTGCTGCCTGCGGGGGAACGACCGCTTGTGCGTACAGGTGTTCCAGTCCGCTTAGCGTGGCACACCGCCGACGGTGTCCACGGTCCGGTGCACAGCCACCGCCGCGGAGGGGCGCCCGGCTTCTCCGCTATTGGGCGGTGCACGAGGGCCGCGTCACCGGTGGCGCTCCCCGGCGGTGCCCCGTTCCGTCACCGGGCCGGACGGGTCCTCGCCCGTGCTCGCGCCGCACGCCGACGGCCCGGCACCCGCAGTGTGTGCGGGGTGCCGGGCCGTCGTGGTGAAGGTGTGGTGAAGGTCTGTCCGGGGCGGGTTTCGTCGCTCCGCAGCGAGTCGCGGGCAGTGCCGTCAGCCGTCAGCCGTCAGCCGTCAGCCGTCAGCCGTCAGCCGTCAGCCGTCAGCCGTCCTCGCCGGAGGCGTCGGCCTCGTCGCCGCCCGCCGCCTGGGAGTCCAGGAAGGTGACCACCTCGGAGGCCACGCGCTCGGCGCCCTCCTCGATGGCGTCCGCGCTCGGCAGCTCCGCGTCCTCGAAGCCGGTACCGGCGTAGTCGACCGTCACCACCGCGTTGGCGGTGCGGACCACCAGGCGCTGCTGCCGGAACTCGCGCTCGCTGTCCCCGCTGGCCTTCTCCGAGGTGAACGCGAGGCCCACGGCCTGGTCGCCGACGCCCTCGGGCGCCGTCTCGACGACGTCCTCGACCGCCGGGTCGTCGGCGATCTCCGCCGCCTGGGCCTGGAGGAAGGTCTCGGCACGGGCGTCGCCTCCGCCGAGGGTCTCGTCGGAGTCGAAGCGCTTGAGGGTGACGGTCAGCGA
Source organism: Streptomyces spiramenti (assembly GCF_012034385.1). Classification (GTDB taxonomy): domain Bacteria; phylum Actinomycetota; class Actinomycetes; order Streptomycetales; family Streptomycetaceae; genus Streptomyces; species Streptomyces spiramenti. The sequence goes on from NZ_JAAVJB010000158.1 coordinate 2,458, forward strand.
ACGGAAGTCGTACCCGTCGAGGCCGCTCCAGATGCAGGCGCTCGTCGCGGCGACGTCCGCGGAGGGGAGTTCCTTCTCCTCACCCGCCTCCGGCACGACCTCCTCGACGGTCTCGTCGCCGAGGGTCGCGCAGGCGTTGGGCAGCTCCGCGTAGCGCACCTCCTCGGGTGCGCCGGGCTCCTCGGCCGCCGGGGCGTCGTCGCTACTGGTGTCACCGTCGTCGGCCGAGTCCGAGCTGCACGCGCCCAGCAGCAGCACGGACGCGAGGGCCGCGGCCAGCGCTGGGCCGGCGCCGCGGAGGGAGCCGGCCAGGGGCCGGACGTTGCGGTCCATCAGTTACTCCTCGAAGGATGTCTGCACCGGGCCCGGTACCTTCTTCCGCCGCGGGCCCGTCAGAGGAACGTTACGCCGGACCGCGACCGCCACGGGCCATCCGCGCGGGTGGTGTCCCCCACGCGGGGCGGCCCGCCACGGGGAGCGGGGCCCCGTCCGGCCCGCCGCGCGGCGGCGGGCGCCCGCGCCCGTGGGGCCCGACTCGCGTCAGTTGTCGAAGCGTTCGGCCAGCTGGGAGGCGAGGGAGCTGACCCGCTCCTGGAGCGCCGCGCTGTCCGGCTCGCGCCAGGAGTCGCTGAGCGCCTCGCTGTAGTCAATGGCGACAATCACATTCGCGCTGTGGAAGACCAGGGACACGTCGCGGCGTCCGCCGTCGTCGGTCAGCCGGTCGTCCACGTAGGCCGCCGTGCCGATCCCCTGGAGCGCCCGCGGGGCGTACTCGCCCTCGGGGCGGACCTCGTCCTCGCTGCCCTGGGGGGTCGGGTCGTTGCCCTCGTCGTCCCCCGTGGCGTCGGGGTCCCCCGACGACTCGCGGTCGTCGGCCGGGTCCTCGGCGTCGGTCCCGGGCACGGAGCCGGTGGTGCCGGGCCCGCCGTCGAGGTCGATGCCCGCCGTCTCCGCGCGCCGCGCGAAGTCCTCGGCGGCCAGGTCGTTGTCACTGACCTCGGGGTCGTAGGAGATCACCCGCAGGAAGTCGACCGTCAGCGTCCGGGAGGCGTCGCCGCCGCTGCTCACCCAGTCGCAGCCGTAGCGGCGACCGGTGTCGTAGGTCATGTGCGGCTCACCGCGCAGGACCTCCGCGTCGGCCTCCGGCAGCAGTTGGCGCAACCGCTCCTCGCTGGGCGCGCCGCACGGCTCCGGCAGCCCGGAATGCCGTCCGGGCTGGGCCAGGGCGTTGCCCGTGGGGCTGCTGCCGTTGCGACCGTCGTCGCCGGGGTCGGTGCTGCACGCCGTGAGACCCACGGTCAGCGCCGTCGCCACCAGCATGCTCGAACCGGTGGTCGTCGCTCTGCGCAGCACGCGGTCCGCCTCCTCGCTCGCTCGTATGACGGGGGAGTCTACTGGGCACCTGCCCGGCCGCCGCCGTCTCATCCCGGACCGGTACGAGGCCGGTACACGACGGGGATCGGCAACGTACACCACACCGAAACGGGCGCGGCGCGGCATGGCCGGGAACGGTCGGACACGGCCACGGGCGGCTGTCGCGGTGGGTGACGGCGGGTCTCCGGGGCGTCAGAGCCACCGGGCGCGCGCCCCCGCCGGGGGAGTGGACCCGGCCCACCCGTCACCCGCCGGGGTGCGGGGCGGGGGCCGGGTGGGGCGGGGGTGCCGCCCGGGAGGGAGGCGGCGGCCGACGGAGCGACGGGGGAGCGGGCCGCGCCCCGCCCGGCCGAGTGCGACCCGGCGGCGGTGCCCCGCGATTCGGACGCGTGCGCGAACGAGGCGGCGGGGCGGATCGCGTGGCCCGGCGGCGGCGCCGCGCCAGGCCAACCCGCCGTGTCAGGCGGGCGGAGCTCAGCTCGGCTCAGGGCCAGACGAGGCAGTACGGCTGGTGCCCGGCCTCGTGCAGCCGGCGGGAGAAGTCCTGCCACTCGTGGAGCAACCGGTAGACCCCGAAGGCGTCGCGGGGTCCGCTGCGGTCCGGGACGGTGGACCAGATGAACGCGGCGGCACCGACCGTCTCCTCGCCGATGCCGCGCAGCGGGTCGACCACGGTCGTCGGGAGCTTGACCACCGCGTAGTCCGGGTGGAGCACGACGAGTTCCAGCGGCGGTACCCGGTGCAGCGGCACGCCCTCTATCCCCGTCAGGACCATGGCGGCCATCGTCTCGGGCTTGATGCTGGTGAACATGCCCTGGCCGAGTTCGTCGCCGCCCAGCTCCTCCGGCCGCATGGAGGTCGGGACCCGAGCCGCGGTCGCGCCGTTCGGTGCGCCGAAGTACTTGTACGTCACGTCCATGCGCGCCGCGCGCCCCCCGTCCGCGACGGGTTGCTCGGCCCGGGGCTGCCGGCGGCGTCTGCGTCGGTGTCGGCCACGCGCATCGCTCGGGGGCACCTCGGGCCCGAGGTCTCCGGTGCCCTCGCCGATTCCGCCACCGCCGCGCTGCATGTCACCGCCCGATCTCGCCGCGACCCCGGCCGCGTAAACCCGATCATCGTCTCTGTGGCCTTCCCCCAGCCGGACACCGGCGAAACGCCCGGAGGCACGGCGGAACGGGCCTGATGTCACCATGGTCGCGTGACCTACTCCTACGATGCTCCAGTCTCGCAGACGCTCTTCGACCGCGCGGCGGTTGTCACACCAGGGGGCGTGAACTCACCGGTGCGTGCATTCCGCGCGGTGGGTGGAACGCCCCGTTTCATGGTGTCCGGTACCGGTCCCTACCTCACCGACGCCGACGGACGTGAGTACGTCGATCTGGTGTGCTCTTGGGGCCCCATGATCCTCGGCCACGCCCACCCGGCCGTGACGGAGGCGGTCCGTGACGCCGTCGGGCGCGGCACCTCCTTCGGCACGCCGGGTCAGGGGGAGGTGGAGCTGGCCGAGGAGATCGTGGCCAGGATCACCCCCGTGGACCAGGTGCGGCTCGTCTCCTCGGGCACCGAGGCGACCATGTCCGCGATCCGACTCGCCCGCGGCTTCACCGGCCGCGCCAAGGTGGTCAAGTTCGCCGGCTGCTACCACGGCCACGTCGACGCCCTGCTCGCCTCGGCGGGCTCCGGCGTCGCCACCTTCGGACTGCCCGACACCCCGGGCGTCACCGGGGCGCAGGCCGGCGAGACGCTGGTGCTGCCCTACAACGACCTCGACGCCGTGCGCGCCGCGTTCGCCGCCCACCCCGGCGAGATCGCCTGCGTCATCACCGAGGCGTCGCCCGGAAACATGGGCGTCGTGCCGCCCCGCGAGGGGTTCAACGCCGGGCTGCGCGACATCTGCCGTGAGAACGGCGCGCTGTTCGTCTCCGACGAGGTCATGACCGGTTTCCGCGTCACCCGTGAGGGTTGGTACGGCGTCGACGGCGTGGCGCCCGACCTGATGACCTTCGGGAAGGTCATGGGAGGCGGCTTCCCCGCGGCGGCCTTCGGCGGGCGGGCCGACGTGATGGCGCACCTCGCGCCGGCCGGTCCCGTCTACCAGGCGGGCACCCTCTCGGGCAACCCCGTCGCCACCGCCGCCGGCCTCGCGCAGCTGCGGCTTCTCGACGCCGACGCCTACGCGCGGGTGGACGCCGCCTCGCTCCAGGTCCGCACCCTGGTCTCCGAGGCCCTCACGGCGGAGGGGGTCGCGCACCGGCTCCAGGTCGCCGGGAACATGTTCTCCGTCTTCTTCACCGACACCGAGGTGACCGACTACGCGGGGGCGCGCTCGCAGGAGGCGTTCCGCTTCAACGCGTTCTTCCACGCGATGCTCGCGCGGGGCGTGTACCTGCCGCCGTCGGCCTTCGAGTCGTGGTTCGTCTCCAGCGCCCACGACGACCGGGCGGTCGAGCGCATCGCCGCCGCACTCCCGGATGCCGCCCGCGCTGCCGCGCGGGCGACCGACGAGAGCGGCGAGTGAGGCCGCCCGTCACCCGGATGACAGCGGCCGACGGGCCGTGAACCACAGGAAAGGGCACAGATGACCGGCACAGCGGACAGCGACAGAGACGTGACGGCCACCCCGCCGGCGCAGCGCGGCGGGACAGCGGCGGGCGGAACGGCCGGGGACGACTCCCCGGCCGTCGCCACGCCGGACCCCGCCGCCGGGGCCGGTGCGACTCCGGGGGCCGACGGCTCACCGGTCAGGACGGTCGTGCACGTGGTGCGCCACGGCGAGGTCCACAACCCGGAGGGCGTGCTCTACGGCCGGATGCCGGGCTACCACCTCTCCGATCAGGGCGTGGAGATGGCGGAGGTGGTCGGCCGCCACCTCGGTGGCCGGGGCGTCGTCCACGTCGTCTCGTCCCCGCTGGAGCGCGCGCAGGAGACGGCGCTGCCCATCGCCGCGCAGCACGACGTCACGGTCGCCACCGACCGCCGGCTCATCGAGGCGGCCAACGTCTTCGAGGGCAAGACCTTCGGGGTCGGCGACGGCGCGATGTCCCGTCCGGGCAACTGGAAGCACCTGTACAACCCGTTCCGCCCGTCGTGGGGCGAGCCGTATCTCGACCAGGTGGTGCGGATGCGCGGCGCGCTGGAGGCGGCCCGGGACGCCGCGCGCGGCCACGAGGCCGTGTGCGTCAGCCACCAGCTGCCGATCTGGCTGCTGCGCAGCCATGTCGAGGGGCGGCGGCTGTGGCACGACCCGCGCAAGCGGCAGTGCACGCTGGCGTCGCTGACCAGCTTCACCTTCCTCGGTGACGAGATCGTCTCGGTCGGGTACACCGAGCCGGCGATCGAGCTGGTCCCGGTGCACCTGCGGGCCGGCGGCGCCCGCGGCGCCGGCGCCTGACCCCGCCCCGTCCCTGCCCCGCCCCGCGCCCGTCGTGTGCGGGGCGGCGGCGGTCGGTCCGACCAGCGGCCTCGCGGCGGGCGCCGGGCCGTCCGCCGCGCTTCCTTATCCGTTCCTTACATTCCGGACAAGGGGGGCGCGGAAGATCGCCGCGGACCGCATGGGAAACTTTTCACATGATCCAGAGCGACCCGTCCCGAGGCCGTGACGCGTACCGACGCTCCGCGCTGACCGCCGCCGCGCTCGCGCTCTCCGCCGTGGCGCTCACCGCCTGCGGCGGTGGCGAGGGCAGCGGCGCCGAGGCGTCCTCCGACGGCAGCGCGTTCGTGGAGGGCAGCGGCGTGATCACCTCGGTCCCCGTCGGGGACCGGCTCCCCGCGCCGGAGCTGACCGGGGACACCACCCACGACGAGCCCATCGCGCTGGCCGACTACGCGGGGCAGGTCCTGGTCCTCAACGTCTGGGGCTCCTGGTGTGCGCCCTGCCGCGCCGAGGCCCCGTACCTCGCCGCCGTCTCCGAGGACCTCGCCGACGACGGCGTGCAGTTCGTCGGGATCAACGTCCGCGACCACGACCCGGCCAACGCCCAGGCGTTCGACCGGCGCTTCGGCATCGACTACCCGAGCTTCTACGACCCCAAGGGCCGCCTGATCCTGGAGTTCCCCGCCAACACGCTCTCCCCGCAGGGCATCCCCTCCACGCTGGTCATCGACCGCGACGGCAACATCGCCGCCCGCGCGGTGAAGGCGCTGACCGAGGAGGAGCTGCGCGGGATGATCGAGCCGGTCCTCGCCGAGGGCGACGAGGCGGCGGACGGCGGCGCCGAGGGCGCCGCGGACGACGCCTGATGGACGTCCTGGCGGCGGTCACCGACACCAACGAGACCGTGCTCGGCGGCGCACTGCTGCTGGCGCTGCCGCTCGCCCTCATCGGCGGGCTGGTCTCGTTCTTCTCGCCGTGTGTCCTGCCCCTCGTTCCCGGCTACCTCTCGTACGTCACCGGTGTCGGGGGCGCGGACCTCGCGGAGGCGCGCCGCGGCCGGATGCTGCTGGGCGCCTCGCTCTTCGTCCTCGGCTTCTCCGCCGTGTTCGTCTCCGGCGGTGCCCTCTTCGGCGGGTTCGGCTACCTCCTCCAGGAGCACCGCGAGGTGCTGACCCGGGTCTTCGGCGCGCTGATCGTCCTGATGGGGCTGCTCTACCTCGGACTGTTCCCTCGGCTGGGCCAGCGGGAGTTCCGCATCCACACCCGGCCCGGCCTCGGCCTGGCCGGCGCCCCCGTGCTGGGCATCGTCTTCGGCATCGGCTGGACGCCCTGCATCGGCCCGACGCTGGCCGCGGTGAACTTCCTCGCGATGCAGGAGGCGACCGCGGCCCGGGGCGCGGTGCTGATGGTCGCCTACTGCATCGGGATGGGCGTGCCGTTCATCGTCGCGGCGCTGGCGTTCCGCCGCAGCCTGAGCGCCTTCGGCTGGGTGAAGCGTCACTACAAGTGGGTCATCCGCATCGGTGGCGGCATGATGATCGCCACCGGCCTCATGCTGATGACCGGCCTGTGGGACCTGATCGTCTACGAACTGATGGTCTGGTCGGCCGACTTCCAGGTGTGGATCTGATCCGATGGCCGGCCGCACCCGCACCCCGCCCCGCCCGCCCACCGCCGGCTCGGCCGTTCACGCGGCCCCGGCACGGGCCGTGACCGCCGCCCGGCCGACCGTGGCCGGGCGGGGCGACCGCCCCACCAGCGACCGAGCCGGCGGCAGCCACGCCGGCGACCGAGCCGACGGCACGCATGCCGGCGACCGAGCGATAGCGACCAGCCGATGAGTGAGCAGAGCGACCCCACCAGCGCCGGCCCCGACGGGCGCGACGAGCCGGGAGAGGCCGGCGACGACGCCTCCCGGCTCTCGACCGCGCCCCGTACCGACGCCGAGCGGGAGGCCGCCGCACGGCGCGGGAGCGACCCGGCGGGCGGCGACCCGGCCGGTGCCGGGTCCTTCGGCGGCATCCGGGAGCCCGGCCTCGGCGGCGGTCTCGCCTGGACGTGGCGCGAGGCCGTCGGCTGGGCCCGCTGGATCTGGCGCCAGCTGACCTCGATGCGGGTGGCGTTGATCCTGCTGTTCCTGCTCGCGCTGGCGACCGTCCCCGGCTCGCTGATCCCGCAGGAGAACGCCAGCCCCGTGGCGGCGGCCGAACTCCGGGAGGGCAACCCGACGCTGGCGTCGGTCTACGACCGGCTCCAGCTGTTCGACGTGTACAGCTCGGTCTGGTTCTCGGCGATCTACCTGCTGCTCTTCGCCTCGCTGATCGGCTGCATCCTGCCGCGCGCCTGGCAGTTCGTCGGCCAACTGCGCGGGCGCCCGCCGCGCGCCCCGCGACGGCTGGACCGGATGCCCGCGTACACCACCTGGCGGACCGAGGCGGCGCCGCGCGACGCGCTGGTGGAGGCCGAACGACTGCTCGGCCGCAGCCGGTTCCGGGTCGACGGCTCCGCCGTCCCCGCGGCCGGCGCCCACGCCACCGGCGGTTCGGTCGCGGCGGAGAAGGGCTACCTGCGGGAGGCCGGCAACCTCGTCTTCCACGTCGCGCTGGTCGTGATGCTGATCGCCTTCGCCGCCGGCGCGCTCTTCCGCTCCGAGGGCGGCAAGCTGGTGACGGTCGGCAGCGGCTTCACCAACACCCTCACCCAGTACGACGACTTCTCCTCCGGCACGCTCTTCGACGTGGACGACCTGGAGCGGTTCACGTTCGACCTCGACGAGTTCCACGCCGACTTCGTCCGCGAGGGCCCCGACCTCGGTTCCGCGCGCGACTTCCGCGCCGACATCACCTACTGGCGGGACGGCGACACCGAGGGCACCGAGGCGTCGGTGCGCGTCAACCACCCGCTGCACATCGGCGACGCCAAGGTCTACCTGCTGGGCCACGGCTTCGCGCCGCGCGTCACCCTCGTCGACGGGCAGGGCGAGGTCGCCTTCAGCGGCCCGGTGCCCTTCATCCCGCAGGACAACGCGCTCAGCTCCACCGGCGTCGTCAAGGTCACCGACTACGTGGGGCCGGACGGCGAGCCGGACCAGATGGCGTTCCAGGGGTTCTTCAACCCGACGTTCGCCCTCACCGCCGAGCGCGGGCCGCACTCGACCTTCCCCGACCCGGACTTCCCCGCCCTCACGCTCAACGCGTACCACGGCAACCTCGGGCTGGACTCCGGCATCCCGCAGAACGTGTACCAGCTCGACACCCGGTACATGGAGCAGCTCACCGACGAGGACGACGAGCCGCTGCGCATCAACCTGCTGCCCGGCGAGGAGTGGGAGCTGCCCGACGACCGCGGCACGCTCACCTTCGAGGGGTTCGACCGCTGGGCCACCTTCCAGGTCTCCAGCTCGGCGGGGAACGGCTGGGCTCTGGTCGGTGCCGTGGGCGCCGTCGCGGGGCTCGCCGCCTCGCTGCTGATCCAGCGGCGCCGGGTCTGGGTCCGGGCGACCGCCGGCGCCGACGGGGTGACCGTCGTCGAGATGGCCTCCCTGGGCCGCTCGGAGTCCGCGCGGGTCCCCGAGGAGCTCGCCGAGCTGGCGATGGCGCTCCAGCCCGCCGCCCCGATGCTCCACGAGCCCGGCGACGACCGGGCCGAGGACGACCGGCCCGACGACGAGGACACGGCCGACGAGGACGGTCCCGACGACGAGGACACGGCGGACGCCGCGCCCGACGAGGACCCGACCGGTCCGGCGGACGACCGGCCCGGCACGGGCCCGGACGCCGCGAAGGATCGGGACCCCGGCCCGGTACCGTCCGGGGACGGGGAAGGACGCCCCGGCACCCGCTCCGCGAGCGGCACCGGCACCGCCGGCCCGCCGCCCGGGGGAGCCGCCGCGGCCCCGGACGATGCCACGCCCGGGACCGCCACCGACCCCGAGGCTGCCTCCGGCAGCCGCAGCGAAGACGTGAAGGAGTAGTTCCGTGTTGCTTGCCGCCGACGCCGAGCTCGCCGATTTCGGCAAGCTCATGATCTACACCGCGATGGTCGTCTATGCCCTGGCGTTCATCGCGTACATCACCGAGTGGATCTTCGGCAGCCGCAGCCGGGTCTCCCGCACGGCGACGGCGCTGACCGCCGGGCGCGCGGGCCGCGCGGGCACGGGCGCCGACGGCCGGGAGGCGACCGACGGGACCGACGCCGACCTGGAGTCCGACGGGACCGAGGACGCGGGCGACGCGCCCCGCGGGCCCGCCGTCACCGTCCGCAAGGGCGGATCGGCCAAGGTGCTGGACCGGCCCAAGGTCGTCACCCGCTCCTCCACGCCCTCCCGCGACCACCTGCCGGACGGCCCGGGCGCCTCGGGCGGCGACGGCCAGGGAGACCTCTACGGCCGAGTGGCCATCTCGCTGACGACGCTCGCCTTCCTGCTGCACTTCGGCGGCGTCATCACCCGGGCCGTCGCCGTCGGCCGGGCGCCGTGGGCCAACATGTTCGAGTTCTCCACGGCCTTCTCCGCCGTCGCCGTGCTCGGCTTCCTCGGTTTCCTCGCCGCCGGGCGGAAGGTCCGCTGGATCGGCCTGCCGCTGGTCACCACCGTCCTGCTCGACCTCGGCCTCGCCGTCACCGTGCTGCACACCGAGACCGACCAGCTGCCGCCCGCGCTCCAGTCGGTCTGGCTCTGGATCCACGTCGGACTCGCGATCGTCTGCGGCGCGATGTTCTACCTCGGCATGGTCGCGACCGTGGCGTTCCTCTTCCGGGACCGGTACGAGTCGAAGCTCGCCTCGGGCGGTACGCCCGGCCGGTTCGCCTCGTCGGTGCTGGAGCGCATGCCCACCTCCGTCAGCCTCGACAAGTTCGCCTACCGCATCAACGCGGCGATCTTCCCGCTGTGGACCTTCACGATCATCGCGGGCGCCATCTGGGCGGAGAACGCGTGGGGCCGCTACTGGGGCTGGGACCCCAAGGAGGTCTGGTCGCTGATCACCTGGCTCGGGTACGCCGCCTACCTGCACGCCCGTGCCACCGCCGGTTGGCGGGGCCGCAAGGCCGCCTACCTGGCGATCGCGGCCTTCGTCTGCTTCCTGATCAACTACTACGGCGTGAACCTCTTCGCCAACAGCCTGCACTCGTACTCGGGCGTCTGACGGCACACGGCGGCGGCGGTCGGTACCGGTGGGAACCGGTACCGACC
>NZ_JAAVJB010000159.1 GCF_012034385.1 Streptomyces spiramenti
ACGGCTCCACCCTCCGCGTCGGCTTCGCCACGGGCGGGGCGCGCGACCGGCGTCGTGTCAGTCGGCGTCCGGACGGTCCGCGGTGCGCGGGGTGTGCTCGCGCTTGCGCTCGCCGGCCTGCTCCGCGTCGGGAGCGCCGATGTCTGCCTGGGGCCGGAGCAGCGGCTCCACCAGGATCGTGATGATCTTGTTCCGTCGGCCCGCCTGCGACTCGGCCGTCAGCCGCAGCGCCCGGAGACCCTGGTCGCCCGGGCTCTCCGGAAGAGGTGCTTCGACGGTGGCGCCGGGGATCGGCACGCGGCCCAGCTCCTTGGCGAGCAGACCGCCGACGGTCTCGACGTCCTCGTCGTGCAGCGCGATGTCGAAGAGCTCACCGAGGTCACCGAGGTCGAGGCGGGCGGTGACGCGGTAGCGCCCCTCGCCCAGCTCCTCGACGGGGGGCAGCTCCCGGTCGTACTCGTCGGTGATCTCACCGACGATCTCCTCCAGGATGTCCTCGATGGTGATGAGGCCGGCGGTGCCGCCGTACTCGTCGATGACGACCGCGACGTGGGAGTGGTCCCGCTGCATCTCCCGCAGCAGGTCCCCGGCGTTCTTGGTGTCGGGAACGAAGGTCGCGGGCCGCATGGCGGTCTCCACCAGTTCCGACTCGGCGGTCCGGCTGGTGTGGACGCGTCCGGCGAGGTCTTTGAGGTAGACGATGCCGACGATGTCGTCGTCGCTCTCCCCGGTCACCGGGATGCGGGAGAAACCTGAGCGCAGCGCCAGCGTCAGCGACTGCCGGACGGTCTTCTCTCGGCTGATCGAGACCAGGTCGGTGCGGGGGACCATGACCTCGCGGACCATGGTGTCGCCCAGCTCGAAGACCGAGTGCACCATGCGCCGCTCGTCGTCCTCGATCAGCTGGTGCCGCTCGGCGAGGTCGACCATCGCCCGCAGTTCGGCCTCCGAGGCGAACGGGCCCTTGCGGAAGCCCTTGCCCGGGGTGAGGGCGTTACCGAGCAGGATCAGCGACTGGGTCAGCGGGCCGAGGACCCGGGCCAGCGGCACCAGGACGTAGGCGGCGGCGGTGGTCGTGTTCACCGGGTGCTGGCGGCCGATGGTGCGGGGGGAGACACCGACGGCGACGAACGAGACCAGCAGCATCACGGCGAAGGCGACGGCCAGCGCCTGCCAGGTGCTGTCGAAGTACGCCAGGCTCGTGTAGGCGACCAGGACCGCCGCGGCGCTCTCGGCCGCGACACGCAGCAGCAGCGCCAGGTTGAGGTAGCGGACCGGGTCGGCGGCGACCGTGGTCAGCAGGGCGGCGCCTCGGCGGCCCAGGAGGACGGCCTCCTCGGCGCGGTAGGCGGTGATGCGGGCGAGCCCGGCCTCGGCGCAGGACGCCAGCCAGGCCAACAGGACCAGTCCGACGACGGCGAGTAGGAGAGAGGTGGTCATCGCAGCGGCACTCGCACACTCGGGTGGGGATGTCGTCGCGTCATGGTGGGTTGGTCAACTCCGGTCGGTATCGGGGCATGCCGAGAGGGCGGCCCGTCGGGGACGGGCCGCCTGGGGCGGTTGCGCCGGCTGGTGGTCAAGGCGTGGCCGCGCTGTTCCGCGGGGCCACGCCTCGGTAGGACGGTCATGTCACGGTGGGCGCCGGGGAGGGGCCGGTGAGGCCCCGCTCCGCGCGCCATCCGTCCACGATGGCCTGCTGGAGGCCGAACATCTCCGCCTTCTCGGCGGGCTCCTCGTGGTCGTACCCGAGGAGGTGCAGGACCCCGTGGACGGTGAGCAGTTGCAGCTCCTCGTCCATGGAGTGGTCGGTGGGCGCGTCCGCGCCCTGCTGACGGGCGACCTCCGGGCAGAGCACGATGTCCCCGAGGAGGCCCTGGGGCGGCTCCTCGTCCTCGCGGCCGGGCCGGAGCTCGTCCATGGGGAAGGACATCACGTCGGTGGGCCCCGGAAGGTCCATCCACTGGAGGTGGAGCTGCTCCATGGCGTCGGCGTCGATCGCGACGACGGCGAGCTCCGACAGCGGGTGGATGCGCATCCGGGTCAGGGCGTAGCGGGCGATGTCGAGCACCGACCGCTCGTCGATGTCGACGCCTGACTCGTTGTTGACCTCGATGGCCATGGTGAGGGTGCTCAGCTACTTTCCGTGCCCGGTGCCGCGGTCGCCGCCGCGGTCGGCGCCGCCTCGGCCGCCTCGGCTGTCTTCGTTGCCCGCCGCGCGGTCGTCGTACCGCTCGTAGGCGTCCACGATCCGGCCGACGAGCTTGTGGCGGACCACGTCGCTGCTGTCGAGCCGCGAGAAGTGGACGTCCTCGACGTCGGTGAGGATGTCCTGGACCTGCCGCAGACCGCTCTTGGTGCCGCCGGGCAGGTCGACCTGGGTGACGTCACCGGTGATGACGATCTTCGACTCGAACCCCAGGCGCGTCAGGAACATCTTCATCTGCTCGGGGTTGGTGTTCTGGGCCTCGTCGAGAATGATGAAGGCGTCGTTGAGGGTCCGGCCGCGCATGTAGGCGAGCGGCGCCACCTCGATGGTGCCGGCGGCCATCAGACGCGGGATCGAGTCCGGGTCGAGCATGTCGTGCAGCGCGTCGTACAGCGGCCGGAGGTACGGGTCGATCTTCTCGTACAGGGTGCCCGGCAGGAACCCCAGCCGCTCGCCGGCCTCGACGGCGGGCCGGGTGAGGATGATGCGGTTGACCTGCTTGGCCTGCAGGGCCTGTACCGCCTTGGCCATGGCCAGGTAGGTCTTGCCGGTGCCGGCGGGCCCGATGCCGAAGACCACGGTGTGCCGGTCGATGGCGTCGACGTAGCGCTTCTGGTTGAGGGTCTTGGGCCGGATGGTCCGGCCGCGGTTGGAGAGGATGTTCTGGGTGAGCACCTCGGCCGGCGACTCGGCGTCGCCACCGCTGCGGAGCATCGCGATCGACCGCTCCACGGCGTCCTCGGTCATGGGCTGACCGGTGCGCAGGACCAGCATCATCTCGTCGAAGAGCCGCTGTACGAGCGCGACCTCGGCGGCGTCGCCGGTCGCGCGGACCTCGTTGCCGCGGACGTGGATGTCGGTGCGGGGGAAGGCGGCCTCGATGACGCGCAGCAGGGCGTCGCCCGAGCCGAGCACGGTGACCATAGGGTGCTTTGCCGGCACCTGGAAGCGGGCGGTGGCCTCGCCGTCGGTCCCCGCGGTCTGGTGTGTGGATGTTTGCGTCATGGGCGGCCTCGGACGGCCCTCGTCATCCCTCTCCGCTGTCGTGTCCGGTACTGGTACTCCAGACTACGACGCCCCGGCGACAGTTCCACCGGAATATATCCCCGGATTCCGCGCGGTCGGCCGCCGGTGGCGGGTGAGCCCGCTCACGGGCCGCCCAGCAGCCGCCCACCCGCCGCCCGAAGGGCCGACGGGAGGCCGGTGAGCGGGTGGCGGGAGGCCGGAAACCGTCCGAGCCCGCCCCCCTGCCGCACGCACCCGTCTGCGGGCCGGTCCCTGCGGCGTCCGGATCAGCCCCGGGACCGGAACCCGAGGGTGGGTGCGGCGCGGCGGCGGGCCTCGGCGGCGGCGTGGGCACCGGGAGTGGGGCAGCCGAGTACCGAGAGCACGTCGTCGAGGAAGGCGTGGTCGGGTGCCGCCTCCCTTTCGCCGGCCAGGACCTGCCGCCGCCAGGCGGCCACCTCGGGCCAGCCCGGCGCGGACAGCGAGCCGCCGAACTCCTGCACCGACAAGGAGGCGGTCAGCCCCGCGAACGCCAGCCGATCGCTGAGTGGCCACCCGGCCAGCGAGCCGGTGACGAACCCGGCGACGAAGACGTCGCCCGCCCCGGTGGTGTCCAGCGCGTCGACGGCCACGGCGGGGACCTCCGCGGTCTCCCCGGTGCGGCCGTCCGCCGCGTAGGCGCCGCGGTCGCCGAGGGTCACCACGACCAGCGGGACGGTCTCGGCGAGGACCCGGGCCGCGCGGCGGGGGCAGTCGGTGCGGGCGTAGCGCATCGCCTCGTCGGCGTTGGGGAGGAACGCCTCGCAGTACGCAAGCTCGGGCAGCGCGGCCAGGTCCCACCGGCCGGAGTCGTCCCAGCCGACGTCGGCGAAGAGAAGGGCGCCTCGGTCTGCCGCCGCCGCGGTCCACGGCTGCGGGCGGCCCGGCTCCAGGCAGGTGACGGCCGAGCGGGCGGGCGGCAGGGGCCCGGCGGGCGGTTCCGGCAGCGGCGCCTGGTGGCCGTGGGAGACCATGGTCCGTTCGCCCTCGTAGGCCATGGAGACGGTCACGGGGGAGTGCCAGCCGGGAGCGGTCCGCGACAGGGAGAGGTCGATTCCCTCGCCCTCGTCCAGCGTTTCCCAGCAGTACTCGCCGTACTTGTCGTCGCCGAAGGCGGCGGCGAGGGAGGTACGCAGTCCCAGGCGGGCGAGGGCGGTGGCCATGTTGGCGACGCCGCCGGGGCTGGAGCCCATGCCCCGCGCCCAGGACTCGGTGCCGCGCACCGGTGCGCCGTCGAGACCGGTGAAGACGATGTCGAGGAACACCGTCCCCGTGAGGTAGACGTCGCAGCCGACGTCACCCGGACGGCGCAGGGCCGCCAGGGGGTCCTGGGCGGGGCACCGCTCGCCGCCGGTGGGGTCGTGCATCTGGGTCCTCCCTGCCGGCCGCCGTCGGCCTGACCGTTGTGACATGACGTCTACGGTACGTTCCGGGCATGAGGCTTACGATCATCGGCGGCGGCGGCTTCCGTGTCCCCCTCGTCCACCGGGCGCTGCTCGGCGCTCCGCCCGGCGGAGTGACCGAGGTGGTGCTGTACGACACCGATCCCGGCCGGGCCGCGGTCATCGCGGCCGTGCTGCGGCAGCAGGGCGAGGGGCCGGCGGTGACCGTCGCCGGGGAGCTGGGGGAAGCGCTCCGCGGCGCGGACTTCGTCTTCTCCGCGATGCGGGTCGGCGGCACGGCGGGCCGGGCCCGGGACGAACGCCTGGCGCTCGCCGAGGGGGTGCTGGGGCAGGAGACCGTGGGCGCCGGCGGGGTGCTGTACGGGCTGCGGACGGTGCCGGTGGCGGTCCGGCTCGCGGAGCGGATCCGGGAGGTGGCGCCGGAGGCGTGGGTCATCAACTTCACCAACCCGGCGGGGATGGTGACCGAGGCGATGTCGGCGGTGCTCGGCCCGCGGGTCATCGGCATCTGCGACTCACCGGTGGGGTTGGTGCGGCGCGCGGCGCGCGCGGTCGGAGTGGACGCCTCCCGTGCCGAGTTCGACTACCTCGGCCTCAACCATCTCGGCTGGCTGCGGTCGTTGACCTACCGGGGGCGGGATCTGCTGCCGGGGCTGCTGGCCGACGACACGGCGCTGGCGTCGTTCGAGGAGGGGCGGTTGTTCGGCGCGCGCTGGCTGCGTGCGCTGGGGGCGCTGCCCAACGAGTACCTCCACTACTACTACTTCCGCCGGGAGGCGCTGGAGCAGGCGTGGGAGGCGACGGAGACGCGGGGCGAGTTCCTGGACCGGCAGCAGTCGGCGTTCTTCGCACGCGCCGCCGCCGAGCCGGGGCGGGCGGGGGCGCTGTGGGACGTGACGCGGATGGAGCGTGAGCGGACCTACCTGGCCGAGGCGCGCGAGGCGGGGGGCGGTGGGGAACGCGACCCGCAGGATCTGGAGGGCGGTGGGTACGAGCAGGTCGCGCTGGAGCTGATGCGTGCCCTGTCGGGGGAGCGACCCGCCCGGCTGATCCTGAACGTGCCCAACGCGGGGACGGTGACGGCGCTGGACGACGCGGCGGTGGTGGAGACGGTCTGCGAGGTGGACGCCGCCGGGCCGCGCCCGCTGCCCGCCGTGCCACCGGGCGACGGCGAACTCGGGCTGATGCTCCAGGTCAAGGCGGTGGAGCGCGCCACCATTCGCGCGGCGCTCACCGGGTCCTACGACGCGGCGCTGCGCGCGCTGACGCTGCATCCGCTGGTCGACTCGCCCGCCGTCGCCAACCGGCTGCTGCTGCGGCGCCTCGGGGAGTGAGGGCCGGGACGCCCAGCCTTTCGTCTCCCGCCGCCCGCACGCAGCGGGACGGCTTCGGTCGGTTTCCGGCCAGGAATGCGGCGGTCGTCCGGCGTCTCCCTGCTCGCGCTGCGGAGCGCTGCGGTGGCCGGGTAGCCCGCCGGTCGCCGGGCGGGTCCTCACCCGACCGGGTGAGGGGCACGATCCGGTGTCTCGCCCCGAAGGGGTACGCCGCGGCGCGAGGTGGACGCGTCGGCCCCGCCCGTGAAACCGGAACCCGGGTCCGGGCGTCGGCTGCGGCGGTTGTTCCGGTCCACCGGTCCGAGTGCGGTTGGGCCGGGCCGAGGTCGGGCACACGATCGGGAACTCTCCGTGCCGCCGAGCGATCTGCCGTTCCGCGTGTGGGAGGGTCGGCCACCGGGTGCCGCACAACTGGCGGAAATGTGACACGCGTCACTCTCACCGGTTTGCGGTCGGCGGTTCCGGTAAGGCGGTTGTCATGGTCACACGTAGTCGAGGAAATCCGGTCGCATTCGTCGTGGCGCTGCTCGCGAACCTGGCGGCCGTCATCATCGTGCTGTGGATTCTGCTCTTCATGCTGGAGGCCAACCGTGACAATACGGTGGTGGACTTCGTGCACGACGCGGCGTCATGGCTCGCCGCCTGGTCGCGCGACATGTTCGACGTCTCGCCCGACTGGTGGCACGTACTGCTGAACTACGGCATAGCCGCCGTGGTCTACGCAGCCATCGGCAACCTGGCAGCCGGAGCGTTGCGACGCCGCTGGTAGTGGGGCCGGCCCACGGGGCCGGCGGTGAGGAGGAGGACACGGGCCGCCGGGACGCGCCGCCACGAGAACGTGGTGACGGGTCCTGGCGGCCCGTCCGTCGTTCCCGGCCCGCCGACCCGCCGACCCGCCGGCCCGCCGCCGCTGCGCGCCGGTGGCGGTCGGCTCAGACGCCCTGGCCGGCCTCGGTGATGAGCCGCTCGGTGTCGGTGGGGGCGAGGGCCAGCGCGTTGCCGATCTCCGCCAGCGCGGTGCTCTCCGCCGCGAGGTACGTGCCGTCGGCGAGGGCGATGCGGGCGGCCTCGCGGAGCAGCGTCTCGCGGCCGACGGTCGCCAGGTGGGGCGCCAACGGGGTCAGCGCGGCCCGCAGTTCGTTCTCCAGCGCTCCGCGCCCCTCCGCCGTGACGACGTCGAGCAGCGTGAGAAGCCGTTCCTCGGTGCAGTCGGGGTTCCCGCCGGTCCGGACCGACTCCACGGCGGCCTCGCGGGCGGCGCGCGACTCGGTCCCGCCCGCGGCCAGCACGGCGAGGGCGATGGTCTGCACGGCGTCGCGCAGCATCAGCGAGAGCCGGACCGTGGTGGGCGCACCGAGGGACTGAAGAGTGAAGCGGTTCCGGCAGAAGGAGCACTCCACCACCGGTACCGCGGTGCCGCGCGGCAGCAGCGGCACACCGAGGACGGTCAACCGGCGTCGGCCCTCCAGCCGCTGGTAGCAGCGGTCACCGCCGCAACTCGGGCAGTAGAACTCACCGTCCTCGACGACCCGCCACACGGTGCGGACCCCGGCGACCCAAGTCAGTCCGGTCCTTCGTCGGGAGTGCGCCACGCCCGTACCTCCGTCACATGTCGGCGACGCTGCCGCAGTGGGGTGATGTTAGCCACAGGTGTGCGGTGGCGTCAGCACCCGGGAGGGACAAAGCCGGGTTCCGGCGTGTGCACGTCCGAATTCCGTCCGTGGTGGTGCCGCCCGGCGGTCGGGCCGGGGTGGGCGCGCCGACGCGCCCACCCCGGAACACCGGTCAGCGCGCGGCGCGGTTGACCGCGGAGGCCACGGCCTTCAGCGAGGCCATCACGATGTTGTCGTCGATGCCGACGCCCCACCGGACCTGGTCACCGATGGCGCACTCGATGTACGCGGCGGCCTTGGCGCCCGCGCCCTCGCTCAGCGTGTGCTCGACGTAGTCGAGCAGTCGTACGTCCTCGTCGATGACACCGACCCCGGACAGCGCGTCGAAGAACGCGGCGATGGGGCCGTTGCCGGTGCCGTCGAGGGTCGTGTCGCTCCCGTCGACGACGCCGGTGACGGTCAGCCGGTCCCGGCCGTCCTCGCCCATGGCGAGGCCCTGCGTGGCGTGCAGCTGGATGCGGCCCCAGGGGCGCTCGGGGGTGGGGAGGTACTCGTCGGCGAACGCCTGCCAGATCTGGGCGGGGGTGACCTCGCCGCCCTGGCTGTCGGTCCGGTCCTGGATGATCCGGGAGAACTCCACCTGCATCCGGCGCGGCAGGTCCAGCTTGTGGTCGTTCTTCAGGACGTACGCGATGCCGCCCTTGCCGGACTGCGAGTTGACGCGGATCACGGCTTCGTAGGTGCGGCCGACGTCCTTGGGGTCGATCGGCAGGTAGGGCATCTCCCACGGCATCTCGGTGACCGCGACACCGCGCTCGGCGGCGTCGGCGGCCAGCGCCTCGAACCCCTTCTTGATGGCGTCCTGGTGCGAGCCGGAGAAGGAGGTGTAGACGAGGTCGCCGACGTAGGGGTGGCGGGGGTGGACGTCCATCTGGTTGCAGTACTCGTAGGTGCGCCGGATGTCGTCGATCCGCGAGAAGTCGATCTGCGGGTCGACGCCCTGGGAGAAGAGGTTCATGCCCAGGGTCACCAGGTCGACGTTGCCCGTGCGCTCGCCCTGGCCGAACAGGCAGCCCTCGACGCGGTCCGCGCCCGCCATGACGGCCAGTTCGGCGGCGGCCACGGCGGTGCCGCGGTCGTTGTGGGGGTGCGCGGAGAGGCAGACCAGCTCGCGGCGGGACAGGTTGCGCGACATCCACTCGAAGCGGTCGGCGTGGGTGGAGGGAGTCGAACGCTCCACCGTGGCGGGCAGGTTGAGGATGATCTCCCGCCCAGGCTCCGGCTGCCACACGTCCATCACCGACTCGCAGACCTCCAGTGCGAAGTCCAGCTCGGTGTCGGTGAAGATCTCCGGGCTGTACTGGTAGCCGAAGGCGGTGCGGTCGTCGAGCAGCTTCTCGGCGTACTCCATGACCAGTTGGGTGCCGTCCACCGCGATCTGCCGGATCTGGTCCTTGCCGCCGCGGAACACCACGCGCCGGAAGACGGGGGCGGTGGCGTTGTACAGGTGGACGGTGGCGTTGCGCGCGCCGACCAGCGACTCCACGGTGCGCTCGATCAGTTCCTCGCGCGCCTGGGTCAGCACGGAGATGGTGACGTCGTCGGGGATCGCGTCGCCCTCGATGATGGAGCGCACGAAGTCGAAGTCGGTCTGGCCGGAGGCGGGGAACCCGACCTCGATCTCCTTGTAGCCCAGGCGGACCAGCAGGTCGAACATCTCGCGCTTCCGCGCCGGCGACATGGGGTCGATCAGGGCCTGGTTGCCGTCGCGCAGGTCGGTGGAGAGCCAGCGGGGGGCCTGCGTGATCCGGCGGTCCGGCCAGCTCCGGTCGGGCAGCTCGACGCTCTCGTACGGCGCGTAGCGGTGCGCGGGCATTCCGGAGGGGAGCTGCCGGGCGGTGCCAGTGGTCTGCGGCGTCCCCGCGCGGCCGGTGGCGGTCGCCGGTACCACGGGGGAGACGGGCGATGCGGACGGGTCGGACGGCTGTGCGGCCATGGTGCTGGTCTCCTACCAGGGAGGGCTCGAAGGACCGACGGCACGACCGGACTCCGCGGGGAGGGGGTCGGTCCCGTTTACGGAAGACCCTCGCCGCGGCGGCTAAGGAGGAGCATCGTCACGCTTCGCATCCCCGCCAGGGTATCCCCTGCCCGGCGACCGGCGCCGCGCACGTATCACTATGCGAGATCTGGACCGGCCCGGTCCCCGGGACGGGACACCCGGCGGGACGTGCGACGGGGCTCTTCGGCCGGCACCCCCCCGCGGGGCCCTTCGGCGGGGTCGCCGGTGGTGGCCCGGGGTGGCGCGCACCCCGGGGAGTCATCCCGGGGGAGTATCGGGACCCCGCTGTCACCGCGGGGAGTACGCGGCGGATCACTCCCGGGGGCGAGCCCCCGCGGCCCGGGAGGCGGGGATGCTGTGACGGTGCCCGTATCCGCGTTCCGCGGCGGCGGTCCGACCGGTCGCGTCGGACCGGCGTGCGGCCGGTCGGGCCGGGTAACCGCATGCTGCGGCGATCCGCCTGCTCACCAGCGACGACGACAGGAGGCCCACACGATGAGGGCCGAAGCCACGGCCGCCCCCGGCGGCTCCCCCGACGACGGCTCCGCCGGTTCCGGTCCGCCCGGCGGCGCGGCGGCGGGCGCTGGCGGTGCACCGCGTTCCCGTCGTCTCGCGCTGCCCTGGGCGACGGTGGCGCTGTGGGTGGTGCTCCTGGCGCTGCTGGGGCCGTTCGCCGGACAGCTGAGCGGGGAGACGGAGGACGACTCCCTCGCCTACCTGCCGGACAGCGCCGAGTCCACCGAGGTGGCGCAGATCGTGCGGGAGCTGCCGGGCGGCGGCACCGACGACGTGATTCTGGTGCACCAGCGCGAGGACGGTCTCAGCGGCGAGGACCTGGCCGTCGCCGACCGGCACGCCGAGACGGTCGCGGACCGTCTGGAGGTCGTCGGGGAGCTGTCGGACCCGGTGGTCTCCGAGGACGGCACCACCGCGTTCCGCGCGATCCCCCTCGCCCCGGACCAGCAGGTGCCGGGCGGTGGCGAGGACGCCGAGGACGATCCGGCCGCCGCCGCCGTGGAGCTGGTGCGGGACATCGTGGCGCAGGACGTGCCGGAGGGGCTGACCGCGCAGGTCGGCGGGCCCGCCGCGATCGGCGCCGACGCGGGTTCGGTCTTCCAGTCCATCGACCTCACGCTGACGCTGGCGACGGTCGCCGTGGTGACGGTCCTGCTGATCGTGATCTACCGCAGCCCGCTGCTGTGGCTGCTGCCGCTGGTCTGCGTGGGCATCGCGGCGATGGCCGCGATGGCGGCGGTCTACGCGCTGGTGCAGCTCTTCGGCATCACCGTCTCCACGCAGGCGTCGTCGATCATGACGGTGCTGGTCTTCGGAGCCGGCACCGACTACGCGCTGCTGCTGGTGGCCCGCTACCGGGACGAACTGCGGGAGCACCGCGTGCCGTACGAGGCGATGCGCACCGCGTTGCGCGGCTGCGTCCCCGCGCTGCTGGCGTCTTCCGGGACGGTGGCGGCGGGTCTGCTCTGCCTGATGGCGGCGGATCACAACAGCAGCAACGGCCTGGGCCCGGTGGGCGCGGCCGGGGTGCTGTGCGCGCTGGTGGTCATGATCTCGCTGCTGCCGGCGCTGCTGGTGCTGTGCGGCCGGCGGGTCTTCTGGCCGCTGGTGCCGGAGTACGGCAGTGAGGCGCGGGGCCGGGGCAACATCTTCGCCCGCATGGGGACCTCGGTGAGCCGCCGTCCGACGGCGCTGCTGGTCGGCGGGCTCGTCCTGCTGGGCGCGCTCAGCCTGGGCAACCTCAACCTGCCGGGGCCGCTGAAGGACGAGGACTTCTTCACGCAGACCCCCGACTCGGTGGTGGCGATGCAGACGCTCGCCGACGCCTTCCCCGGCCAGTCCACCCAGCCGATCACGGTGGTCGCCGACAGCGACGCGGCCGACGCCGCGGTCGCCGCCGCGGAGGAGACCGACGGCGTCGCCCGGGTGGTGCCGGGGCGCACCGCGGACGGTTGGACCGAGATCAACGTCTTCGCGGAGGGCGCCTCGGACTCGCCGGAGGAGCGGGAGACCGTCCGCGAGCTGCGCGACTCCCTCGCGGGTCTCGACGGCCGGGGCGCGCTGGTGGGCGGCAACACCGCGCAGGCGGTGGACCTGGACGACACCAACGCCCGCGACCGGGTGGTCGTCATCCCGCTGGTGCTGATCTCCGTGCTGCTGATCCTGGTGCTGCTCTTCCGGAGCCTGGTCGCGGCGGCGCTGGTCCTCACCGCGGTCGTCGTCTCCTGGGGCGCCGCGCTGGGTCTCGGCGGGCTGTTCTTCGGACCGGTGTTCGGATTCGAGGGGATGGACGGCTGGATCCCGTTGCTGACGTTCGCCTTCAGCGTCTCGCTGGGCGTGGACTACGGGATCTTCCTGATGCACCGGATGCGGGAGGAGGCGTTGCGCGGGGCGGAGACCCGGGAGGCGGTGCTGATCGCGCTGCGCAAGACCGGCGGGGTGATCGCCTCGGCGGGCATCGTGCTGGCGGCGACGTTCGGCGTGCTGATGAGCCTGCCGCTCGTGGTCATGGTCGAGCTGGGCTTCGTCGTGGCGGTGGGTGTGCTGATGGACACCTTCCTCGTGCGGCCCTATCTGCTGACCTCGGCGTGCTGGCTGCTGGACCGGCGGATGTGGTGGCCGGGAGCGTTGTCGCGGCCCGGTGGCGCCCCGGGCGGTGGCAGCCGCGGCGCGGTGCCGCCGGCGGGCGGCCCCGGCG
>NZ_JAAVJB010000015.1 GCF_012034385.1 Streptomyces spiramenti
GTCCAGGACCACGGAGTCCGGCAGGAGCGCGGTCAGCGCCCTGGCCGCGGGCATCGCCGCGACCGCCACCCTGGTGGAGCTGGACGTCGTGGTGGTCGGCGGCGGAGTGGCGCAGTCCGGCGAGGTGCTGTTCGCGCCGCTCGCCTCCGCGCTCGACGAGTACGCCGCGCTGCCCTACGTGCGCGGTCTCCCCGTCCGTCCGGCGCTCCTCGGCGGGGACGCCGGGCTCGTCGGCGCCGCGGCAGCGGTGCGTCGCTCCCCGGGCGGCGACTGACGGACGTTTCCGCGCCCCGTCGCAGCGGGCACCTGATTCCAGGCCGACACGAGGAGGGTCACTGGTGATCATCTGGCTCAACGGCGCCCAGGGCGCGGGCATGTCCGCCGCGGCCGGGGAGCTGACCGCGCTCCTGCCGGACTCCGTGGTCCTGGACCCCGAACGCATCGGTGACCTGCTGCGGGTCACGCTCCCGGCACGACGCCTCAAGGAGGTGGCGAACGATCAGGAACTCCCGTCCTGGCGCTGGCTGCTGGTGGAGACGGCGGCAGCCGTGCACCGCGAGACCGGCGGCGTCCTGGTGCTGCCGCTGCCGGTGCTGAGCCAGGAGCTCCGCGACGAGATGTTCGGTGGCCTCGCCTCGCGCGGCCTGTCGGTGCGGCACGTGCTGCTCGATGCTGAAGAAACGATCCTTCGCGGGCGGTTCCTGAACCACGGCCCGGACGGCGCGGCAGCGTCGGCCGCGACCGTGTCGGCCGAGTCCGTCGCCGACACGCGGGCTTGCGCCTGGACCCGCGACCACCTGCCCGCCTACCGCGCGGCGCTGCCCTGGCTCCGGACCGACGCCCACGTCCTGGACACCTCCCACCTCACCGCCCGGGAGACCGCCGAACAGGTCGCGGCGGCGGTCGGGGAGGGAGCCGGCGCTTGCGAGATCGTGCAGTCGCCGCGCCCGACCGCCGCCACCGTGGCGGCCGGCATGCTGATCTTCGACGAGCAGGACCGCGTGCTGCTCGTCGACCCCACCTACAAGCCGGGCTGGGAGTTCCCCGGCGGGGTCGTCGAGCCCGGCGAACCCCCGTCCTGCGCCGCGCTCCGCGAGGTCACCGAGGAACTGGGGTTGCGGCTCGCGGACGGCCCCGCGCTCCTCGTCGTCGACTGGGAGCCGCCGGTGCCGCCGGGCTTCGGCGGCATCCGCATGCTGTTCGACGGCGGCCGGCTCGCCGAGGACCGCCTCGGGGAACTGCTCCTGCCCGGCGAGGAACTGCGGCAGTGGCGCTTCGTCGGCACGGCGGAAGCCGAACAGCTCCTCTCGCCCGGCCGTTTCCGGCGACTGCGGTGGGCACTGGAGGCACGCGCGCGGGGGAGGACCATCAACCTGGAGGCGGGGACACCGGTCAGCTAGTGACGGCGCCCGGCCGCGGCACGGCCGCGCCGGACGTCCCGGCACGGCGAGGTCCGGCGCGGGCCGTTCGGCTCCCCGTGGAGCGGGCCGCGGTGTCCGGTGCCGCGCGTCGAAGGGCATCGGACCGCAGGTCGTACGCGGTCGTTCTCCTGCGGTCCGGGGAGCGCGGCGAGGTGCGTGGCGTGCCGTGCCGGGCGTCCGCTCCCCCCACGCGTGATCCGAACGACGCACGCCCCGGCAGGCACGCTCCGCTTACCTCCAATGGCTCTCCGTGTTCCCCGCATGGTCCCGCACCGCTGGTGGACCGGCACGCGACGTGGCTGACTCGGAGCAGTCCTCCCGAAGCAGAAGGAGTCACGACGTGGAACCCCGCGAGGGGGCCGGCCGCGAAAGCCGGCCCCGCACCATAGTTGGACGGGTGGGCGCACCGGCGCCGCTCACCCCCAGCAGCAAGGCCCGCCGCCCCCGCGGGTCCAGCCGCCGGTACGGGAGACGGTCAGCGCCCTGACCGCACCAGCGACGACCCCCGCCGGACAGCGCCCGGCGGAGAGTCGACACGAGGGCCCCGCCCCGGCAACAGCCGGGAACGGGGCCCTCGTCACGCCCCGCCGCGGGGCGCCGCGCAGGTCGGTCGGCGCCGGGCTCGACTCGGTCGGCGCCGCGCGGGTCAGCCGGCGTCGGGGCCCACCGAGCGGGCGTACTCCCGGAGGAACACCGCCTCGGCGACCGACATCCGCTCCAACTCCTGCGGCGAGACGCTCTCGTCCACCGCGTGGATGCGCGCCGCCGGCTCGCTCAACCCGATCAGCAGCAGCTCCGCCTCCGGGTACAGCCCCGCGAGCGTCGAGGTCAGCGGGATCGAACCGCCCTGCCCCGTGATCTCCATCGGCGCCCCGTCGTAGGCCGCCGCCATCGCCGTCGCCATCGCCGCGTATGCGGGGCTGTCGGTGTCCGCGCGGAACGGGTGCCCCTCACCGGCGGCCTCCACCTCCACCCGGGCGCCCCACGGCGCGTGCGCCTCCAGGTGCGAGGCCAGCAGCTTCGCCGCCTCGGCCGGGTCCGTGCCCGGCGGCACCCGCAGACTCACCAGGGCCCGCGCCTGCGCGTGCACCGACGGCGTGGCACCCACCACCGGTGGGCAGTCGATGCCGAGCACCGTCACCGCCGGGCGCGCCCACAGTCGGTCGGCGACCTCGCCGGAACCGATCAGCTCCACCCCGTCCAACACCCGCGCGTCCGCACGGAACTGGTCCTCCGGGTACGCCGTGCCGGGCCAGACCTCGTCCGCACCGAGCCCGTCGACCGTGGTCGACCCGTCCGCCGCGCGCAGCGAGTCCAGCACGCGGATCAACGCCGCCAGCGCGTCCGGCGCGGCGCCGCCGAACGAACCGGAGTGCAGGTTGCCCTCCAGGGTCCGCACCGTCACCCGCGCCATCGTCATGCCCCGCAGCACGGCGGTCACCGTGGGACGGCCGACCTGGAAGTTGCCGCAGTCGCCGATCACGATGGTGTCGGCCCGCAGCAGCTCCGGGTGCGCCTCGGCGTACCGCTCCAGCCCGCCGGTGCCCTGCTCCTCGGAGCCCTCCACGATCACCTTCACCCCGACCGGCACACCGCCCGAGGCGCGCAGCGCCCGCAGCGCCAGCAGGTGCATGATCAGGCCGCCCTTGCAGTCGGCGGCGCCCCGGCCGTACCAGCGGCCGTCCCGCTCCGTCAGCTCGAACGGCGGAGAGGTCCACGCCGCCTCGTCGAGCGGCGGCTGCACGTCGTAGTGCGCGTACAGCAGCACCGTGGGCGCGCCGGCCGGTCCGGGCAGGTAGCCGTACACGGACTGCGTGCCGTCGGGGGTCTCCAGCAGTGCGACGTCCGTGAACCCCTCCGCGCGCAGTGCGTCCGCGACCCAGCCCGCGGCTCGCTCGCACTCCTCCGGGGGGAACTGCGCGGGGTCCGCCACCGAGCGGAACGAGACCAGCTCGGCCAGTTCGCGGCGGGCCTCGGGCATCATCGCGGCGACCGCCGTCGCGAGGGTGGCGTCGTCGGGGTGGTGAGTCGGCATCGTGTGCGGCTCCTCAGCGGGACGGACACGGCCCGCGACGGCTCGGCGGACCGGATGGTTCTCGGGGTGCGGAGATCATCCCACAGCGCCGACGGCGTGCGGCGGCGCCGTAGGATGCGGAAGCGGTTGGCCGAGAGGCGGCCCGGGCCAGGGCCGGTCGAGACGGGTGGACGGGAGCGTCAGCGACAGGTGAGCAGGGACAGCGCGGCCGGAAACGGCGACGAGGTGTGGGACGTCATCGTGGTGGGCGCAGGCCCGGCCGGTTCGTCCGCCGCACGGGCGGCTGCCGCCGCCGGGCGGCGGACGCTGCTGCTGGAGAAGGCCGAGCTGCCGCGGTACAAGACGTGCGGCGGCGGGATCATCGGACCGACCCGCGACGCGCTCCCGCCCGGGTTCGAACTCCCGCTGCGCGAACGCGTCCACGCCGTCACCTTCTCCCTCGACGGCAGGCTCAACCGCACCCGCCGCTCCCGGCGGATGCTCTTCGGGCTGGTGAACCGGCCCGAGTTCGACCAGGCGCTGGTCGAGGCCGCGGCTGCCGCTGGTGCGGTGCTGCGCACCGGCGCCCAGGTGGCGCGGGTGGAGCAGCACGGCGCGGCCGTCCCCGACCGGCGCACGGTCGCCGTCGTCCTGTCGGACGGTGAGACGCTGCTGGCGCGCGCCGTGGTCGGCGCCGACGGTTCCGCCAGCCGCATAGGGACACACGTCGGCGTCCGTCTGGAACAGGTCGACCTGGGGTTGGAGTCGGAGATCCCGGTACCGCCGGAGGTCGCCGCCGACTGGAAGGGGCGCGTCCTGCTCGACTGGGGGCCGCTGCCCGGCTCCTACGGCTGGGTCTTCCCGAAGGGCGACACCCTCACCGTCGGTGTCATCGCCCGGCGCGGCGAGGGCGCCGCGACGCGGCAGTATCTCAGCGACTTCATCGGCAGGCTGGGACTGGCGGGCTTCGAACCGTCCGTCTCCTCCGGGCATCTGACCCGCTGTCGCACCGACGACTCGCCGCTGTCACGCGGCCGGGTGCTGGTCTGCGGCGACGCGGCGGGGCTACTGGAGCCGTGGACCCGCGAGGGCATCTCCTTCGCGCTGCGCTCGGGACGGCTGGCGGGGGAGTGGGCGGTGCGCATCGCCGAGGCCGGGGACGCGGTCGACGCCCGCCGGCAGGCGCTCAACTACACCTTTGCCGTGAAGTCGGGGCTCGGTGCCGAGATGGGCGTCGGCCGGCGCCTGCTCGACATGTTCACCCGGCGGCCCCGCCTGGTGCACTCGGCGCTCATCGGCTTCCGCCCCGCGTGGACGGCGTTCACTCAGATCACCCGGGGCTCCCACACCCTCGCCGGCATCGTCCGCACCTCCCCGGTGGCCCGCAAGGTCCTCGAACTGCGGGACCGCCCGTGAGCGGGAGGGGCGGGGGCGGGGTGAGGGATGGGCGAAATGCCGGATTTTGGTAAAGTGAGTAAAATCCGGGCTCGGCACAGATAACGCCGCAGGTCGCGCACTCTCCTCCCCGCGCATGCGGGGGTGTTCCCCGCGGCCGAGCTGGAGAAGATGTTCAACGCCCCTCCTCCCCGCGCATGCGGGGGTGTTCCCAACCAGCTGTTCGCCAGCGCGCGACGCCTCGGCTCCTCCCCGCGCATGCGGGGGTGTTCCCCAGGCGACAACCCGCGGCCGGTCGGCCGGTCGCTCCTCCCCGCGCATGCGGGGGTGTTCCCTCTGCTGGTCCCGGGCGCGGCCGATGATCTCCCTCCTCCCCGCGCATGCGGGGGTGTTCCCTGAATCGCACCGAAATGACACCGACTGACACCCTCCTCCCCGCGCATGCGGGGGTGTTCCCGCCGTCCGCGAGTACGCGGCCACCCTGGTCGCCTCCTCCCCGCGCATGCGGGGGTGTTCCCGAATTCGCGGCGGCCGAACTGCTGAATTCTCACTCCTCCCCGTGCATGCGGGGGTGTTCCCGAGCGGCCGTTGACCATCACAACGGTGGCGGTCTCCTCCCCGCGCATGCGGGGGTGTTCCCCGCGTCGCCCCCGGTGAGTTGCTTCATGAGCGCTCCTCCCCGCGCATGCGGGGGTGTTCCCTGACGGAACAGGGACTCGACGCGGACGACCCGCTCCTCCCCGCGCATGCGGGGGTGTTCCCCGGGCCATCAACGCGATGAACGACCACGCCCGCTCCTCCCCGCGCATGCGGGGGTGTTCCCCGCAGGAGGGGGTCAGCGAAGGGGGCTTCGGCCTCCTCCCCGCGCATGCGGGGGTGTTCCCGACAAGATCAGGGGTGGGATCGACTGGGTCGTCTCCTCCCCGCGTATGCGGAGGTGCTCCGTGTCGGGCAGGCGGGGCGTTCCCGGTATGGCAGTGCCGACGGTGTGGCGTTGCAGTTTCGCTGAGGGTGTCGGGCAAGGGGGAGGTTATGGGCAGCCGCGCGCGGTGCTTCGGGTCAGTCGTCTCCGACGGCGATGTTCAGTTCGCTCACCAGGGCCTGCGCGAGGTCGTGCTGCTGGCCCACGTCGATGCGGACCTTGGCAAGGTGGGGGAGGCCCCGGAGGCTGGTGAGGTCATTCCCGCGCAGATCGGCGCCGCGGTAGCGGCCAGGGCCGAACTCGGTGAGGCGCAATGTGCAGTCAGAGAAGACGACATTCGACAGGTCGCAGTCGGCGAAGGCGGCTTCGGTGAGAATGCAGCCGACGAACACAACAGAGCCGGTGGCGCGGACATTGGTGAAGGTTGCGTAGTCGAGTCTGCAGTTCTCGAACAGCACATTGTCCAGCACCAGGCTGTCAAACGTGGCGCCGAGGAGCTTGGTATCTCGGATGGTGACGCGCGTCAGCTTGCTCTCGCTCCAGCGCGCCGCGCCGAGATCGCTACCGGTGATCTCGATGCCGTGCAGGTTCATGGTCTCGAACTCGACACGCTGCGCGTGAACGCTGTGGATGCGGCCTGTGGTCAGCTGGGTGCCGGCGAGTTCGAGCGTGCGGAGGTCCGCGTCACCGAAGGTGAAGTCCTGGACGGTGTCCCGCGCGTTGGCCAGCGTGCTGACCTTGGTGAGGTAGAGGCCCGGCTCGCCGAGATCAGGCACGGTGATTGTTGCGGTGCCGAAGGTGCGGGTGCTGATGATGCGACGCTCCTAGTTCTGCTCCGGGCCCCTGGTGAAGTTCATCACGACTCAACGGCAGTGGGCGGAAGCATGACGCCCGACTCCTCGAAGCGGGCAACTCCGGACGTGGTGCACTACTGGAGCCGTCGAAGCGGCCGTCGTGCGCAAAGTGTCGTTTGGTCGGGTGACCCCTCTCCGTGCGTTCTGGGGCGTTCCAGTCCGCGATGACGAGCGAGGCGAAGCCCCACTGAGCGAGAGTGAGGTGGGGCTTCGGGCGGCTTCGCGGTGTGAGTTTCAGCCTTTGATCCTCGGGGTCTTGACGCCGGTTAGGAACGAGGCGAAGGCGCCGGTCGGGACCGCTAGGGCTGGACCGGCCGGGTTCTTGGAATCACGGACAGGGACCACGCTTCGGGAGGCTGCCAGGTTCGTGGCGACCTCAATGCACTGGCCCCCGCCACCGCTGTAGGAGGAGGTGAACCACCGAGGAGACTCGCTCCAGTTCATCATGGGTGCCCTTTCGTGCGTCTCGGATCATGACTTCGGATGCTGCTGCCCGCGTGTCCATAGCGGACCTGAAACCTCTTGGTCACAGGGGATATGGTCGAGTACGGCCTGCCGGGCGGCAGGCTGCTCAGCCTCTGACAGGGCCTGATGTTCGCCCACGCTACGACCGCGCGCGACAGTCACCGGTCTGCCACTGCGTCCACCAGTTCACTCATACACCATCAACGATCCTGAACTCAGAGGGTTTCGGATCACTAGCTCGTGATCTCATTCGCTTTCACCGCAGACACAAACGTTGACCACTCGCGTGCCGTGAAGACGATAGCGGGGCCGGTGGGCGCCTTGGAGTCTCGGACGGGGACCGTGGCTGTGTGCCCGTCGGAAACCTCGATGCACCCGCCGGCTCCATTCTCGCTGTAGGTACTCTTCCGCCAGTTGGCCAAGAAAGACGCGTCGTTGATTCTTGCACTCATGATTCAACTTTCTCCAGGTATGCGCGGATCAGTGCCAGTGACTCATCCGCTGAATGTGCCAGTGAGCGTGCCAGGTCGAACTTCTGGCTCAGTTCCAGCACGCGTTGCGGTGCTTCGACCGGCTCGCCGGAGTCAAAGCTTTCAACTACCGCGATGGTCCCGCCATCGCGCAGGGTGTGCAAGGTCAAGCTGCCGCCCATCATGGGGTGAGCGCCTTGACTGAACGGCAAGACCTGGACCGTGACGTATGGGCGAGCCGCCATGGCGAGCACATGCCGTAGCTGTGATGTCATGCACCCATTTCCACCCATTGGTCGCATGAGTGCTGCTTCGTCCATGATTGCCCAGTAGTAGGGTGGGGACTTGCGGTGGAGAATCCTCTGCCTGCGCATGCGGAGTCCCGCCAGCTCATTGATGTCGTCCTCGGACCTCCCCGGAAGTGACCTGCGGAACACCTCCTTCATGTAGTCCTCGGTTTGAAGTAGTCCAGGTACTGCCGAGCTGTTGAAGACTTGGATTCGCTTGGCTTCGGGCTCCCGGTGGACTGCATCTCGACTGTATCCGGGTAGCAAACTGTCGCGAGCCAGCTCAAGAAGCTCTGTCAGCACTCCGTCGGTTTCGAAGAAGCGGTCAAGGCGTTGGGCGAGTGATTCCGAAGGAAGCTGCTCGCCGAGTTCCACGCGCCCGATGTAGCTGTGCGGGAATCCCACCGATTCACCGACGGCCCGCAGGGACAGGCCCCGTGACTCGCGGTAGCGCCGGAGTCGTCGGCCGAGTCGCGCGCGTGGGCTGAGGGTTCCGTCTTCGTTGTCCAACTCCATCGGTGCCCCCTTGTCCCCTGTCACCTCGCGACGTTCGGTGACAGCTCGGATATGTACAGTTCCCGCCGCAGTGCTGATGCTTGTAGGCAGTTCGTCACGTACCGCAGCGAGAGAGATGAGTACCACACGCGGGACCGCACCAACGCGGGCTTGTTGAGGGACAGTCGATACGCGAGGCAAGGAACGCCCCCTGTGACCACCACTGCACCCGCCACGGGCGAGGGAACTTCACCACAGCGACTGCGCACTGTGTTGACCGCCGTGGGCATAGCGCTGCCGATGGTCGCCGCTTCGCGTGTCCGGCGCCCGGTGACGGGTGGCTCGGCGCGGCTGGTCCGCGCTCGCCCGATGCGCGCCGGGACCGCGCCCCGTTCCACCGAACCGCTGCGGGTGGCTTCGCCGGCGGGGTGTGGCGATGGGTGAGTGCTCTACATGCCGTGGACTCCGCGAAGCACTGAGTCAGCTCCAACAAGGCGGTGCCATCACCGTGCTGCGTGAGGCGCGGGCGTCCAGGCGGGCGCCCGAGCGCATCGGGCGGGCGATCAGCACCGGGGACGAGGGCGGGTCCGAGATGCCTCCCGCTCCCGCGCAGGCGGACGACGAATCGCCGGAAGCGCTGCCTGACCTGCTCGCTCGGTCATCAGAGTTGCGTCGGTTGGTTGATGCGCACTTGAAGGAGTTGAGGCGGCGGTGAGTGGTGGGTATCGGTTCGCGCGGCTGGTTCTGGTGCGGGATCGTGGGCCGCTCGTCTTCCGCGCGCAGTGCGAGGTCTGTGCGGAGATCGGCCCGCAGGCGGCGACCGGGGACGCGGCCATGATGTGGGCCGTCCTCCACGTGGACGACCACCCGGGCCACGACCGCTTCCGTGAGCTCAGCTCCACGCCGTACCGGGCGGAGTCCCGGTCGTGAGCGCCGGGCGGTATGTGGACGGCTACCACTGCGAGGTGGTCGCGCGGTCGCCGGATGCGGCGGGGGAGTGGTACCTGGCGACCACCTGGGCCGACACCCCCGACGAAGCCCTTGGCTGGCTCCACCACCAGGCCACTCGGCTCGCGGATGTGCTCGACGCCGCCGAGGACGACCAGGCGGCGGAACAGTGCCGGTACGCGGCCCCGGTTGCTGCGGTCTTCCGGGAGTGGACGGCCGATGCGGAGTTCCGCGCGGTGCAGTGCGCCGCCCTGGCCGGCGGGCAGCCGATCAGCGCGAACGCCCGGGGCCCGGACCGGGTCTGCGGTTCCGCCGACGTAGAAGTTCTCTACTCGCTGGCCGCTCGGCCGATCCTTCGGCCTGTCCTCACCCCTTTCGGGAGCAGCCGTGTCGATCGTCGATGACCCGCGAGCCGCAGCGATGTCCTGCCCCGCCGTCGAGATACGTGCCGGCGACTTCCTGACGCTGGGCGGCTCATGCCTGCGCGTCACCGCAGCCGCTCACCGGGGCGGCACCACCTGGGTGGAGCTCGACCGCAGCGTGCAACTGCGCCTGCCGTCGGACCGCGACGTGACGGTGATCCGTCCGGTCCGCCCCGCTCGCCGTGCCCGACCTGTGCGGTCCCCGCAGCCGCTGCGCGCCTCCTGTGCGCGCTGACCCCAAGCCCCGCCCCTGTCGGGAGGACCAGCGGTTCTCCTCTTCGCCGCCATGGCCCCGGCAGGGGCGGCGTACCTCTTCCGCGGATGCGGGAGTACCCGCGTGACGATCCGGAGCGTCGTGGTCGCCACCGCCGATGCGGCCCGGTGCGGAGTCGATCCCACAGACGAGGAGAGAGCACGCCCGGACCGCCCGGACCGTTCCCGACTGCGTGCGCGGGCCGTCGCGGAGGCGGTCGTGCTTCCCCGCCGCACCGGCGCGTGCGCCGTGCGCCGGGCGGGCACGCTTGCGCTCCTCGGGCGACCGCGCGCCCTACCGGCGGTCCGGGGCGGCGTCAATGATGAGCGGCACCGCACGAGAACCAGGTGACCCGCACGCCCCTGCCCTGCTCGGGGACGCGTGCGCCGGAAGGAGCTCATGGTGTTGCTGCTCATCTCCCCGGACGGCCTCGACGAGGCCCTCGACTGCGCGAAGGCTGCCGACCACCTCGACATCGTCGACGTGAAGAAGCCCGACGAGGGTTCGCTCGGCGCCAACTTCCCGTGGGTGATCCGGGAGATCCGCGACGCCGTCCCGGCCGGCAAGCCGGTCTCCGCGACGGTGGGGGACGTGCCGTACAAGCCCGGCACCGTAGCCCAGGCCGCGCTCGGCGCCGTCGTCTCCGGCGCGACGTACATCAAGGTCGGGTTGTACGGCTGCACCACTCCCGACCAGGGCATCGACGTGATGCGCGCCGTGGTCCGGGCCGTCAAGGACCACCGCCCGGACGCGCTCGTCGTCGCGTCGGGCTACGCCGATGCCCACCGCGTCGGCTGCGTCAACCCGCTGGCGCTGCCCGACATCGCGGCGCGCTCCGGCGCCGACGCCGCCATGCTGGACACCGCCATCAAGGACGGCACCCGGCTGTTCGACCACGTCTCGGAGGACGCCTGCGCCGAGTTCGTCCGGCTCTCCCACGCCGCCGGGCTGCTCGCCGCGCTCGCCGGCAGCGTCAAGGCGGTCGACCTCGGCGCGTTGACCCGCATGGGGACGGACATCGTCGGCGTGCGGGGCGCCGTCTGCGAGGGCGGGGACCGCAACGCCGGTCGGATCAAGCCGGAACTGGTCGCCGCCTTCCGGGCCGAGATGGACCGGCAGTCCCGGGAGGCCGCCGTCGGCGTCCCCGCGGCCTCCTCACCCGCGGCGTGACGACCTCCGCCACGCCCGGCGGAGCGGCGACCGCGCGCGGCGGCGCGCGGTTCGCCGTGGCCGACCCGGCCACCGGCGAACCCTTCGACGAGGCGCCCGACCAGTCCGCCGACGCGCTGGACGCGGTCGTGGCCAGAGCCCGCCGGGCCTGGCCCGGCTGGCGGTCGGACCCGGCCGCCCGGGAGACGGCGCTGCGCGCCGCCGCCGACGCAGTCGAGGCCGCCGCCGACGACCTCGCCCCGCTCCTCACCCGCGAGCAGGGCAAACCCCTGGCGGAGTCGCGGGCCGAGGTCGCCCGCACCGCCGCGCGGCTGCGCTGGTTCGCCGGCCTGACGCCCCGGACGCGGGTGGTCGACGACGGGCGGCCCGTCCACAGCGAGGTCCGCTGGCGCTCCCTCGGCCCGGTCGCCGCGATCGTGCCGTGGAACTTCCCGCTCCAACTCGCCGCGGCGAAGGTGGCGCCCGCGCTCGCGGCAGGCAACACCGTTGTCCTCAAACCGTCGCCGCACACCCCGCTGACCGCGCGGCTGCTCGGCTCGCTCCTCGCGACCGTGCTGCCCGACGACGTCCTGACCGTCGTCACCGGCAACGAACCGCTCGGTGCCCGACTCGCCTCCCACCCGGGGATCGCCCACGTCACCTTCACCGGCTCGGTGCCCACGGGCCGAGCCGTCGCGGGGGCCGCGGCGCAGACGCTGGCCCGGGTGACCCTGGAACTCGGCGGGAACGACGCCGCCGTCCTCCTCGACGACGTCGACGTGGACCGGATCGCGGACCGGCTGTTCTGGGCTGGGTTCCGCAACTGCGGGCAGGTCTGCATGGCCGTCAAACGCGTCTACGCCCCCGCGCACCGCCACGCCGAGATCGTCGAGGCGCTCGCCGACCGCGCGCGGAGCGTCACCGTCGGACCCGGGCTCGACCCGGCCAGCCGGATCGGCCCGCTCAACAACGCGCCGCAGCTCGCTCGCGTGGAGCAACTCACCGAGCGGGCGCTGGCGTCCGGCGCCCGCGTCGCGGCGGGCGGCCGGCGGCCGGACCGGCCCGGCTACTTCTACGCCCCCACCGTCCTCACCGACGTGCCCCCCGACAGCCCGGTCGTCACCGAGGAGCAGTTCGGCCCGGTGCTGCCCGTCCTGCCCTACCGGGACCTCGACGAAGCGGTGGCGGCGGCCAACTCCACCGGCTACGGCCTGGGCGGCTCGGTCTGGGGCACCGACCTCGACCGCGCCGAAGCCGTGGCGGAGCGGCTCGAATGCGGCACCGCCTGGATCAACCACCACGCCGAGCTCTCCCTCGCCCAGCCCTTCGCGGGGATCAAGGACAGCGGCGTCGGGGTCGCCGGCGGCCCCTGGGGGCTCTACGGCAACCTGCGGCCGTTCGTTCTCCACCGCCCGACGGAGGCATGACGATGGAGTTCCGGGCGGCCGTGCTCCGCTCCCACGACGCGCCGTTCACGGTCGAGGACGTCACCCTGCGCGCCGAGCCGGGACCGGGCGAGATCCTGGTGCGCATCGCGGGCGCCGGGCTGTGCCGCACCGACCTCGGCGTCCGCCGCTCCGGCGGCCGGAGCCCGCTGCCCGCGGTCCTCGGCCACGAGGGCTCCGGCGTCGTGGTGGGGACCGGCGGTGGCCCCGACGCCGCCATCGCCGTCGGCGACCACGTGGTGCTGAGCTTCGACTCGTGCGGCCGGTGCCCCCACTGCCACGGCGCCGCCCCCGCCTACTGCGAGTCCTTCCCCGACCTCAACCTCTTCGGCGGCCGGAAGGAAACACCGCCGCTCACCGACGCCGCCGGGGCGGCGCTCGCACCCCGCTGGTTCGGCCAGTCCTCGTTCGCCCAGTACGCGCTCGTCGCCTCCCGCAACGCCGTACGGGTGGACCCGGCGCTCCCGGTCGAACTGCTGGGCCCGCTCGGCTGCGGCTTCCTCACCGGCGCGGGGACCGTCCTCAACACCTTCGGTGCCGGCCCCGGCGACACCCTGACCGTCCTCGGCGCGGGCGCGGTCGGCCTCGCTGCGGTCATGGCGGCCACCGCCGCTGGCGTCACCACCGTGGCCGTCGACCGGCACCCCGGTCGGCTCGACCTCGCCCGGCGGTTCGGCGCCCTCCCGCTGGCCGCCGACCCCGGGGGAGCGACGGCACTGCCCGAGCGCATCCGCAGCCTGACCGACGGCGGCTCCCACCACGCCCTGGACACCACCGCCTCACCCGCGCTCATCAACGACGCGCTCCGGTCGCTGCGCCCCACCGGCACCCTCGCCCTCGTGGCGCGGCTCCACGCCCCGCTGGCACTCGAACCGGGCACGCTCGACCGCGGTCGCGGCATCCGCCACGTCTGCGAGGGAGACGCCGTGCCCGCGCTCCTCATCCCGCGCCTCACCCGGCTG
This sequence comes from Streptomyces spiramenti, assembly GCF_012034385.1. Classification (GTDB taxonomy): domain Bacteria; phylum Actinomycetota; class Actinomycetes; order Streptomycetales; family Streptomycetaceae; genus Streptomyces; species Streptomyces spiramenti. The sequence continues at coordinate 13,503 of NZ_JAAVJB010000015.1, forward strand.
TGGCAGGCCGGACGCTTCCCCTTCGACCAGCTGATCCGCACCTACCCGCTGGCCGACATCAACCAGGCCGAACGCGACTGCGAAGCGGGCCGCGTCGTCAAACCGGTGCTGCTGCCGGAGCGCGCGCGTCCATGAGCTGAGCCGTCCCCCGCCGAACCAACCGCCCCCCGCCGCGCCGTCGCGCGCGGGCACCCCCAACCCCGATCCGTCAACGGAGGAACCATGGTCGGCACGGCGAGCGAGCACATCGAGGCAGAAGGCGTGGACGGAGGTGTCGGACTGACCGCGCTGCTGGTCGCCGCCGCGCGCGCCATCGAGACGCACCGCCACGACAGCCTCGCCCAGGACCCCTACGCGGAGCACTTCGTGCGCGCCGCCCCGGCGTGCGCGCAGTGGCCGATCCGCATCGAGGAGGCGGCCGGCGGCGACGGCAACCCGCTCTGGGGCCGGTTCGCCCGCTACTTCGGACTGCGCACCAGGGTCCTCGACGACTTCCTGCTCCGGTCGCTCGCCGCCGGACCCCGCCAGGTGGTGCTGCTCGGCGCCGGGCTGGACACCCGTGCCTTCCGCCTCGACCGCCCCGCCGACAGTGTGGTCTACGAGGTCGACCGCGCGGGTGTACTCGCCTTCAAGGAGCGGGTCCTCGACGGGCTGGCGGCCACCCCGAGGGGCGGGCGCGTCCCCGTCCCGGTCGACCTCCGTGAGGACTGGGTCACCGCACTGACCGGCGCCGGCTTCGACCCGACCGAGCCGAGCGTCTGGTTCGCCGAGGGGCTGCTCTTCTACCTCCCCGCCGCCGCGGAGACCTACCTCGTCGACACCGTGGACCGTCTCACCACCGAGGGCAGTTCACTGGCCTTCGAGGTCAAGGTGGAGAAGGACCTGATGGCGTACCGGGACAGCGCCACCTACACCGCCACGCACGCCCAGATCGGGATCGACCTCCTCGCCCTCTTCGACAAGGGACCGCGCCCCGACTCGCTCGCGCAGCTGACCAACCGTGACTGGTCCGCACAGGTCCACACCCCGTTCGAGTTCACCCGGCGCCACGGCCGCGGCCCGCTGCCGGAGCCCAACGACGCGCTGGAGGGGAACCGGTGGGTCCTCGCCCGCAAGGGCGGACCGCCGCTCTGACGCGGCTCTCGCCGGGGCCGGTCAGCTCCCCGGCGCCTCGTCGTCGGCCCCCTCCGGGGCCTCGCGCGAGCGCCGGGTGAGGACCGCGACGAGCGCCGTCCCCGCACACAGGGCGGCGGCGCTCACCCCGAGCGACCAGCGCATCCCGGCCGCCGCGCCCAGCACCCCCACCGTCAGACCACTGCCGACACGCAACCCGTTGGCCGACATGCCGTACAGGCCGAGGACACGCCCGCGGGCACCGTCCGGCGCCCGCAGCTGCACGATCGTCTGCCCGATGGACATCGACGCCAGATTGGCCACTCCTCCCGCGAGCAGCAGCACCAGCGCCAGCGGGAACGACCTGGTCAGGGCGAAACCCAGGACCGCCGCCCCGTAGAGCGCCGTGCTCGCCACCGCCGCCCGCACGCTGGGACGGATCCGCCCGGTGGCCTCCAGCAGCACGCCGCCGATCACCCCGCCCACCCCGCTCGCGAGGAGCAGCATCCCGTACGCCAGCCCCGCGTCCGACAGGCCGAAGTCGTCCACGAAGACCGGCATCACCGCTCCCAGCGACGAGCCCACGAACAGCGACGCCAACCCCGCCAGCGCGATCATGCTGACCAGTGTCCGGTCGCCGCGCACCTCGCGCAGCACCCGCAGGGACTCCACCAGCCCCACGCGCGGCCGACCGCCGCCGCCCCGGGTGTGACCGGTGAAGCGGGTGCGGAGCAGGAACAGCGTCAGCGGCAGGTAGAACAGCACGTTGACGAAGATCCCCGCGGTCGGGCCCAGTCCGATCAGCAGCACCGATCCGACGACCGGCCCGCACAGCACCCCGAGGTTGCGGAAGGTCGCGTTGAGCCGTACGGCACTGGGCAGCTCGCGCGGCCCGACGAAGTCGTACAGCAGCAGCTGCTCGCCGGGGGTCCACAACGACCCGGCGACGCCGTGCAGCACCAGCAGCACGCACGCCGCCCACATGGTCAGCGAGTCGGTGAGGAAGAGCACGCCCCACGCCGCGGAGACCGCCATGAAGAGCAGTTGCGCGGCCTGGACCACGCGGCGGCAGTCGAACCGGTCGGCGAGACCCCCGAACCAGACGGACAGCAGGAGGAACGGCAGCCAGTGGCTGATCACCTGGAACCCCGTCAGTGCCGGCGACTCGAAGACCTGCCACAGCACCCAGTAGGTGATGACGTGCTCCACGTTGTCCGCCATCATCGCCAGCCCCGTGCCGAACAGGTACGGGCGGCAGTCGGGATTGCGCAGCGCAGCGAACCGGCGCGGCGCGGGGGCCCCTCCCGTCCCGTCCCCGACGGGCGGTACGGCGGCGGAGCCCCGAGATGCCCCGGGGGCCGGTGCCGACGCGCGTGCCGCGGGCGGCGGGGGGACGTGTGCGGGCACCCCGCAGGAGGAACACATGGCCCGGCCTTTCGCTGCTGGGCCCGCCGGGCGGCGGAGCCACCGGACCGTCGCGGGCGAGGAAAGCCTCGCGCCGACGCCCGGCCGTGTCAACGCGGCGCCCGGCCGGAGCAGCAGCGAGGGTGCGGCGGACGGTGGGCGCCCGGCCGGTCCGGTCACCGGTTCCGGCGCCCGGCGCGACAACCCGGCACCCGTCGGCAGGTGTTGCCCCCGGGGTGCACGCTGCCGCCACCGGCGGCCACCGGACTCCCCGGATTTGTTTCACGGCTGCACAAAGTGAGAATGGAGGGGTGACCCCGACACGAATCAAGCTCGACCGCGGCCGTGGCGCCCTCGGCCCCGCCCTGGAACTGGTCCACACCGGGCGGGCGCCCACCCGTGCCGTCCTCACCACCGAGCTCGGCGTCACCCGCGCCACCGCCGGTGCCGTCGCCACCGAGCTCCAGGCCCTCGGCCTCATCACGGTCGACCCCCGGCCCCACGCCGCCTCCGGCGCCCAGGGGCGCCCCTCGCACCGGCTCGACATCGCCGCCGACGGCCCCGTCGTGCTCGCCGTCCAGGTCCACGCCGACGGCTACCGGGTCGCGCTCGTGGGTCTCGGAGGCCGCATCGTCGCCACCGCACCGGCCTGCATGACCGTGGACGCCGACCCTGCGCGCATCATCGGCGACGCCGTCGCAGCCGGCGCGGAACTGCTCGCCGCGACCGGGCGCCGCTGCCTGGGCGCCGGACTCGCGGTCCCCTCAGCCGTCGCCGAACCCGAGGGCACCGCCCTCAACCCGCTGCACGTGGCCTGGCCCGCGGGCGCCCGCGTCCACGACATCTTCCGGGACTGCCTCGCGGCGGCGGGGATCGGCGTCCCCGGCCGCTGCGGGAACGACGTCAACCTCGCCGCGCTCGCCGAGCACCGCCACGGCGCCGGGCAGGGCTCCCAGCACCTGCTCTGCGTGGCCACCGGCCACCGCGGCGTCGGCGGCGCACTCGTCCTGGACGGCCGGCTCCACACCGGCAGCGCCGGCCTCGCGCTGGAGGTCGGGCACCTGATCGTCGACCCCGCCGGCCGGGCCTGCCACTGCGGCGCCCGCGGCTGCCTGGACGTCGAGACCGACCCCCTCGCCCTGCTGGAGACCGCGGGCGTCACCCCCGACCCGGCGCTCTCGCCGCTCGACCAGGCGCGCGCCCTGCTCGGCGAGGGCCACCCCGCCGAACCCGGGACCCGGCAGGCCGTGGAACAGCTGGTGGACCGGCTGGGGCAGGGACTCGCGACCATGGTCAACGTCCTCAACCCCGACCGCATCATCCTCGGCGGACTCCACCAGAGCCTGCTCGCCGCCGCCCCCGAGCGGCTTCGCTCGGTCGTCGCCGACCGCAGCCTGTGGGGACGCAGCGGCAGCGTCCCCATCCTGCCGTGCTCGCTCGGCCACAACAGCCTGGTCGGTGCCGCCGAACTCGCCTGGCAGCCCGTCCTCGACGACCCCGCCACCGCACTCGCCGTGCGCTGAGCACGGGCGTCACTGCTCCGCTCGCCCGGGGCCGGGCCGCGCGCCCCGTCGGTCCCGGTGCCGCCGCGCGTGCGCCCCTCCGGCAGGGCGGGCCCGGCGACCACCGTCGACCACCGGCGGGCAGAACGAAGGCCCACGACGGCGCGCGGCCGGAGCAGGGACCGCCCCGACCGGGGCCACGCCCGAAAGGGCAGGCACCGAGGCGCCGCGGTTCCGGGCCGCCGCCGCACGCCCGGACGTCGTGTTCCGGTCGCCGGGGCCACGCGGGGGGCCGGTGATCCGCCGGCGGGAACCCGGGAGGTTCGCCGGCCGGGCGGCACGGCGAGGGCTCGTCACCCCGGGGGCGTCTCACGTGTCGACGGTCAGCCGAGAACGCCCCGCCGGTAGGCCACCGCCACCGCGGCGGCCCGGTCCCTCACGTCCAGCTTGCCGTAGATGTGTGTCAGATGGGTCTTGACGGTCGCCTCGCTGATGAACAGCCCACGAGCGATCTCCCGGTTCGACGCACCGCGCGCCACCTCCTCCAGCACCTGCACCTCCCGCGCGGAGAGCGTCTCCTCGACAGTCCGAGCAGTGGGGCGGCGCACCGCCGTGACCAGGCGTGAGGCGACCGCCGGAGACAACACGGTACGGCCCTCCGCCGCCGCTCGGATGGCATCGAACAGCTCGTCGCGCAGCGCGTCCTTCAGCAGGTACCCCGTGGCGCCGGCCTCGATCGCAGGCAAGGTGTCGGAGTCGGTGTCGAAGGTGGTGAGCACCAGCACGCGTGCCCGTGCGCCGCGTCGGGTCAGCTCGGCGATGGCATCCACGCCGCTCCCGGCCGGCATGCGCAGGTCCATGAGGACGACGTCCGGGTCCACGCGCAGCGTCATCTCCACCGCTTCCGTGCCGCCGGACGCCTCCCCGAGCACCGTGAAGCCGTCCGCGGGGTCCAGGATGCCGCGCAGGCCGTCCCGCACCACCGGGTGGTCGTCGACGATCAGCAGGGTGATCGTCCCCGTGTTCTCAGCGTTCATAGGGCACCGACGGTACGCGTGCGGACACGGCGGTGCCCAGCCCCGGCTCCGACTCCACGGTCAGCTCGCCCGCCAGCCGCTCCGCGCGGGCGCGCATGCCCTCCAGGCCGAACCCGGACGCGGTGTCCCGCTCGGGCAGGGCGGACAGGTCGAACCCCCGGCCGTCGTCGCGCACGTCGAGCACGACCTGCTCACCGATGCACGAGAGGGTCACGCCGACCCGGCCGGCCGTCGCGTGGCGTGCCGTGTTGGACAGCGCCTCCGCCGCGATGCGCAGCAGCGTCGCCTCCACCTCCTCGTGCAGTGGTTCGTAGGAGCCCGTGAGGGTGAACTCGGCTTTCACTCCGGAATGTTCGGACCAACGGACGACGGTCTTCTCCAGTGCCTCGGGCAGGTCGTCCTCGGCCAGCGCGACCGGCGCGAGGTTGGCGATCGCCCGGCGCGCCTCGCCGAGGCTGTGGCGGGCCAGGTGCAGGGCCCGTTCGACGTGCACGCGGGTCGCGCCCTGTTCCCGGGTGTCGGTGACGACCTGGAGCTGGGCGATGACGCCGGTCAGGTCCTGGGCGACGGTGTCGTGGATCTCCGCCGCGAGCCTGCGGCGCTCGTCGGCGATCCCGGCCTCTCTCGCCTGGAGGAGAAGCTGGTCGTGCAGAGCCGCGTTCTCCACCAGGGCCCGTTCCAACGCGAGGTTGGCGTGCTCCAGCTCCCGGATGGCCGCCACACGCTTCCGGGAGCGGTCCTCCTCCTTCCCGGCGTCCCGCTGGACGGTCAGGAAGATGCCCATGTTGGCGGCGACCAGCATGCCGTAGAACACCCAGCTCGCCGTGTCCCCGGGCGGCAGTCCTCCGATCTGCGCGCCCGCGACCGTCGCGGCGGTCGCCAGCAGGCCGAGAGGGATCCAGCGGCGGGGCACCAGCTGCTCGATGTCGAAGCACCCGACCGCCGCGAAGAAGGCGCAGAACGGATTGAGCCAGGCCAGGCCGAACGCCAGGGCGGAGCGCAGCGCGTAGTAGGCGGCGCCGGCAGCACCGGGCCCGGGTCTGCCGCGTGCCACCCGGTCCCACCACAGCTGCAGGAAGAGCGCCGCGGCGGCGAGCGCCCCCGCGGCCACCCAGTCGGCGCCGTCCATCCCGACCAGGGACGAGGTCGCCGCGGAGAGTACCAGGCTGAGGCCGAGAAGCGCCGGAGGGCTGAAGCGAAGGAACAGCCGCGGTCGCGCGTCGCGCGCGGTCTGCGGCTCGGGGACCGGGATGGACGCGTCGGATGCCACGTCCTCAGTGTCGGTCATGGCATCCGCCGCGCGTCTCACGTCCCTCACTCCCAGCGGAACCAGCGTGCTGCGGTGGCGGACAGCAGCAGCGTCCACAGGGCCAGTACGGCGAGGTGGGCCCAGTCCGGCCAGTCGCCGGCGGTGGCCTGGTTCAGGGCCTGGGCGGCGGCGCCGAAGGGCAGCGCCTCCATGATGCCGGCCATCAGGTCGGGCATCTGCTGGATGGGCATGTAGACGCCGGCCGCGAGCATCGCGGGGAAGAACACCGAGATGCTGACCGCCTGGGCGATCTTCGTGGTGGGGGACAGCGCGGAGATCAGCGCGCCGAGCGCCAGCACGCACACCACCGCAAGCAGCAGGGTCAACAGGTAGCCCACGACCTGGCGGGGCAGGGCGACGTCGGAGAAGACGCGCCCCACCGCGAGGGTGAGCCCGGCGGAGATCAGCGAGGCGACGGCGTGCAGTCCCACCTGGGCACCGAGGACGGCGGCGGGGCGTACGGGGGTAGTCGACATCCGGCGCAGGACGCCGCGCTCGCGGTAGCCCGTGATCACCGGCGGCATCGCCATCAGGCCAGCCATGATCATCGAAAGGAGCACGGCGACGGGCACGTATGCCTCGACGGTGGACAGGCCGCCGAGCTCCTCGTTGGCCTCCGTCATGGACGGGATGAAACCGAGGACCAGCAGCAGCAGCGTGGGGAAGGCCATCACCCAGAACACCGAGCCGGGCTCACGGAAGAACAGGAGCAGCTCCGCGCGCATCACGGCCCGCCCGGGACGGGGGGTGGTGGTGGCGGAAGGTTTCGGGGGTGCGGTGGCGGCGCTCACGCGTCGGCTCCCGTCAGGTCGAGGAAGGCGTCATCGAGAGTGGAGTCGGTGACCCGCAGCTGGTGGGCGCTCACCCGGTTGCGGGCGAGCAGGCTGATCACCGCGTTGACGGTCTCGTCGGTGCCCGCGAGGGTGACCCTCCCGTCGTGGTGCGAGACGGACGCGAGGCCCGGCAGGGCGGCGAGGACGTCCTCCTCCAACGGGCGGGAGGGAGTGAAGGAGATGACGGTGCCGCTCGCGGACCGCGCGACCAGTCCGGAGGGGGTGTCCAGCGCGGCGACCCGCCCCCGGTCGAAGATCGCGACCCGGTCGCACAGCCGCTGCGCCTCCTCCATGAAGTGCGTGACGAGCAGAACGGTGACGCCGCCCGCCCTGACGTCCTCGATCAGCGCCCACACCTCGCGCCGCGCCGCCGGATCCAGACCGGTGGTCAGCTCGTCCAGGACGACGACCCGAGGGTTGCCGACCAGGGCGAGGGCGATCGCCAGTCGCTGCTTCTGACCACCGGACAACTGCGCGAAACGAGTGCCGAGCTTCTCCTCCAGGCCGAGACGCCCGGCCAGGGTGCGCCAGTCCGCGGGGCGCGGGTAACAGGCCGCGAACAGCTGGAGCGACTCGGCGACGGTGAGCTTGCCCTGCAACTCACTCTCCTGCAGCTGCGCGCCGACGACGAGAGTCGTCCTCGCGCGGTCGGCGAACGGGTCCAGCCCGCACACACGAACCGTGCCGCTGTCCGGAACGCGCAGCCCGAGGACGGACTCGACGGTGGTGGTCTTGCCGGCGCCGTTGGGGCCGAGCACCCCGAAGATCTCGCCCTCCTCCACCGCGAGGGAGACGCCGTCCACGACGGGGCGCCCGCCGTAGCTCTTGCGCAGGTCGCGCACTTCGATGACTGTCATGCCCGCACACTCCCAGGCGTGGCCGGGGCGGCACATCGCCCATCACGCTCGCAGGGGATCAACCGATCGGTTGACCCCGCGGCGACCCATCGGAGGACCCTGGCGGTGCCCCGGCGTCTCGGTGCCGGCTCGCGGGCCCGTCGTCGACGCCACCGGCCGCCGAGCCCTCACCTTCCTCCGGACCCCTCCGACCGGGTGGCCGGGCAGGCGACGTGGGCGAGGGGAGGCCGCCCACCTGTCTGGTGAATGGCGCCGGCAAGGCCTGCGGTGTCCGGTGCGGTGGATCGCACGGCGGGGCGTCGCAGCTCGTACCCGTCGTACTCGCGCAAGGCTCCAACGCGGCGGGATGCCGTGCCGGGCGCCGCGGGCCGGGCGGGATCTATCAGACAGGGCCTAGGCCTTGGCGTCCGCGTAGCACTCCACCACCGCCACGGTGAACGGGAACCGCACCGGCGACGCCCCGAACGCCAGCCTCCCGGCCGCCTCCCCGGCGGCGCGCACCGCGGCGGCCACCTGGGCCGCCTGCTCGGCCGGGCAGTGAACGATGACCTCGTCGTGCTGGAAGAAGACCAGCTCCGCCGGTGTGCCCGCCAGCGAGCGCCGCAACGCCGCCAGCATCAGCAGCGCCCACTCCGCCGCGCTGCCCTGGACCACGAAGTTGCGGGTGAACCGGCCCCGCGCCCGCGCGGCGGCGCCCCTCCTCGACGGCGGCTCCCCGCCCTCCGGCACCTCGCCGCCGAGGCCGTCGTCCCCCGCCTCCGCCGGCGGGCAGGTCCGCCCCAGATGGGTGCGGACCAGCCGCCCCCGCTCCCCGGCCTCCGCCGCCTCGTCCACGTACCGCACCGCCACCGGATACCGGCCGCGCAACCCGGCGAGATGCCGCAACCCCTCCCCGGAGGTCTGCCCGTACACCGCGCCGAGCACCGCGAGCTTGGCCCGCTCGCGGTCCCCGGAGAACAGCCGCAGCGACAGCGCGGCGTAGAGGTCGCCCTCCTGAGCGGCGACCTCCGCCAGCGCCGGATCGCCCGACACGGCGGCCAGCACCCGCGGTTCCAACTGGGCGGCGTCCGCCACCACCAGCCGCCACCCCGGGTCCGCCCGCACCGCCCGGCGCACCACCCGCGGGATCTGCAACGCGCCGCCGCCGTTGGTCGTCCACCGGCCCGACGCCGCGCCCCCCGGCACGTACCGCGCGCGGAACCGGCCCTCGTGCACCCAACTCCGCAGCCAGTTGCGGCCGTGCGCGGTGTGCACCCGGTACAGCCGCTTGTACTCCAGCAGCGGCGCCACCGCCGGGTGGTCGACCTGCCGCAGCTCCCAGGAACGCGTCGAACGCACCGGGAACCCCGCTCCCCGGAACGCCGCCAGCACCTGCGCCGGCAGGTCCGGCCGCACCCGGAACCCGAACGCCGCCGACACCTCGCCCGCCAGTTCCGTCAGCCGCCGCGGCTCCAGGCCGCCCGGCGGAGCGGGACCGAGCAACTCGTCCAGCAGCGCCAGGTGCACATCGGCACGCCACGGCAGTCCCGCCGCGTCCATCTCCGCGGCGACCAGGGCCCCCGCCGACTCCGCCGCGAGCAGCAACGTCAACCGGCCCGGGTGCTCGGTGGCGGCGGTGCGCCGCAGCTGGGCGCCGTAGACCTCCAGCAGCGCGGTCAGCGGGTCGGTACCTCCGGGCAGCACCGGTCGCGCCGAGTCCTCGAAGAGCGACGGCTGCGCGTCACCGGCGGCCGGCGCGGGCGGATCCGGCGGCACCGGCAGCCCGCGCAGCCGCGCCAACGCGGCGGGCAGCCCCCGCGGCTCCCCGAAGGCGCCCTCGTGCCCGAGCAGCACCGCCTCCGCCGCCTCCACGTCGTAGCACCGCGCCACGTCCACGCCGGCCGCCAGCGCTCCCGCGACCTCCGCCGTGGAACGCCACACCCACCGCGTCCCGGGCGGCGCCGCCCGCAACGCGGCGGCCGGATCGGCGGCCGAGCGCGGGGCCTCCGCAGCCGTCCCCTCCCGCGTCAGCGGGCAGTACCGTGCCGACCCGTCGGCCGCCACCGCCACCGCCCACCTCGCCGCTTCCATGAGGCGAGTCTGCCTCCCCCCACCGACAACCCTCCCTCGGCGACCCGCCGCCTGCCGGCCCCGGCCGCCGGCTGCCGGTCCACGGCACCGCCGGTCGCCGCCCCCGGCCGCGCTCCGCATACGATCGTGCCGTGACCACCGAGCCCCCGCAGCCGACGGCACCGCGCACCCTCGACCTGGACCGCAGCGACCCCGCTTACCGGTCCTGGCTGAAGGACGCCGTGCGCAAGGTCCAGGCGGACGCCAACCGCAGCGCCGACACCCACCTGCTGCGTTTCCCGCTGCCCGAGCGGTGGGGCATCGACCTGTACCTCAAGGACGAGTCGACGCACCCCACCGGCAGCCTCAAGCACCGGCTGGCGCGCTCCCTCTTCCTCTACGCCCTCTGCAACGGCTGGGTCCGGCCCGGACGCCCGGTCATCGAGGCGTCGTCCGGCTCCACCGCGGTCTCGGAGGCCTACTTCGCCCGGTTGATCGGCGTGCCGTTCATCGCCGTCATGCCCGCCGGGACCAGCGCCGAGAAAACCCGGCTGATCGAGCTCCACGGCGGCACCTGCCACCTGGTGGACGACCCGCGCACGGTCTACGACGTCTCCGCCCGGCTCGCCGCCGAGACCGGCGGGCACTACATGGACCAGTTCACCTACGCGGAGCGCGCCACCGACTGGCGGGGCAACAACAACATCGCCGAGTCGATCTACCAGCAGATGCGGCTGGAGCGGTACCCGGAGCCGACGTGGATCGTCGCCACCGCCGGTACCGGCGGCACCTCCGCCACCATCGCCCGCTACGTCCGGTACATGCAGTACGACACCCGGGTCTGCGTCCCGGACCCCGAGAACTCCTGCTTCTTCGACGGCTGGGCCGACGAGGACCCCGCCGCCACCAGCGACCGCGGCTCCCGCATCGAGGGCATCGGCCGCCCCCGCATGGAGCCCAGCTTCCTGCCGCACGCCATCGACCGGATGATGCGTGTCCCCGACGCCGCCAGCGTCGCCGCGGTACGGACCCTGGAGGACCGCTGCGGCAACCGTGCCGGCGGCTCCACCGGTACCGGCCTGTGGGCGGCCTGGAAGATCGTCGCCGAGATGCTCGCCGCCGGCGAGCGCGGGTCCGTCGTCTCGCTGCTGTGCGACCCGGGCGACCGCTACCTGGAGAAGTACTACTCGGACAGCTGGCTCGCCGAACAGGGGCTGGACATCACGCCGCACCGCCGCGCCATCGACGCCTTCCTCGCGACCGGGAGTTGGCAGGGCTGACCCCGCGGGAGTGGCACCGCACCGCACCGCCGGTGGCGGCGTGCCGGGCACGCCGGAGACCGCCGTGGTCTGCCAGAATCCCCTGATGCACTCCGCCCCCGGGCATCCGCGGCGCACGGCCGGACCGCGAGCTGTCGGCCCGGACGACGCGTCGCGCCGATGAACCCGCGTGGCGCGGCGGTGCCTTCCTCGGTACCCGCACTGACGGCCGTCGTCGCGGCGCTGGCCCTGGCGGCCCTCACCGTCCTCGTGCTCCGCGCGGGGGAGCCGTTCGCGCCCGACCGTGCCGCTCTCGCGTGGTCGGTGGACCACCGGCCCGACACCGCACGGCAACTCGTCACCGCACTCACCCACACCGGCAGCGGGCCCCTGCCCTACGCCATGGTCGTCGCGGCCGGTTACCGGGCCGGCCGCGCCACGTCCCGGCCGGTCGTCTGGGCCGCCGGTTTCCTCGCCGCACTGCTCGGCGGCCAGCTGCTGCGATTCCTGCTGATGACCGCCGTGGCGCGGACCCGGCCCCCGGAGGCCGACTGGGCGCTGCACGTCTCCCGTCACGCCTTCCCCTCCGGTCACACCGCGACCGCGGCGATGGCTGCGGCGCTCGTCGTCGCCGCGCTCCTGATCCACGCGGACGGGCGCACCGGGGCCGTGGACCGCGCGGCGGGCTTCCTCGCGCTGTGGACCGTCGCCGTCGGCGCCAGCCGGGTGTACCTCGGTGTGCACTGGTTCACCGACGTCGTGGGCGGCTGGCTCTTCGCCACCGCCTGGATCGGGGCGCTGGCCCTGCTGTGGCAGCGCCGCCACCCCGGCGGCCCGCTCGACCCCGCCCCCCGCTGAGCCGACCCGTCGCCCGGGAGCGGCGCGGTCCGTGTCGGACGGCTCCCGGGGCGGTCACCCCGCCGGGGCCACCCGCACCTCCACCTCCGCCCGCCGCAGCGCCTGGCGGGCGTCCCGCGGCGGTGGGGCGTCCGTGACCAGGACGTCCACCGCCTCCAGCCGGGCGAAGGTCCGCAACTCCGCCGTCCGCCACTTCGCCGCGTCCGCCACCAGCACCACCCGCCCCGCCGCCGCCAGCAGACGGCCGTTGGTCGCCGCCTCCGCCAGGTTGGGCGCGGTGAGCCCCGACGCGACCCCCAGGCCGTGAGCCCCCAGCACCAGCACGTCCACGTGGAACGAGGCCAGCACGGCGTCGGCGACCGGGCCGACCAACGCGTCCGACGGCGTGCGCACGCCACCGGTCAGCACCACCTCCGCGGGAGAGACACCCGCGTCGAGACCGTGCAGCAGCTCCGCCACGGGAAGCGAGTTCGTCACCACCGTCAGCCCCGCCGTCGGGGCCAGTTCGCGGGCCACCGCACACACCGTCGTCCCGCCGCCGAACGCCACCGAGCCCGACCGCGGCAGCAGCGCCGCCGCGACCCGGCCGATGCGCCGCTTCTCCGCGGCACCCAGTGCGCCTTCTCCCGGAAGCCGGGCTCGGCGTACAGCCCGGTGGGCCCCGCCCCGCCGTGCACCTTCCGCAAGGCGCCCCGACGCTCCAACGTGTCCAGGTCGCGTCGCACCGTCATCTCCGAGACGCCCAGCTCGGCAGTGAGCTCGCTGACCCGCACCCCGCCCCTGCGCCGCAACGCGGCGACGATCAACGCCCTGCGCTGCCCCGCCAACAGCGTGCCCTCACCCCCCCACCGCCGACCTCCGCTCCGCGTGTGCCGGCCGGCGCGGCCGGTCCGCCCGTCATCCTCGCACGGCCCGAAACGTCCGAAGGTGGGGATTGAGGCCGCCGCCCACCGGACAGAGGAAGGGGAAGTGACGGGCGGTCAGCACCGGCCGCCGCGTCGGCCGGCACCACGAGGGGGCGGGGACGATGGAACCGCAGGCGGTACCCGGCCAGCGCGACGGACGCCCGGAACCCAGACCGGCGATGGAACTGCTCGTCCACGGCGTCGGGGGCGCCACACCCCAGCAGATGCTCGGCGACGCCCGCGTCTGCCGCGTCACCGGCGACGCCACCGCCTCCATCCACCGACGCACCGAGGACGCCGAGGACCGCCCCTGGGACGAACGGGACCCGCTGCGCGAGGCGTACAGCTGGTCCAACCTCACCTCGGGCAACGGCGCGCGCGCCCTGTGGCTGCTCCTGCTGCCGTTCATGATCGTCAACGTCACCCACTGGATGCGCCCGGCGGTGCGCGGCCACGGCCGCACCCACCACCTCTACGACGCCCTGGTCCGGCTGATCGCCCTTTCGCTGACCGTCCTGCTGGTCAGCGGCGCGTGTGTCGTCGCGCTCGACGCCCTCGCCTGGCAGTGCGGCTCCTCCGCCACCTGCGCTGCCCGTACCTCCTGGTTCTCCTTCGCCACCGACGGCGGCTGGTGGAGCACGCCCGGCCGGCGGCTCGCCCTCGCCGCGCTGCTGCCCGCCGCGCTCACCGCGCTGCTGTGGTGGCTCTCCCACCGGACGTGGAGCACCTACGAGTCGGCCTACCCGCCGGTCCGGGTGCGCCAGAGCGCGACCGAACCGGCTCCGCTCTCCCTGCCGGGGTTCTGGTACGGCCGGCGGCTCGTCAGCCGGCTGCGCGCCGCGCACACCGCGGCCGGTCTGCTCACCGTCTGCGCCGCACTCCGGTCGGCGGCCCCGACGTACGACCACGGGCCCGAGGGCGGCGGGGCCCTCGCGGCCACCGGCCTCGCCCTCACCGTCGCCACCGTCGCCGGCGGTGCAGCCGTCCTCGTACTGGTCACCCGCTACGGGCGCAACGAGACACAGATCGAGGACCCGCCGCCGCACCGCGCCGTCACGCTGCTGCCCGCGGGCTGCGCCGCTCTGCTCGCCGCGACGGTGGTCCACACCGCCTGGGACCGGCCCGGCTGGGAGACGGCGGGAGCGCTGCCGGGCACGGTGGTCTTCCCCGTGCTCACCGTTGCACAGGGCGTGATGATCGTCGCGCTGGCCCTCGCCGCGCTGCGCCTCCACCGGCTCGCGCGTGACACCGACCGCACGGCGCTGGCCGGTCTCGGCGGGCCGGCGGTCGCCCTGCTCTCCTGCGCGCTCGCCGGTGCCCTGACCGGCGGTGCGACCCAGCGGTTCACCGACTGGCTCACCTCCGGCTCGCAGGCCCTGCACGGACCGCCCGTCATGCTGAGCTGGCAGGCCGCCGCCATACCGTCCCTGATCGCGGTCGCCGCCCTGCTCGGGGCCGTCGCCGCAGTCCGCGTCCGCCGGGACCGCCGCCGCCTCGCCCCCACCGTCCTCGCCAACTACCCCAGGGAGAGCGCGCCGCCCGACGACCACCGCAGCGGGACCATCGCCTCCGCGCTCGCCCGCGCCCGGCTGACCGACTCGGCGCCCGCCATCGTCGGCACCCTCGCCGCGGCCTCGCTGATGCTGGGGGTCGTCGCGGTCCTCGGCACCTGGGGGACCGGGCTGACCCCCAGCGAGGCTGCGGCGGACGCCCCCGCCCCGTTCGCCGCCGTCGCCTCCCTCTCCGAGTCGCTCGGCTCCTGGATGCTCAGCGTCGCCGTCCTCGTCATGATCGCCATGGGCCGCCGCGCCTACCGCGACCGGGCCGCCCGCCGCACCATCGGCATCCTCTGGGACGTCGGCACCTTCTGGCCCCGCGCGGCGCACCCCTTCGCGCCGCCCTGCTACGCCGAGCGCGCCGTGCCCGACCTCTCCTGGCGGATCGCCACCTGGGTGGACGCCACCGGCGGTCGGGTCGTCCTCTCCGGACACTCCCAGGGGAGCGTCCTGGCCGCAGCCGCGATCTGGCAGCTCGACGCCCCCACCCGCAGCCGGGTCTCCCTGCTCACCCACGGGTCACCGCTCGCGCGGCTCTACGGTCGGTGGTTCCCCAAGTACTTCGGCCCGCACGCGCTGCGGCTGCTGCGGGAGGAGGTCCCCTGCTGGCGCAACCTGTGGCGCGCCACCGACCCCATCGGCGGCCCCGTCGACGTACCCGGCCAGGACGCCGACGACCGTCCCGTCGACCACGGCCCGCTCCTGGACCCGCTGCACTACGGCCGCAACCTGCGCAGCCCGCTCCCCGAGCCGGTGCTCGGCCACGGCGACTACCCGCAGGACCCGTCGTACGACGTGGAACGCGCGCACCTCTGCCACACGCTGCGCGGGGAGAGCGACGCCGACGCCCCCGTGTCGGGCGGCCGGTCGCCCGGACCTCCGTCCGACGGCTCCCGACGGCACGGCACCGCCGACCTCACCGTGAAGAACCCGGACGCGGGACCCGGGGAGGGACCGGGCCAGGAGCCCGGCGTCGGCGAAACCCCGTACCGGCGGTGACGACGAGCGGGTCGCGGACCGTCGTGCCCTCTGGTCGCCCGCCGCCCGCCGCCCGCCGCCGCTCACCCGGCCGGAGCGGGCAGGTCCTCCGGGTACAGCACGGACAGCTCCTCCGTACTGGGATCGGCCAGTTGCGCGACGCGGCCCGCGTGCCGCTCCACCATCGACTCGAACGTCTGCCGCGCGGTCCGGCCGTTGCCGAACGCCGGGCCGCGCGGGATCGCGGCGAAGTGCTTCAGCAGCGCCTCGGTCGCCCCGGCGCCGAGGCTGTACTCCTGGTCCGACGCCTGCTGCTCGATGATGCTCAGCAGCTCCTCCGCGGAGTAGTCACCGAAGGTGATGGTGCGGGAGAAGCGCGACGCCACGCCGGGGTTGGTGTCCAGGAAGCGCGACATCTCCTCGGTGTACCCGGCCACGATCACCACCACCTCGTCCCGGTGGTCCTCCATCAGCTTCACCAGGGTGTCGATGGCCTCCCGTCCGAAGTCGCGGCCGGCGTCCGCGGGGGAGAGGGCGTACGCCTCGTCGATGAACAGCACTCCGCCCCGCGCACGGTCGAACGCCTCCTGCGTCCGCAGCGCGGTGGAGCCGATGTGCTCACCCACGAGATCGACCCGGGAGACCTCCACCAGATGACCGCGCTCCAGCACCTTCAGCGACGCGAGGATCTCGCCGTACAGCCGGGCCACCGTCGTCTTGCCCGTCCCGGGGGAGCCGGTGAAGACCAGATGGCGCCGGACCGAGGCTGCCTTGAGCCCGGCCTTCTGCCGGCGGCGCCCCACCTCGATCATGTCGATCAGCGCCCGGACCTCCTGTTTGACCCCCACCAGCCCGACCAGCGCGTCGAGTTCGGCGAGAACCTCGTCCGCCGGGCGGCTCTCGTCCACCGGCTCCGGTTCGCTCTCCCGCTGCGCGGGTACCGCGGCGCCGGCGCGACTCGCTCGTTCCACCGCCGCCGGCGCGGCGGGCGGGGCGGCGGCGGGGACCGATGCGGGCTGTGCGGGCACCACGGGCTCGGCGGGCTCGTCACCCCGGCAGTCGGTCCGCAGCGCTGCGCCCTCGGCGATCACGTAGCCGCCGCGGGCGCAGCGTTCCGCGCGACACCGCTCCAGCGAGGTCGAGCAGCCCTCCGTCACGTGGAAGCCGTAGCCGCGGCCCCCGGTGACGCGGCAGTCCACGAAGGTGCCCCGGCCGCCTGCGGACACGTACACGCCCGCCTCCGCGGGCGCGGTCACGGTGCAGCCGCGTATCTCGGGGTCGGCGTCCTTGGAGACGATGACCCCCGTGGTGACGTCGTCGATCGTGCAGTCGGCGACGGTGCCGCCGGTGCCGGTGTCACGGAACCAGACGCCGGTCGCCGCCTCCCGGACCCGGCACGCCTCCAGCCGCACCGTGGCACCGCCGCTGACCGACACCGCGGAGCCGCGGACCCGGACGATCTCGCTGTCGACGACGTCGGCCCGCGAACCGCGGTCCAGGACGAAGACGGCGTCCGGCACGTCCTCGATCCGGGTCGCCTCCAGCACGGTGGTGGCGCCGTCGCTGACCCACACCGCCGGGTAGTCGCCGGTCGAGCCGCCGATACGGCAGTGGTGGGCGTCCGCATGGGTGCCCGGGTCCCAGGCGGAGACCCCGTTGCGCCCGAACCGCAGCACCTGGGAGCGGACCAGGGTCAGGACCGAGCGGGACCGTAGATCGAGGGCGTTCTCCGGGATGTCGGTCACCTCGCTGTCCGAGAGCGAGAGCACCGCGTCGTTTTCCAGCGTCACGCCGTCGCCGGTGCTCCGCCTCACGACACAGTCCGTCAGGTGCGCCGTGGCGCGTTCCGACAGCCGGACACCGGCGCCGGTGATGCCGGTGAAGCGGCACTCCGCGGCGTCCACCGCGCTGCCCTCCCCGGAGACCGCCAGCCCGGCGCCGTCCGCGCGCTCCACCCGGCAGCCGCTCAGCCGCAGATGGGCGGGGCCGCGCACCGACACCCCGGGCCGCCCGGTGGCCAGCAGCAGGCTGTCCTCGAAGATGCCGCCCCCGCCGTCGGAGACGGCGACGCCGCCACCGGCGGCGTTGTCCACCACCAGGTCGCGGACGGTAGGTCGGGCGCCGCCCCGGACATCGACGCCGACCGACGAGGAGGTGTGGACCCGCAGGCCGGTCAACTCCGGTGTGCTCGCCTCGACCAGCACCGCGGGGGCCGTGATGTCGCGGCCCTCGACCCGCAGTCGTGAGACCGAGGCCGAGCCGCGCACCACCAGCGGTACGCCCTCCTCGGGCGCGATGCGGGCGGGCCCCTCCAGGTCCGGATCGGGTCCGCGGACCGTCACCGCCTGGTCGATCACCAGGTTCTCCCGGTAGGTGCCGGGGGAGAGGACCAGCACGTCGCCGTCGGCGGCGGCGGCCAGCGCCTCGGTGACGGTGGGGTAGACCGCGGTCCGGCGCCGCCAGCGCGAGGAACCGGTGTGTGTCACCTGGACGGAGACCTCTGCCATGGACCGTTGTGCCCCAAACTGCGCGTGCCGATAGGTGCCGTCAGCAGCCGCGCGGCAGGCGGGGGGAGCGCGCGTGCTGGAGGAACACCGTAGCGCGCGCCGACGACACCGCACGACGCGAACGGGCCACAACCGCCACCCCCGCTGTCCCCACCGCCCTCACGGATCCGTCATCGCACCCGGACCGGCCGCCTGTTCTGTTTCCCGCGCCCGATCGCGCCCGCGCTACCCGCATTCGCGTGAATTCTATCCTCGCATCGTCGCACTTTTGAGTGATTGCCCCGCTGTGAAGCGTGTCGCTACATTCGTCCAGGCATGCCCCGTGAAGCACAGTAGCGGCTTGCAGATTGGCGGTACTTTTCCTATGGCGACCTCGGTCGAACCGGCATCCGAGAACTCCGCGGCACAGCCGCAGCTGAGCCTGGCGACCGCGGCGGCGCGCAACCTCGCGACGACCACGAAGACGCCGCCGCAGATGCAGGGGATCTCCTCGCGGTGGCTGTTGAAGGTTCTTCCCTGGGTGCAGGTCTCCGGCGGCACGTTCCGCGTCAACCGCCGACTGAGCCACACGCTCGGCAACGGCCGCGTGGAGTTCGTCTCCACCGGCTCGGAGGTGCGGGTGATCCCGGCCGAGCTGGGTGAACTCCCCGCCCTGGCAGGCTTCGACGACGCCGAGGTGCTCCAGGAGCTCGCCAACTCCTGCGAGCAGCGGGACTTCGCCGCCGGTGAGGTGCTCGCCGCGGCCGGCTCCGAGGCCGACCGCGTCTACCTGATCGCCCACGGCAAGATCCGCGAGACCGCGCCGGGCGCCTACGACAACGACACCCAGGTCCGGGTCCTCGCCGACGGCGACTTCTACGGCGACCACACCCTGGGCGAGGAGCCCGTCGGCGGCTGGGACCACTCCCTCACCGCGCTGACCAGCGGAACCCTCCTGACCCTCTCCCGGGAGCGGTTCCAGGAGGTCGCCGGCCGCGCCGAGTCGCTGCGCGCCCACCTCGCCGCCCTCCGCAGCGCCGTCCCCGGTCAGCGGAACGACTCCGGGGAGGCCGCCATCGCACTGGCCTCGGGCCACCAGGGCGAACCCGCACTGCCCGGCACGTTCGTCGACTACGAGACCTCCCCGCGCGAGTACGAGTTGAGCGTCGCGCAGACGGTGCTGCGCGTGCACTCCCGGGTCGCCGACCTCTACAACGAGCCCATGGACCAGGTGGGCGAGCAGGTCCGGCTCACCGTCGAGGCGCTGCGGGAGCGTCAGGAGCACGAGATGCTCAACAACCGCGACTTCGGCCTGCTCCACAACGCCGACCTGCGGCAGCGCATCCACACGCGTGCCGGTGCCCCGACCCCGGACGATCTCGACGAACTGCTCGCCACCGTCTGGAAGGAGCCGAGCGTCCTGCTCGCGCACCCTCGCGCCATCGCCGCGTTCGGGCGGGAGTGCAGCAAGCGCGGCCTCTACCCGACGACCGTGGACCACGCGGGCCACGCCGTCCCGTCCTGGCGCGGTGTGCCGCTGCTGCCGTGCGACAAGATCCCCGTCACCGGGGCGGGCACCACCTCGGTGCTCGCGATGCGCACGGGTGAGAACCAGGGCGTCGTCGGCCTGCACCGCACCGGAATTCCCGACGAGTACCAGCCGGGCCTTTCCGTCAGGTTCATGGGGATCAGCGACAAGGCCGTCATCTCCTACCTGGTGAGTGCCTATTACTCCGCGGCTGTTCTCGTCCCCGACGCCCTCGGCATTCTCGAGGACGTCGAGACGGGTCTGTAGGCCCCCGCAGCCCGCCGACCCGACAAAGACCGAAAGGCCACTGCTCCGATGACCGTCCAACCACCCGCGCCGCCGGGCTCGGCCACCGTGCCCGCGCAGGCCGGCCCGGGGGCCGGCGCCGCCTCCGAGCCGCCGCCCCCCAGCAGCCTCCAGGTCGCCGCGGCCCGGAACCTCGCCTCCACCACCAAGACCGAACCGCAGATGCAGGGGCTCACCCCCCGCTGGCTGCTCAAGGTCCTGCCGTGGACCCAGGTCTCCGGCGGCACCTACCGGGTCAACCGCCGCCTCGCCCACACCCTGGGCACCGGCCGCGTCGAGTTCGCCGTGGACGGCGGCAGCTACCGGGTCATCCCGGCCCAGCTCACGGAGCTGCCGCCGCTGGCACAGCTCGCCGACGAGGAGGCGCTGCGCGCCCTCGCCGACGGCTGCCGCCAGCGCGAGTACGCCCCGGGCGAGACCCTCGCCGCCGACGGCTCCGCGGTGGAGGAGGTGCTGCTCCTCGCCCACGGCAAGGCCGCGCGCCTCACCGCCGGCGAGTACGGCGCCGAGACGCACCTCGGGGTGCTCGCGGACGGCGAGTTCACCGGCGAGCACGCGCTCGCCGAGGACAACGACTGGCCGCACGAGGTCCGCGCGCTGACGCACTGCACGGTGCTGGCGCTTCCGCTGTCCGTGGTCCGGACCGTCGCGGGCCGCTCCCCGGCGCTCCGCGACCGGCTCGCGGCCCACCTCCGGTACCTCGCCGCGCCGCGGAACCGCAGGGGCGAGGCGGACGTGGCCGTCGCCTCCGGCCACCACGGCGAACCGGGCCTCCCCGGCACTTACGTGGACTACGAGACCTCGCCGCGCGAGTACGAACTGAGCGTCGCGCAGACGGTGCTGCGCGTCCACACCCGGGTCGCCGACCTCTACAACGAACCGATGGACCAGGTCGCCCAGCAGGTGCGCCTGACCGTCGAGGCGCTGCGGGAGCGCCAGGAGCACGAAATGCTCAACAATCGGGAGTTCGGTCTGCTCCACAACGTCGACCCGCGGCAGCGCCTCCACGCGGGCAGTGGTCCACCGATCCCCGACGACCTCGACCGGCTCCTCGCCCGGCGTCGCAAAACCCAGTACCTGCTGGCCCATCCCCGGGCCATCGCGGCCATCGGCCGCGAGTGCAGCAGTCGCGGGCTCATGCCTCCCAGCGGTGAGCTCGACGGTCGCGCGGTTCGTACCTGGCGCGGTGTGCCGCTGCTGCCGTGCGACAAGATCCCCGTCACGCCGGCGGGCACCACCTCGGTGCTGGCGATGCGGACCGGCGAGGAGAACCAGGGCGTGGTCGGCCTGTACCAGCGGGGCATCCCCGAGGAGATCGAACCGAGCCTCAACGTGCGTTTCATGGGCATCAACGACCAGGCCGTGATGTCGTACCTGGTCAGCCTCTACTTCTCCGCGGCCGTTCTCGTTCCCGACGCTCTCGGCGTGCTGGAGGACGTGGAGGTCTGACCCTGCCCCGGTCGCTGCCGGGACGCCGCCTCAGTAGTTCGACCCCGGGTACTGGTAGGGCTGCTGCGGCGTGTACGGATCGGGGTAGGCGGCCGGCCGGGGCATCTGTCCCTGCTGGCCGCCGCTCTGGTACTGACCCTGACCGTGAGCCTGCCCCTGCTGCCCCTGCCCCTGCTGCTGCGGCTGCTGCTGGTAGGACGACGGCGCCGGCTGACGCTGGTGCTGCGCCGGGTACCCGTGCTGCTGACCGGTCTGCTGCTGGCCGTAGGCCGGCCGCGGCTGCTGGGGCGCGCCGCCGTAGGACGGCTGCTGCGGCTGGTGGGGTGCTGCCGGCGGCGTGAACGCCTGCGGGGCCGGCGTGAAGGCCTGCGGGGCGGGTGTGAACGCCTGCGGCGCGGGGGAGAAGGCCTGGGGCGCGGGAGAGAACTGCTGCCGGGACGGCGCGGGCGCGGGGTAGGAAACCGGCGCGGCGGGCCGCATCGCGTGGCCCGGGTACTGCTGGCCGCCGGAGGAGCCGGACGGCAGGGCGGGCAGCGCGGCCGGTAGGGCCGCCTGCGCCTGCATCGGCTGTGGGTGCGGCGAGGGGAAGGCGGACGGGGCGGGCAGTGCCGAGTGACCGGGTTCGTAGGCGGACGGGACCCGGATCGGGGCTATCTGCGGGGTCCCCCGCTCGGCCACCAGGCTGTCGTAGATCGGGGTGTCCTGGAAGGGTGACGAGTAGGAGCCGCCGTAGGACGAGCGCGGGGAGGTCATGTGACATAAGGTAAGCCCACGATGCACCCGATGGGGAGTGCGAGCCGATGGTCATTTCCGGTGGTCGCGCTCACCCGCTGCGGGTCGTGCGGGACATCTCCCGGTTTGCCCGAACTGCCGCCCCGTTTCAGGGAGATTGACGCCAGATCACCGACGCTTTCGGTGAGGCGGATCACCCCGTTCTGTCCGGTTGCGTCGCTTGCTTTCGGCCAACCTGGCGCAGGTTCGACCCCGCCTCCCCGGCCCGGTCGCAGTGCCGGTCGACACCACCGGGACACGGACGGTGGAGCCGTCGGCCCGGGCCGGAGGTCGCCACCGGGTCGCGGTGCCCCCGGCACGGACCCGTACCCTGAGCAGGTGAGAATCGCGCTCATCGACTCGGGTATCGGTCAGCTTCCCGCCGCCGCCGCGCTGCGGCGACTCCGCCCCGACGCCTCGCTCGTCCTCTCCGCCGACCCGGACGGCATGCCCTGGGGACCGCGCGCCCCGGACGACATCACCCGCAGAGCCCTGGCCTGTGCCCGTGCCGCCGCGGGGACCGGCCCGGACGCACTGGTCGTCGCGTGCAACACCGCCTCCGTCCACGCGTTGGAGGCCCTGCGCGCCGAGCTCGAGCCCGATATCCCGGTCGTGGGCACGGTTCCCGCGATCAAGCCGGCCGCCGCCGGGGGCGGGCCGGTCGCGGTGTGGGCCACGCCGGCCACCACCGGCAGCGGCTACCAGCGTCGCCTGATCGGCCGCTTCGCCGCGGGGGTCACCACGACCGAGGTGCCCTGCCACGGCCTGGCCGACGCCGTGGAGCAGGCCGACCCGGGGGCGGTGGCCCGAGCGGTGAAGGCGGCTGCCGCGCTGACCCCCACCGAGGTCGGCGACGTGGTCCTCGGCTGCACCCACTACGAACTCGTCGGCGAGCGGATCCGTGAGGAGCTCGCCGTCCAGGGGGGCGTCCCCGCCGTGCGCCTCCACGGCTCGGCCTCCGCCGTGGCCCACCAGGTGCTCCGGCGGTTGGGCGTCGATCCCGCCCCGGGGGCCGAGCCCGGCCCCGAACCGGTCTTCCTCGCATCCGGCCGCCCCGCGCCACCGCCGGCCGCCCTCCTCGGCTACCGGGAGGGGCGCGGCCTGGTCCGCCCCCGCCCCGTGGCCTGAGCCCCGCCGACCCCGCTGAGGAGCTCGATGACCACGCCCCGGTTCATCCTCGACCTTCGCCGCCGTATCGGGAACGACATGCTGTTCCTGCCCGGCGTGAGCGCCGTGGTGCTCGACGACGACGGCCGGGTGCTCCTCGGCCGCCGCGCCGACAACGGCCGCTGGTCACTGATCGCGGGCATCCCCGAGCCGGGTGAGCAGCCTGCCCGGACAGCGGTGCGCGAGGTGCTGGAGGAGACCGCCGTCCACTGCGTGCCCGAGGAGGTCGTGCTGGTCGAGACGCTCGACCCGGTGCGGTACCCCAACGGCGACCTCTGTCAGTACATGGACGTGACCCTGCGGTGCCGGGCGACGGGCGGCGAGGCACGGGTGAACGACGACGAGTCCCTGGAGGTCGGCTGGTTCGCCCTCGACGCGCTGCCGCCCGGGCTGCCCGACCACGCACTGCGCCGCATCACCCTGGCGACCGCCGGGGGTCCGGCGTGGTTCCGGCCGCACGGCGAGAACGACGAGGCCGA
Organism: Streptomyces spiramenti; assembly: GCF_012034385.1. Taxonomy (GTDB): domain Bacteria; phylum Actinomycetota; class Actinomycetes; order Streptomycetales; family Streptomycetaceae; genus Streptomyces; species Streptomyces spiramenti. Next base: position 37,349 of record NZ_JAAVJB010000015.1, read on the forward strand.
CCCGGTCGGCGACCCGGGCGGCACCGCGGGTTCGGACGCCCCCGTCGACGCCTGAGCCCGTCGCCTCCGGCGCGGCCGGAGAGCCGCGCGGACTCCGCCAGGCGGCTGCGCGCGCTCCCGCTACAGCTTGCGGTACTCGTAGGCGTCCTCGGCGGCCCGCACCACGTCCGCCAGCGGAGCACCGGCGCCCGCCGTCACCACAGCCGCCACCGCGCCCTCCAGGAACGGCGCGTCCACGAGCCGCGCGCCGGGCGGGAGCGTGCCGACCCCCGCCTGGCCGGGGCGGGGGCTCTCCGCCTCGTCGCCGTCCGCGTCGTCCTCGTCCGCGATCAGCGCCCGAACCGTCAGTACGGCACTGCCGAGGTCCGCGACCACCACGACCCCGGCGCCCCGGTCGACCCGCCGCGCGGCGTCGACGATCAGCTCGGAGCTGGTGCCGATCCCGCCGTCGCCCGCTCCGCCGGCCGCCGCCACCAGCCGGCCGCCGGTGCCGCCGCTGAGCGCGACCGCCAGCCGCGACACCGCGTCCGCGACATCGCGACTGTGCGAGACGAGGACCACCCCGACCGCGCCGCTCCCCGCCGCATCACTCATCGGCCGCCTCCCAGCTCCGCTCCAGCGCCGCCACCAGCAACAGCGAGGAGGCCGCGCCGGGGTCCTCGTGACCGATGCTGCGCTCCCCGAGGTAGCTCGCCCGGCCGCGCCGCGCCCGCATCGGAACCGTGCCGACCGCACCCTCCGCCGCGGCCCGGCGGGCGGCCGTGAAGGACTCCGGCAGCGCACGGACCGCCGGCAGCAGGGCGTCCAGCATCGTCTTGTCGCCCTCCGCGGCGCCGCCGAGGGCGGCGACGGCCTCGACGCCCGTGGACATGGCGCGCGCCAGCTCCTCCCGCGACACCGTCGCCGCGTCGCCCAGCTCCCTGCCCGTGCGGCGGAGCAGTGTCCCGTACAGCGGTCCGGACGCCCCGCCGACCTTGGAGACCAGGGTGCGGCCCGCCAGTCCGAGAGCCGCGCCTGGCGAGGGCGGCGGCTTGTCCGTCAGCGCGGCCGTCACCGCGGTGAATCCCCGCCGCAGGTTGCTGCCGTGGTCGGCGTCCCCGATGGCGGAGTCCAACTCCGTCAGCCGGTCCGCCTCCCGGTCCACCGCCGACGCGGTCTCCGTCAACCACCGCACGAAGAAACCGGTGTCCAGTTCCGCCACTCGTCTGCTCCCGTCCTCCACTGCCGTCCTGCCCTGCCTGTTCCGGGTACCGTCCCGCCCGTCGGTCCTCGGTCCTGTCCGGTGGATCCCGCCCGGCCCGCGACGCCCGGCACACCGTCCCGCCGGGTCGGAGCATCGCGCGAGTACGACGGGTGCGAGCTGCGACGCTCCGCCGTGCGATCCCCCGCACCGGACACCGCGGGCCTCACCGGCGCTGTTCATCGGACAGGGCCTAGCATCCCCAGCGGAGCGCCGCCGTGCTCACCGGCGCGTCCCAGAGCCGCAGCAGCTCCTCGTCCACCTCGCACAGCGTCACCGAGCAGCCGGCCATGTCCAACGACGTCACGTAGTTCCCGACGAGCGTACGGGCCACCACCACCCCGCGCGCGGCGAGCACGCGCCGCACCTCGGCGTTGAATCCGTACAGTTCCAGCAGCGGAGTGCTGCCCATGCCGTTGACCAGGGCCAGGAACGGGTGCTCGGTCGCGGAGTCGCCGAGGTCCTCCAGCAGTGCGTCCACGGTCACCTCCGCGATCTCGGCGGAGGTCATCATGGCCCGGCGCTCCCGGCCCGGCTCGCCGTGGATCCCGATCCCGAGCTCCAGCTCACCGGCGGGCAGGTCGAAGGTCGGGCCGCCCTTCGCCGGCGTCGAGCAGGGGCTCAGCGCGACCCCGTAGCTGCGGCAGGCACCGGCGACCCGGCGGGCCAGCGCCTCCACCGTTTCCAGGGGCGCGCCCTCCTCGGCGGCGGCTCCCGCGAGCTTCTCGACGAACAGGGTGCCGCCCGTGCCCCTGCGCCCCGCGGTGAAGAGGCTGTCGGTCACCGCGACGTCGTCCTCGACCAGCACGCGGGCCGCCCGTACCCCCTCGTCCTCCGCGAGCTCCATCGCCATGTCGAAGTTGAGGACGTCCCCGGTGTAGTTCTTGACGACGAACAGCACCCCGGAGCCGCTGTCGGTGGCCGCCGCCGCCCGCAGCGCCTGGTCGGGCACCGGCGAGGTGAAGACCTCCCCCGGGCAGGCGCCGTCCAGCATGCCGCGCCCCACGAACCCGGCGTGCAGCGGCTCGTGCCCGGACCCGCCACCGGACACCAGCGACACCTTGCCGGCGACGGGTGCGTCCCTACGGATCACCACGCGGTTCTCGACGTCCACCACCAGCTCCGGGTGGGCCGCCGCCATACCGCGCAGCGCGTCCTCCACGACCCGTTCCGGTGCGTTGATCAGCATCTTCATCGGTACCTCCCGGAGTGACTCAAAGCGTAGCTCCGGAGCGGGGCCCGCGCAGGCCGCCGACGGGCCTCCCCGCCGCTCCTCGACGCCGGTGCGGGCGACCGGCGGCGCGCGCCCGCCCACGGGGCCGGACCCTCCCCCCGACCGCGGGCCCCGACACCCGCTCCGGGCACCGGAGCCGGGGCACCGACGGGGCGGCCCCCGCCCAGGGTGTGATCGCGGCGGGGGAGAGCGGAGGGCCGGTGACCGTGGCCCTCCAACGGGATCGCGGCCCGCCCCGGACCGAGTGGGAGCGGGGGAGGTCGCCGTCCGGCTGCTGCCCGAGGTCTGCTCGACCGCCGGGCGGCGCATCCGGCCCCGGCGGTCAGGAGCGGTCGGCAGCGTCCACCGTCCCCGCACCGTCACCGAGGTCGTCGACGAAGGAAGCGACCCAGGCCAGCGGGGCGTTCCAGTTGATGGTGATCTCGTTGGTGGCGTAGGACTCGATGTGGTCGATGTAGCACATCGCGGGCGCGCACCCCTCCAGCAGGTCCGCGGCGATCGGGTCCTGCAGCTCCTCGTTGGGGCCGCCCGCGACGGAGCCGGGCGCCGGGTGGGGCAGGGCGGGGTTCAGCTGCCGTGCCCAGTGGCGGTGGTGCTGGTTGCGCGAGTCCCGTTCCCCGTAGCCGGTGATGTAGGACTGGTTGAGCGGGTTGCGGCCCAGCAGGTAGTCGAGCCCGTGCAGCACCGCAGCGCCGTAGCGGGCCTCCCCGGTCAGGTCGTGGGCGACGCCGAGGACGACCATGTTGTTCAGCACCTGCGAGTTGGAACCCCAGACGTAGTTCTGGGAGAAGGGCACGCCGTACGCCTCGGAGGCGGCGTCGGCCGCGTAGCCGTCGGCCGCCGCCAGCAGCGTCGCGGTGATCCCGTCCCGCTCCTCGGTGGTGAGCGCGGTGTCGACGGTGGCCAGGGTGATCGCGCCGAGCCCGGCGGTGGCCGCCCAGGCGAGTCCGCCGCGGGGGAAGACGGCGTCGGTGTCGCCGTGCAGCGGGGAGTCCCGGAGGTCCTTGAGATACCGTTCCTCGCCGGTGGTCGCGAAGAGTTCGGCGGCGGCCCAGTAGAACTCGTCCGTCACGTCGTCGTCACTGTAGGCGCCGCCGCCCTGCGCGTCGTTCGGGTCCGCGTAGTGGTCGGGGTGGCGCAGCGCGGCCTCGTACGCGGTGACCGCGCTCGCCAGCGCCTCGGCTGCGAAAGCGGGGTCGTACGGCTCGAAGAGCCGGGCGGCCTGTGCCCCCGCGGCGGCGAGATTGAGAGTCGCGGCGGTGGACGGCGCGTGCAGCTGCCGGAGTTCGGCGTCCCGGTGCGGGAGCAGCGGCAGCCCGGTCCAGTTGGCGTCGTGCAGCTTGTGGTGGGCCATCCCGGCCAGCTCCTCGCCCTCCGGGACCTGCATGGCGAGGAGGAAGTCGAGCTGCCAGCGGGCCTCATCCAGGATGTCCGGCACGCCGTTGCCGTGCTCGGGCACCCGGAGCGAGCCGTCGCCCAGCGCCTCGCCGTCGGCGGCGTCCGCCCACAGGGTGCGCTCGTACACCGACATCACCTGGGCCACCGAGATGCCGCCGTTGACGACGTACTTGCCGTGGTCGCCCGCGTCGTACCAGCCGCCCGGCGCGTCGAGCCGGTAGTCGCAGACACCCGGTCGGCACGGGACGTCGAAGTCGCCGCGGTTGGGCGCGACGTTGAGGTGACCGGCGGGCCGGGCGTACTCCTCGCCGACGAGCTCCGCGTCGATCTCGATGCCGCTGCGGTTGTGGTAGTAGTACGCCAGCGCGTCGGTCCGCAGTCCGGAGTAGAGCGTGTGACCGATGGCGAACGGTTCGCTGGTCTCCCCGTCGACGGTGACCGTCCAGCCCTCGCCCTCCTGCTGGACGGCGTCGAAGGCGAACCGGTGGACGTGCTGCCCCGACGTCGGGTCGGTGCCGAACGGTTCGGTCTCCCCGGTGGCGGCCTGGGTGCCCTCGGCGTCGCGCAGCACCCAGGGCAGTGCCTCGGGGGCGTCGGTGACGACGGTGCCGCTCTTGGGGCCGTGGGTCAGGTAGCCCACCTGGTTGACGCGGACCGGGGAGCCGGTGTCCGGCTCGTAGACCGGCGGCACGGCTCCGCCGCGCAGTGACACCTCTTCGAGGCAGAACGTGAACGGCTGGGCCGCTCCGCCGAGTTCGACGGAGAACTGGGCGGCCTCGTAGTTGGCGCCGGCGGTGAAGACGTGCTCGAAGGAGACCGGCTCTCCCGCGACGGCGTCGATGGTCGCGAGTTCCTTGGTGTAGGGCTCCTCGGCCAGCATCACGTTGGCCCGGGAGACCGTCGGGGCACTCGAACTCGCCGTGTAGCGGAGCGCGTAGCTCTCACCCTCCTCCAGCGCGATGCCTCCCTGCCCGACGATGGCGTCCCACGGGTTGACGGTCCCGCCCGGGACATCGATGCACAACCGGCCCTCGGAGACGGCGCCTTCGGTGTTCGGGGTCCACCACCACGCCTCGGTTCCGGCGGCGAAGTCGCCGTTGACGATCAGCTCGGGCCCCTCCTCCTCACCGGCCGAGGGGCCGGCCTCCGCGCCGATGGCGGGCACCGACAGCACTCCGGCGGCCAGGGCGGCGGCGGTGGCCACGCCGAGCACCGCCCGGGTCCGGCGGGGCGAACGGTTCGGGCGGGGCCCGGTCGGGGGCGGTGGCGAGGCGTTCGACGTGCGGCTGTGACGGTTCACGGCTCGTTCCTTCCAGCGGTGGGGGACCGGTGGCACCGGCGAGGTGGGGGCCGGCGACCGGGACTGCGCGAGGATCCGACGACGAGTGTGGGAGCGCTCCCAGTGAGCGTGGGACCACTCCGGCAAGCCGTCAAGACAGTCGACGGCGGAAAAGTCCGGAAGGGCTTCCGGGCGCTGGTCGGGCTGATCCCGAACCGCTGCCGTCCACGACTGCCGGGCCGGGGGCCGGCCAGACCGGCCGTCCTCAGCCGAGCCGGGCCGTCCCCGCGCCCGTCGGAGCCGCCATGCCACGACACCGCTCGCGCACAGGTCCCTGGACGCCACCCTTGAGGATCCGGGAGGTCCACCTCTCCTGCACCGACCGGCCGGCGCGGTCGCCCTCGCGCGCCACCACCCGGACGACGGCACGGCACCGCCGCGGTGCTGACCAGCCGGCAGCACCCCGACCGCACCCTACGGAACGGTGGAGAGGTCGCCTTCGGCCGCAGGGATCGTCACCCGACCCGTCCGGTCGACTGCGCCGGGTCGCCCACGAGGCGGCCTCGGCTGAACACCGAGGCCAGGCGGCGGCCGTGCGTGCAGCCTGCCGCCGCGCCTCGGCGACGCCGACCGGCCGTCGGCTCAGCCGGCCGACGCCCGTGCAGTAGGGGCCTCGGCCGTGCTGCCGGACGGGCCCGCCCGCCGCCCGCGAGGTCGGCCGCGTGGCGGAGGCACCGGAACCGGCCCGTCGCGTCGTCCGACCGGGGCCCCGACGCCCGCTCCGGGTACCGGTGCCGCGCACCCGGGGGCGGGGCACCGGCGGCCGGCGGCCCGGGCCCAGGCCCTGTCTGGTGAATCCCGCCTGGGCCGCGACGCCTGGCACGGCATCTCGCCACGTCGGAGCCTCGCGCGAGTACAACGGGTACGAGCTGCGACGCTCCGCCGTGCGATCACCGCAACCGGACACCGCGGGCCGTGCAGGCGCCACTTACCAGACGGGTCACTAGGGTGTGATCGCGGCGGGGGAGAGCGGAGAGCCGGTGACCGGGGAGGGACCGATGGGCCAGGTACGGCACACGACGGGCGGTGAGGTTCCCAGGCTGCGACTCGACGAGCTGCTGCTGGAGCTGGAGTCGCGGATCGAGGCGGTGCGCGGCACCCGGGACCGGGTGCACGACCTGCTGGAGGCGGTCCTCTCGGTCGGCAGGGAACTCGACCTGCCCCAGGTGCTGCGACGCATCGTGGAGGCGGCCGTCGCGCTCGTGGACGCCGAATACGGCGCCCTGGGCGTCATCGGTGAGGATGAACGCCTCGCGCAATTCCTGCACGTGGGTGTGAGCACCGAGCAGAGCGCGGAGATAGGGGCTCTCCCCAGCGGTGACGGCATCCTCGGCGAGCTCATCCGCAACCCGTCGCCGCTGCGGATCGCGAACCTGACCGACCATCCCGCGTCCTCGGGTTTCCCGCCCGGCCACCCGCCGATGCGCTCCTTCCTCGGCGTCCCCATCCGTGTCGGAGACACCGTCTTCGGCAACCTCTACCTCACCGAGAAGCGCAACGCCGCCGCTTTCGACACCGAGGACGAGACGGTCCTCGCGACGCTGGCGATGGCGGCCGGCGTCGCGATCGAGAAGGCACGGCTCTACGACGAGGCGCAGCGGCGCGAGCGGTGGCTGGCGGCGAGCGCCGAGGTCACCAGCAGTCTGCTCTCCGGAGCCCCCCACGCGCGGGTACTGGAACTGGTGCTGGAACGCGCGCGCACCCTGGCCGACGCCACGCTGGGGCTGCTGGTGGTGCCCGGCGGCGGCGCCGCGCAGGGCGCCCCCGCCGGTGCGGCGGGCGAGGGCCGTGCCCGGCGCACCGGCTCCGCGGAACCGCCGCCCGCCGCGGAACTGCGGACGGCGTGCGCCAGCGGCGCGGGCTCCGAGGCGTTCGCGCAGGTGCGGTTCGACGACGACGGCCTGGTGGCCGCCGCACTGCGCGCCGACACCGCCGTCACCAGCGCCGATCCGGCGCACGACCCCCGCCCGGGGGGCGGCACCGACTCCTGGTCCGGGACGGGGCCCGCCGTGGCCGTGCCGATGGGCGCGGGGGACGGGGTGCGCGGGGTCCTGCTGCTGGCCCGTGCCGTGGGGCGCGCACCGTTCACCGCCGCGGAGACCGGGCCGTTGCGCGGCTTCGCGGGGCAGGCGGCGCTGGCGATGGAACTCGCCGACCGGCGCAGGGACGCCGAGCAACTGGCGCTCTTCGCCGACCGCGACCGGATCGCCCGCGACCTCCACGACCTCGCCATCCAGCGGTTGTTCGCCACGGGCATGACGCTGCAGAGCGCCCAGCGGTTCGTGGAGCACCCCGGGGCGGCGGAGCGCCTGGAGCGGGCTGTCGACGACCTGGACGACACGATCAAGATCATCCGTTCGACCATATTCGGCCTCCGCACCCGACCCGGCGAGCGCGGGGCGACCCTGCGGGGCCGGGTCACCGACGCGACCGAGGCGGCGGTCGCCACCCTCGGGTTCCGGCCGGCGCTGGTGACCGAGGGACCGGTGGACACCGCGGTGCAGCCTCCGGTGGCCGACGCGGTCACGGCGGTACTGGTGGAGGCGTTGAGCAATGTCGCGCGCCACGCCGGGGCCTCCGCCGCCGAGGTCCGGCTCACCGTCGCGGGGGACCGGCTGACCCTCGTCGTGGCCGACGACGGCGTCGGCATGCCGCGCCGTGGCCGGCGCAGCGGCCTGCGCAACCTGGAGGACCGGGCCCACGCCTTCGACGGCACGCTCACCGTGGGGCCCGGGGAGGAGGGAGGGACGGTCGTGACCTGGGTCGTGCCGCTCACCGACGGTCCGCTGGGCGAGGAGGGGACCGGCGGTATCCGCTGACCTCCGCGCCGGGCCACGGCGGGCGGGTCGTCGCGGCCTCCCTGCCGGGGCCGTCCACCGACCCGCCGGGGCCGTCCGCCGGGCCGGCCGGTGTCGGCACACAGCGGGACGGGCGGGACGGCCGGGGTGCGGTGCACGCCCCCGACCGTCCGGCCCGCCCCACCGTCCGGTCCGGTGGTCAGTCCTCCGCCGACTGCCGCGGCGCCGGAACCGAGCCCTCCGCGGCCGTCGGCCAGGGCGGTTCGGAGCGGGAGTCGTCGAGCCGGTAGGTGAGGCGGTCGACGACCCCCACCACCCCGTCCACCCGTGCGGTCACCCGCACCGCGATCTCCTTCTCGCTCAGCCGATCCGTGGCGCCCTCCAGGGTCACCACCCCGTCCCGCACCGTCACGCGCACCGACTCCGGCGCCAACCAGAGGGTGTCGACCACCACGTCCCGGGTCACGGCGCGGCGTATCTCCTCGTCGGGCCGGTGGAAGACCCGCAGCAGGTCACGACGGGTCACGATGCCCACGAGCCGGTCCTCCTCGTCCACGACGGGGAGTCGGCCGAGCCGCCGACGCGCCATCAGCCGCGCCGCCTCCACCACTCGCGCCTGCGCGCGCACCGTCTCCGGCGGGGTCGCCATCAGCTCGCCCGCCGTGCCCCGCGTCGCCGCCGTGCCCGGCAGCCCCACCGCGCCGGGGAAGACCTGCCCCGGCGCGGGCTGCGCGGCGCCGGACGCGCGGGGGACGCGGCGCGCGAGGTCGCCCCGGGAGACCACGCCGAGCACCCGGTCCTCGTCGTCGATCACCGGTAGCCCGCCGACGCGGTGCACGCACAGCAGCCGTGAGAGCTCTCCGTAGGGGGTCCCGCGAACCGCGGTGACGACGTCGGTCGCCATCACATGGCCGACCTTGGTGTGCCTCATGAGGTCTCCTCCGTGCGGAGCACATCCGGTGGACCGGCCGCCCCTCGCGCCCGGCGTCGGGCACCACGGCGCGGCATGCGGGAGCGTGACCGGGCCGTGCGGGCCGTCAGCGCCCGGGAACCCCGGCGGTGGGGACGCGGCACGGCGTCTCGCTGTCCACCCACCGCCCCGGCCTGCGACCGCCGCACCGGACGGGGCGTTCGGTGGGCGGCGCCCGCCGTCTCGGAACGGGTCCCCGGGCACCGGACCAGCATCGCGCCGCCGCACCCCACGGGGCCCCGGGCCGGTCGGACCCGTTCCGGGG
>NZ_JAAVJB010000160.1 GCF_012034385.1 Streptomyces spiramenti
CGTACAGCGCGTGCGCCGCCCGCAGCACCAGTGGGTCCGCGTGCCGCGGACCCACCAGTTGCAGCCCCATCGGCAGCCCGTCGGAGTGCAGCCCGCAGGGGACGCTCGCGGCCGGCTGCTGCGTCATGTTGAAGGGGTAGGTGAACGGCGTCCACTCGGTCCACCGCCGCATCCCCGACCCGGCGGGTACCTCCCGGCCCAGCTCGAACGCGGTCAGCGGCAGGGTCGGGGTCAGCAGCAGGTCGTGGCGCTGGTGGAAGGCGCCCATCAGCCGGCCCATCGCCATCCGGACGTCCACGGCGGCCAGGTACTCCACCGCCGAGTAGCGCTCGCCCTCCGCGCAGACCGCCCGCAGCCCCGGGTCCATCAGCTCCCGGGACGCGCCCGTGATCCCGGCCGTGGCACGCGCGGCCCCGCTGAACCACAGCGTGTGGAACGCGTCCCGCACCACCTCGGGGTCGGGGAGCACCGGGTCCGCCTCCTCCACCACGGCCCCCAGCTCCGCCAGCCGGTCCGCGCCCCGCCGCACCGCCGCCGCGATCTCGGGGTCGACGTCCGGCGCGCCGGGGGCGACGGGCCCGAGCGTCGGCGAGTACGCGATCCGCACACCGCGCAGCGGCGCGTCGCCGGAGGCGCCCTCCGTCAGCGCGTCGCGGAAGGAGCCGGGCGGCTCCCCCAAGTGCGACCAGTCGCGGGGGTCGGGATGGCCGATGACGTCCAGCAGCAGCGCCGCGTCGCGGGCGTCCCTGGTCATCGGCCCGACGTGCGCCAGCGTGCCGAAGGCGCTCGCCGGGTGCAGCGGGACCCTGCCGTAGGTCGGCTTCAGGGCGAAGACGCCGCTGAACGCCCCCGGGATGCGCACCGATCCGCCACCGTCCGTGCCCAGGCTCAGCGGCCCCGCCCCCAGCGCCACGGCGGCGGCGCCACCGCCGCTGGAGCCGCCTGCGGTGCGGTCCGGCGCGTAGGGGTTACCCGTCGCTCCGTGCGGCGGGCAGTCGGTGACGCCCTTCCAGCCGTACTCCGGCGTCGTCGTCTTGCCGACGAACACCGCCCCCGACTCCCGCAGACGGGCGACGGCTGGGGCGTCCTCCTCGTTCGGCGCCGTCCCCGCCGCGGCGGACCCCCGCAAGGTGGGGTGCCCGCGCAGCAGCAGGATGTCCTTCACCGTCACCGGCACCCCGTCCAGCGGGCCGGCGGGCTCGCCGCCGTGCCACCGCCGCTCCGAGGCCCGCGCCTGCTCCATCGCTTCGTCCCCCAGCAGCAGGACGAAGACGTTCACCGCCCGCTGGGCCGCCGCCGCGCGGTCGAGCGTCTCCCGCACGACCTCCACCGGGGAGAACTCGCCCGCCCGGTACCCGGCCACCAGCCGCTCGGCGGTGAGCGCCGTCAGATCCGTCATCCGTGACTCCCATTCGTTCCAGCACCCGCCATTCGTTCCCGCACCCGGGCGGACCCGACCACCGGCCGCTCCGTGCCCGGGGTCAGGACCGCGGCACGTACCCGAGCCGCTTGTCCACCACGTTGACGAGCGGCTCGCCGGCGAGCCACCGGTCGAAGTTGTCCGCGAACTGCTCCGCGAGGTCGTCGCGCCAGCCCACCGTGTCCCCGCTCATGTGGGGGGAGACCAGCAGCCCGGGCACGTCCCACAGCGCGCTGGACTCCGCCAGCGGCTCGGAGGCGAAGACGTCGAGCGCGGCACCGCCCAGGTGGCCCGAGCGCAACGCGTCGACGAGGTCGTCCTCCACGACGTGCGCGCCGCGGCCGACGTTGACGAAGTGCGCGCCGGGCTTCATGCGGCGGAAGGTGTCGGCGTCGAACAACCCGGTGGTGGCCGCCGTCAGCGGCGCCGCGCACACCACCCAATCGGCCTCGGCCAACAGGGCGGGCAGCGATTCGCTCGCGTGCACCCGGCCGAAGTCCGGGTCGCTGTCCGTTCCCCGCCGGCCGACGAGATCGACCTCGACACCCAGTGCCCCGAGGGTCACCCCGATTCTCCTGCCGATCGGACCGGAACCGACCACCACCGCGCGGCTTCCGGTGACCTTCCGTGTCTCACGGTGCCGCCACTCACGGCGACGCTGCAAATCCGCTGTGGCGTGAAAATCCTTCGCCATGGCGATGACCGTACCGGCCACGTATTCGGCGATCGGTTGATCGAAAATTCCGCGCGCATTGGTGACGACGGTGTCGGATTCCACCAGTTCGGGGAAGAGCAGCCGGTCCACCCCCGCGCTGGCGGCGTGGACCCACCCCGGCCGTCGGCCGCCGCCGGGCCACGCTCCGCGGAGCGCATCCGAGGAGAAGTCCCAGACCAGCAGGACATCGGCATCCGGCAACGCCTCCACCAGCGACTTCTCGTCGCCGAAGGTGATCTGCGCCCGGCCGTCGAGCCGGTGCAGCGCCGGGGGGTCGGTGGGGCCGGCCGTGGGGCCGGCGGAGACGAGGACGAGGACGCGGGGATCGGTCATGAGTGGGAAACCATTTCGCAACGCGGACCTGTTTCGCTTCGGGCCGGAAGACTCCGGACACGGGTTCGGGTTCTCCGATGTTCTCCGTCGGAATCCGGCCGTCGCCGGATCGTGGAAAACCCAGGATTGACCACGGTAGGGAGAAGAAACTACCGTCGTCAATGAAGGCATCTGTCCCGGCGTCCCGGTTTGCCCGACCGGCTTGTGTTCCATCCTCGGCCAGATCAGCTCATCTGCGCCGCCCCTCCGTCTCTTTGGGGTTACCCATGGATGTCTCCTTCGTAGGTGGGCCGACGCCCCAGCGTGGCGTCGGCATCGTCGCACCGTTCGACTTCGCACTGGACCGCGAGCTGTGGCGCTGGGTCCCGGACGACGTCTCCCTGCACGTCACCCGAACGCCGTTCGTCCCCGTGGAGGTCAGCCTCGACCTCGCCCGCCTCGTCAGCGAGCACGAGACCCTGACGGAGGCCGTCCGCGCCCTCTCGGCCGTCAGCCCCGAGGTCGTCGCCTACGCCTGCACCTCCGGCAGCTTCGTCGGCGGCGGCGTCGGCGAGCGCGCCATGGCCGCGGCCATGTCCCGTGCGGGGGAGATGCCCGCCATCACCACGTCCGGCGCGCTGCTGCACGCCCTGCACGAGCTGGGGGTGCGGCGCGTCGCGGTCGTCACCCCGTACACGAAGTCCGTCACCGACTCGCTGGAGGAGTACCTCGCGGAGGGCGGGATGGAGGTCTGCGGTCGCAGCTACCTCGGCCTGACGCGCGAGATCTGGCGGGTCAGCTACCGCGAGGTGGTGCGCATGGCGCACGAGGCCACCGAGGGCTCCCCGGACGCGCTCTTCATCAGCTGCACCAACCTGCCGACGTTCGACATGATCCCGCAGTTGGAGGCGGAGCTGCGCATGCCCGTCCTGTCGGCCAACCAGGTGACCGTCTGGGACGCGTTGCGCATGATCGGCAAGGAGGCCGTGGGACCGTACCAGGCGTTGCTGGACCCGGCAGCGCGCCGCGGACCGGCGGCGATGGGCGGTGTCCCGGGCCCGGTGCAGCTGCCGGGCCCGCCGGCGTTCGCCGGTTCGGCCTTCGCAGCCGACCAGGACGTGCCGGGGCTCTCGGAGGCGGGCGAGACGCCCTTTCCGGACGAGCCCCTCGGCCCGGCCTGACGGCGCGGCGTTCGGACCGCTGCCCGGTCCCGCGGAGGGCGGACCGGCGGGGCGCGGTCCTCCCGGGCCGGCAGCGAGCGACCGTTCCACCCGCCCGACCGAACGGAGCGACCGGGTCGAACCCCCGGCCGACTCCCGCACGCCCGCCGGGTCGGCCACCACCGCGGCCGACCCGGGACCGGACCCGGCGACCGGCCGCGGTCCGGAGGGCCCACCGGCAGGCGACACCCCCGCCGAGGCCGTATCCGGGGCGCGACGCCAGGCGGCGCCGCGCCCCCGTGAGGGGGCCGAGCACCCCCGGCGAGACCACGCAGAGCCGCCCGCCCCGGGCGGCCCCGCCGGCGGCGGGGCGGTACCGGGCGAACCACCCCAGGCCGAAGGAGACACCTTGATGCGGGAGACCGCCCAGGCGCAGCCCACGACCGCGACCACCCGGACCGGGACGGTCGGGTTCCTCTACCCCGGCTTCTCGGCGGAGGACGACGCCCCCCGGATGGAGGGCATGCTCAACGCCGCGGGCGGCCGGGTCCGGCTGCCGCTGGTCCACACCGACATCGGCACGGACGCCCACGAGGTGGACGCGCTGCTGGAGATGGGCTCGGTGCGCAGACTGGTCCCCGGCGCGGCGGAGTTGCGGGAGCAGGGCGCCGAGGCCGTGATGTGGGCGTGCACCTCGGCCAGTTTCGTCTTCGGCCTGCAGGGCGCGCGCCGCCAGGCGGCGGAGCTCGCCGACATCGCCGGGGTACCCGCCTCCAGCACCTCCTTCGCCTTCGCCGACGCGGTCCACGCGATCGGCGCGGGGCGGGTGGCGGTCGCGGCCACCTATCCGGAGGACGTGGCGCAGCTCTTCGCCGCGTTCCTCGGTGACTCGGACATCGAGGTCACCGGTGTGCGCTCCGCGGGGATCATCACCGCCGCAGAGGTCGGGACCTGGGGGTACGACGAGGTGCTCGCGCTGGCGCGGGCGGGCGACGACCCCGCCGCCGACGCCGTGCTGCTGCCCGACACGGCGATGCACACCGCCGCCTGGGTCGCGACGCTGGAGGAGGCGCTCGACAAGCCGGTGCTCACCGCGCACCAGGTCACGGCCTGGAAGGGACTGCGACTGATCGGGCGCAGCGTGGCGTGCCCCGCGCTGGGGAGTCTCTTCTCCTCCCGCGACTGACCCCGTCGCCCACCGCCGTGGCGGTGGGCCGGAGCGACCGCGCCCGCCCGCCGCCCCCGCCGCCGTCCGGTGGTCGGTGGCGGGGGCGCGCTGGGCCACCCGTGTGCTTCTGCCGTCTTCTGCCATGATCTGCCATGGCGGAGCACGGAGCCGGGGCTGCGGTCAGCCGGCGGCGTCCGGTGGCACCGGCAGTGCCGCCCCACCGATGAGGTCGTCGATGCGGTCCGCCGGGAGCGGCCTGGCGTAGTGCCAGCCCTGCCCCGTGTCGCAGCCGATGCGGCGCAGCCGCTCGGCCTGGGCCTCGCCCTCGACGCATTCGGCGGTGACCGTCAGCCCGAGCTTGTGTGCCAGTTGCACCAGCGACGAGACGATGGTCTCGTCGGCCGGGTTGAGGTGCTTCGCGGTACGGAAACCGCGGACGAAGGTCCCGTCCAGCTTGAGCGCCCGTACCGGCAGCCGGCTGAGGTAGGCCAGGTTCGAGTAGCCGGTGCCGAAGTCGTCGATGGCGATCCGTACCCCCATGTCGGAGAGGTCCTGGAGCGACTGGAGCGGCTGCCCGGCCGAACCCATGACCGCCGACTCCGTGAGTTCCAGTTGCAGCAGCCCCGGTGGCAGCCCCGTCTCCTCCAGTACCTGTGCGACGTCGCTGACCAGGTCGGAGTCCCAGACCTGCCGGACCGCGACGTTGACGCTGACGAACAGCGGTGCCGCCGGGTGCTCCAACTGCCAGCGACGGGCCTGCCGGCACGCCTCGGTGAGGACCCACCGGCCCAGCGGGACGATGGCGCCGTTCTCCTCGGCCAGCGGCACGAACCGGTCGGGGGAGAGCCTCCCGAGGTCGGGGTGGAGCCAGCGCACCAGCGCCTCCACGCCGCGGACGGTGTCGTCGGCGAGGCTGACGATCGGCTGGTACTCGACGAGGAACTCGCCGCGTTCCACCGCGGGCCGCAGTCGGGCCGAGAGCGACTGGCGGGTCATCCGGTGGGCGTTGCGCTCGGGGTCGAAGAGCGTCCACCGGGCCTTGCCGTCGTCCTTGGCCCAGTAGAGCGTGGTGTCCGCCGCCTGCATCAGCCCGGTGGGGGAGGTCTCCGAGCACAGCCGCTCGACGACGCCGATGCTGGCGGAGACCGCCAGGCGATGGCCCTCGATGTCGAACGGGCGCTGCAGCGCGGCGAGGACCGCGTCCGCGAGGTCGGTCGCCTGCTCGGTCCCGGTGGAGTCCTCCACCAGCAGGGCGAACTCGTCACCGCCGAGCCGGGCGACGAGGTGGCCGCCGTAGTCGCCGTCGCCGGCGCAGTGGATGAGCCGGCGTGCCACCGCGTCGAGCAACCGGTCGCCGACACGGTGGCCGAGGGTGTCGTTGATCGCCTGGAAGCCGTCGAGGTCGAGGTAGCACAGGCCGATGCGGCCGGTCGCGGAGTCGGCGAGGGCGCCGGCCACGCGCTCGAAGAACAGCGCGCGGTTGGGGAGTTTGGTCACCGGGTCGTGCATCCGCAGGTGCCGCAGCTGTTCGGTGAGGCGTCGGCGTTCGCTGATGTCACTGACCGAGAGGAGGGTCCGGGCGGCGGGCGGGGCCACCTCCGCGACGACGGCGCGGGCGGCGGCGGGGGGCTCGCCGGTGCAGTTGCCCGCGGGCAGCGGTGTGAGCGTGATCTCCGTCCAGACGGTGGTGCCGTCCTCGTGTTTGACGCGGTGCACGTGCCCCCGGGAGCCGGTCCCCTCGCGGACCGCCGCCCGGTACTCCTCCCGGGCACGGCCGTCGAGGTGCAGCACGGCGGGAGCGTCGGCGGCGTGGCCGGCGAGGGAGTCGGGTTCGCGGCCGAGGAGGCGGCCGAGGGCGCGGTTGGCGGTGAGGACGCGGCCTGCACCGTCCAGCAGGGCCATGGGCATGGGGGAGGAGTCGAAGGCCGCAGCGCGGGCACGTGGGTGATCGCGGAGCGTGAGGAAATCCGGGGTGGCGGTCTGGGGTCCGTTCACCGGTTGCTCCCGGAGGGCATGGTTCGCAGGCGGGTGGGGTGCGGGGAACTCCGGGGGATGGTACGGGCGGAGTTCCGCGCTGGAAATGTGCCGATCATAGAGGTCCCCGCGCGCCGGAGCCAGCGCCAGTGGGGGCACACCGCCCGGTGCAATCCCCCTCCCCTACAGGCTTTCGACGCGCTGACCGATGTCGTCCGCCTCTGATCTCGCGTGATCGCCACAGTGGCGCTTCGGGTCCACCTCTTAGCGATCGGGAACGTTTCTTCGAAGCCTCCCTCAAAGGTTGCGGCACGCTCCCGGCGCGTGTTGGGCATCGCACGCCGATCGGTGTGGGCGGGCGCCCGGCGCGTTGCCCTGTTCACGGAGAGTTCTCATCCGGTCGTGCGCCCTGGTGGCGCGGCGCTCCCGCCAATGGAGCACCAAAACGGGTCGAAACCGTCAAATCCCAACAGAGTGGTGATGCTGTTGCGAGGTCTGACGGGAGGAAGCCGTGGTCCGACCCCGGAAGTCCGGACCACCCGGGCGCCGCAGGACGTCACCGCTGTACCGCAGCGCGGGCGTCTTCCTCGCCGCGTTGTCCGTCATGACGGTGACCAGCATGATGCGGGGACCCGGCGAGGGCGTCCTCGTCGACGAGCCGTGCGGCCTGCCCCGGCACCCCGTCCACCACTCCCTCGGCCTGGACACCTGGAACGAGGAGTACCCCCGTCCCGACAGCGACCTCAGCGCGTTGATGCTCTTCCTCGCCTTCCCCGACGCCGAGCCCCGGTCCGCGCCGGAGGAGATCGCAGCCGACTACTTCCCCGCCACCACGGAGTTCTTCCTGCGCGCCTCGTACGGCGCGTTCCGGCTCGACGCCGCGATCACGGACCGGTGGCTGACGATGCCGCAGGACTCCACCGCCTACGGCATCCAGCGCGACTGGGAGCCGGAGCTGCGCGCCGCGTACCTCCGGGACGTCACCACCGTGCTGGAGCACCGCTCCGACCTGGGCGACCACGACATCGTCTATCTCGTCGCCGACCCCGACGCCCCGGGCGTGGACTCCGACGCGACCAAGGTCGTGAACTTCGAGCGGCCGATGACCATGGGCGGCGGCGAGGTCCGCAGGGTCGTCACCCTCTTCGAGGCCCGGCCCCCGGACCGCAACGTGCTGGCCCACGAGACCGGCCACGTCTTCGACCTGCCCGACCTGTACAACCGGCCCGACGGGGGCCGCGGCGACTGGGACACGCATGTCGGCGACTGGGACGTGATGGGCAGCCAGTTCGGTCTGGCGCCCGAACCGTTCGCCTGGCACAAGTGGAAACTCGGCTGGCTCGACTCCGCCCACGTCGACTGCGTGCGCGACCCCGGTGTCAGCCTCCACACCCTCCGCCCACTCGCCGCGCCCATCGACCGCGGGGACGCGGGCGCCGACACCCGCATGGTCGTGGTCCGCACCTCCTCCGACGAGGCGCTGGTCCTGGAGGCGCGCGCCCGGGTGGGCAACGACGTCCACGCCTGCACCGAGGGCGTCCTGCTGTACCGGGTGCGCGGCGACGTGGCCTCGGCCCAGGGGCCCGTCGAGGTGCTGGACGGCCACCCCGACACCGGTGCCTGCCACGGCCGCTCCGTCCAGCCGGAGCTCGCCGACGCGCCGCTCGGGCCGGGGGAGTCCTACTGGTCCGCCGAGGACGGCGTCCGGGTGGAGGTGGGCGACCGCACGGCCGCGGGCGGCTGGCAGGTCAAGATCGTCCGCGACTGACCCGCGGCCCCGGCAGCCGCGGCTCCCTCGCAACGGACGGTGCACGCGACGAAGGCCCCCCGCCGGAGCGGAGGGCCTTCGACTGTCTGTGCGCCGCCAGGGACTCGAACCCCGGACCCGCTGATTAAGAGTCAGCTGCTCTAACCAACTGAGCTAGCGGCGCCTGCTGACGTCGAAGACTTTAGCACCCGTCCCGGGGACGGCGAAAATCCGGACCGCCCGGCCTCCGTCCCGCCCGAACCGCTCCGCCCGAGCCGCCGACGCCGACGCCGGTCCGTTCACTCCTCGACCGGCCGGCTCTCCAGCTCGCGCCCGAACTGGACCATGCGTTCGGCGTACTCCTCCGTCCACCCCGCGCGACCCGCGATGTCCGCGACCGAGAGGCGGTCGAACCGGCGGGGGTCGGCCAGCTGCGCCGCGGCCACCGCCTGGAACTCGGTCGCCCGGTCCGCCGCGCCCCGGAACGCCTCGGCCAGCTCGGTGGCCCGGCCGAGCAACTCCGCCGGATCGGTGACGGTCTCCAGCGAGAAGAAGTGCTCGTCCTCGCGCGGCGGCGACGCCGGCTCGGTGAACAGGGCGGCGGGCCGGTGGAACCGGCGGGTGCCGCCACCCGTGGTGGCTGGGTCGTGACCGGCTTCGGACATCAGCTCGCTCCGCCTCCTGCGCTCGGTGTACCGCCCGACGCGGCGCCCACCCGATGCCGGGTGGAATCCTCGCCGTGCCCGGTGCCGGTCGCTCCCGGCGCCCCGGAACCGTCCTGGTCACCGGGCCGTGGTGGCGTGTGCGTCGGACACGCCGCTCCATTGTGCCCGTCGGCCGCCCCGGACGGCACCGTCCGCACCGGGTCCGCCACCGGCGCCGTTCCCGCCGCCCGGCGTCCCCGGCGGCCGAGCGCCGCCCGCAGCCGGTCCGCGGTCCGCAGCGCGGGTCGGGCCAGCAACAGCCCCGCGGCCATCACCAGCACCCCGCCGAGGACGTCGAGCAGATAGTGGTTGGCGGTCCCCATGACCACCACGGTGGTCAGCACCGGGTACCCCACCGCCGCGATCCGTACCGCCGCGGAGCGGCGACCGAACCACCAGAGCACCACCCCGCACCACACCGCCCACCCCACGTGCAGGCTGGGCATCGCCGCGTACTGGTTGGTCATGTCGCCCAGACCGCTCGGCGCACTGGCCGCGTCCGACCACCACCCCCAGTCGCTGTAGTGCGCCAGGCTGTCCACGAAGCCGTGGCCCGCCGCCAGCAACCGCGGCGGCGCGGTCGGGTACAGGGTGAAGCCGATCAGGCCCAGCAGCGTGGAGAGCATCAACCAGGTCCGCATCCGCCGGTAGCGCTCCCGGTGGCGGCGGAACAGCCACACCAGCACCGCCGGGGTCACCAGGTAGTGCAGCGAGGCGTAGACGAAGGACGCCGGCACGCCCAGCGCCGCGTACTCGGTGAAGAGCCGGTTCAGCGGCTCCTCCGCGTTGAGCACCAGGGCCCGCTCCAGCCGCAGTATGGACAGGCCGTTCTCGACCGCCGTCCCCACGTCGCCCCGCGCCAGCAGGCGGGCGCAGGTGTACGCGAGGTAGACGACGGCTATCAGCGGCAACTCGGTCCACCAGCGGCGCGGTGGTGCGTGCGACATGCGGAGGGCTCCCGGTGGGCTGGAGGACGGGCGGCCCGGCGGCCACCGAACGGGGTACGGACGGGTCGGGCAACCCTACGGAACCCCCCGACCCGGACCACGGGCAGGCCACGGGCCCTCGAACGGAACCGAACGCTCCGCTGAGCGATGATGGAACGGCGGGAGAACCACCCGATGGACGCCCCAGAAAGACAGAGGACGACATGGCAGCGCGCGTACTGCTGGTACGGCACGGGCAGACCGCATGGTCGCTGTCCGGCCGGCACACCGGACGAACCGACGTACCCCTTCAGCCCGAGGGCCGCGAGGGCGCCCGCCTGGTCGGCAAGCGCCTGCACCGGGAGCCCTGGGGCGCCGTGCCCGGTGCCCGGGTCCGCACCAGCCCGCTCTCCCGTGCCCGGGAGACCTGCGAGCTGGCGGGCTTCGGTGACCGTGCCGAGCCCTGGCCCGAGCTCCAGGAATGGGACTACGGGCAGGAGGAGGGGCTCACCCCCGACCAGATCAGGGAGCGCCGCGGCGCCGACTGGATGATCTGGCGCGACGGCGTCACCGGCGGCGAGACCCTCCAGGAGCTGTCCGACCGGGCCGACGAGGTCGTCACCTGGCTGCGGGCCGCCGAGGAGGACGTGGTGCTCTTCGCCCACGGCCACATCCTGCGGGCGGTGGGCGCCCGGTGGCTCGGCCGTCCCGTCGACTTCGCCGCCCACCTGCGGCTGCTGCCCACCTCGCTGAGCGAGCTCGGCTGGGCCTACGGCGAACCGGCCCTGCTGCGCTGGAACGACACCGGTCACCTGGAGTGAACCCCCTCGGCTGACCGGGCCGCGCCCGGCCGCCGCCGGTCGGGCGCGGGTCACCGGCGGCGTGCCGGCCGGCGGCTCAGGGGCCTTGGCGCGCGGGCGCCGGGCGAGCGGCCCGGACCGGCCCTGCGGTGGTCAGCGGGCGGCGTCGAGTCGGCCGAGGAACGCCCCGACCTCCGGCTCCCGGCGGTGCGGCACCAGCCGCCGCGCGGTCTGGCGCAGCATCGTGGTGATGCGGGAGGAGCGGACCTGGGCCAGCAGCTCCAGGGAGCGCAGGCCGGTTGCCGCCGCCTCCGCCGGCCGGTCGCACCCGGCGAGGTCACCGGCGAGCTCGGCGCTGAACAGTGCGGTGTTGCGAACGAAGTGCGGGTCCTGCAGCCGGACCGCCTGCCGGGCGCTCTCCGCAGCCCTCGCGTAGTCGCCCAGCGCCGACCAGCACTGCGCCTCCAGCCCCGCCAGCTCCGCCTCGCCGTAGAAGGACATCCACTCCGGGTCGTCCGGGCGGGTGCCGCGGTCGAAGTGGTCGCGCGCCCGGCCCAGCGCCTCCTCGCACGCCGCACGGTCCCCGAGCCCGGCCCAGCCGCCGGCCTCGCGGACGGCGAGCAGTGAGCGGAGTCGGTGGGAGGAGTGCCGGTGGGCGGCCTGCTGTCCGGCCTGCGCCGCGCGGACCGACTCACGGGGGCGGCCGGTGTCCCGGGCGAGGAAGGCGCTGTTGCAGAAGGCGTGCGCCTCCAGCGCGACGTCGCCGTTCATGCGGGCGGTGGCGAGGGCCTCCGCGTAGTGGGAGCGGGCCTCGTCCCAGCGGCCCGAGTCGTGCGCCAGCCAGCCGACCGAGAGCGCCAGCTCGCCGGCGCCGCCATGGATGCGGTCGCTGATCGCCCGCCGCGCCGTCCCGGCGTCCAGCAGCAGGTGAGCGGCGGCCAGGGAGCGGCCCGCCCGCCGGTAGAGGTCGTCCGCGCCGTGCCGGTCGTCGAGCAGCCGGATCCGCCGGACGGTGTCCTCCAGGGCGACGGCCTCGGTCTCGCCGACACGGATGGGCGGCGCGGCGGCCGACGCGCTCCCCCCGCGCTGGGTGAGGGCGGCGAGGGTGGCGGGGCCGCCGGTCATGAAGGCGCGGCGCAGCACGTCGCTCTCCTCTGGTTCTGTCTCGTGACGGTGGTCGTCGTGCGGGGCCGTGGCCCGCCCGGGGTGCTCCGGACGGGGTGCGGCGAGGTGTGCGGCGGGGTCGGGCGGAGCGGTTCGGGCGGGACGGAGGCCGGGCGGTCCGGATTTTCGCCGTCCCCGGGACGGGTGCTAAAGTCTTCGACGTCAGCAGGCGCCGCTAGCTCAGTTGGTTAGAG